>NZ_WTLA01000003.1:0-260664 GCF_011378845.1 Pseudoalteromonas sp. Z9A4
AGTAATCGATTGAACCAAAATAGGAACTCAGCTATGGTTTGTTTATCAATAAAAACAAATAAAAAACGAGTTAATCTACAGGCTCGTTATAAGTCATGATTGAAATCAACTTACCTGTAATTATATCTATATTATTCGGCATCCATTTCATGTGTGCCGCGATTGCATTATGCACAATTTATAGAAAGGTACGAAGTTTGTCACAAGGCAAGCGGAATAAGTTTACTGTAAGAAAAATTGATAGACTCAATGGTCAAAGGTGGCTTATCGTATTGTTACCAATTATTGGACCCATAGTTGGATTTTCAATTACTCAGGGTCCTGTTCCTAGTGCTCCTGATAAGGGGTTAAAGGTAAATGACCCTGGTGGCTTAGGCTCCTCATTTTCGGATAGCGAGTAACAAGCAACTTATAACAAGCCCATGAAGCTGATTCGCAACACTGTCACATTGGTTGCAAAAAACAAAGGCGCAACAAATAGTGCCAGCACAGCTCACGGCTTATGGGAGCGTTGAGGCTGTAGAATTACTCATTTTTAAGAAAAACAGCCTGTTTTATGGGTTCCAAATGCATTACCTAATGCTTTAAAAACGCTTAGAGTTAACTACAGGAGCTCGCTTTTTTAATTGAATTTGGCTGTTGGAGTTATTCTACAGTCTCGTTATGTACCTTGGAGGCGTTGAGTATCGATATCAATTATGAACTTTTAAAAACTGTTATTTCTGGTCTAACACTTATATCTATCATCATAGCTTACTTAAATTATCGAACCTCTAACTTAAAAAGAAAAGAAGATGATAAAGCATTACAAGATAAAGAAATCCTTAATCAAGCGGTTAGCTCTCTTGATTGGGGGTTTGAAACATTAACTGAAGGGAAATACGAAGAAGTACCTCGAGCAAGTCGCTTAAATTGGCTTACCGCGGCTCGACATATCATGAGATATACAAAATTAAAAAACTTAATTAAGACAGAAACGTATAAATTAATCTGTGCAGAACAAGAAGAATATTGGCGTCATAAATTTTACGTATTATTAGATAAAAAAGAATTACGTAAACTTGATTATTATACTAATAAAGCACAACCAGAATGGCCTGAGAATATAGAGTTATCTTCAGCTATGGTGATAAACGACTTTGCTAACTGGTCTGATGGTACTATAGACCCTTTAGAGGCTGTTAATGTTGACGCTTTAATTAGATTGGGTAAGGCATTTGATGGTAAATGTGGTATTGGCATTCAGTCTTATCATCGTGAATTTGAAAAAATTAAATTAAATAATGAAGTTACAGGTACATAACAAGCCATTCAAAAGGACTAAAAACAGTTGGCTACTGCTCGTACCTCGCTGATTTTAGCCAAAAATTTTTAGCCTCTTAATGGGGCGTTGAGGCTGTAGAATTACTCATTTTTAAGAAAAACAGCCTGTTTTATGGGTTCCAAATGCATTACCTAATGCTTTAAAAACGCTTAGAGTTAACTACAGGAGCTCGCTTTTTTAATTGAATTTGGCTGTTGGAGTTATTCTACAGTCTCGTTATGTGCCTATGCTTTGGCTCTTCTATATATGGGAATATTTATGAATATTAAAATTAAATTTTCGGTACTATCGTTATTTACTATGTTAAGTTTTTCGTCATCAGCTAGTTCTAGTGATTATGCTGGGACTGCTCATGTAATTAAAGGTGAGGCTGAAGTCAACGTTTCAACGTTATTTACCTGTAAAAACGGACGTTCACGTCCGTCTCCAGTCGGCATTAAAAAATATGATAATATTGAATATCTTGTTCCTGCAAAGGTTCAATATGAACAAAAGAATTTTGCCACAGACCTTTATAATGAATGCTCGAAGGTAACCCCAAAATCTTTATCTGAGGTTAACTTGTCGTCCGTACCTATCATAGAAGTAGATAAAGATGGGGAAGTTATTACAGGGTACATATTTGCAGATAATTACTTTGAATTATTTATAAACGGTAAGTTAATAGCCGTGGATCCTATACCTTTTACTCCTTTTAATTCCAATATCGTGAAATTTAAAGTTAAAAAGCCATATGATATAGCAATCAAAGTTGTTGATTGGGAAGAAAATTCAGGCTTGGGTAGTGAAGATAACCGTGGTAAACGTTTTCACCCTGGAGACGGTGGCTTTATTGCAAGCTTCTCAGATGGTACGAAAACCAATTCTAAATGGTCAGCTCAAACTTTTTATACCTCTCCTGTTTATGATCTGAAGTGTGCTAAAGAAATAGGAGATCAGCGTTTAACAACAAAATGCAGTACCAATGGTGCGGATAAGTATATTGAGACCTATTCGTTACATTGGGATATCCCAGTAAATTGGAAATTAAACGAAAGTTACTTATCTTGGCCAAATTCAGTGGAATTTACGGAAGATGAAATTGGTGTTAATAATAAGAAAGCTTATATGAATTTCCAAGAACAGTTCTCAGGTTCTGGTGCTTCATTTATTTGGTCAAGCAATCTTGTTTTAGATAACCTTGTATTATTCAGGTATCGAGTTAAATAAGGCACATAACAAGTGACTATGGTGTCAATTCCTAATTTCAAGCCATTTTAGGATCCCACATGACACCATCTCTCACCATAGAATTTATGATTACTATAAGCTTTCTTATACAGGCAATAATAGCCACTTTTTTAGGTTTCCCTGCCGCGACTAGCCGATGATAAATAGCTTTAAATTTAGGGTTACATTGGATAGCTGACATCATTGCCATATACATTGCGGTTCTAATTTTCGGTCGTCCACCTCGTATCATCCGTTTACCCTGATAAGCACCACTTTCTCGATTAAATGGTGCAACACCAACTAGTGATGCAGCCTCTTTATTGTTTACACACCCAAGCTCAGGCATGTCACTAAGTAAGTTAAACGCGACAACATTACCAACGCCAGGCACACTTTGAATAAAGCAATTAACAGTGAAAAGCAATTAACAGTGACACCCATCCTAAATTTTGCTCTTTTTTAAATTAAGGACTACGTTTTATTTAGTGTAAAAAACAAGCAGGGTGTCTTATGGCTATCGCAAGAAAGCGTCAAGTAAGTTTGGTTGATACAAAGTACTACCACTGTATTTCACGTTGTGTACGCCGTGCATTTTTATGTGGCGAAGACCGTTTTACAGGCAAGTCTTACGAGCATCGTAGAGGCTGGGTTGAAGACAAACTGCTTGAGTTAGCTAAGGTGTTTTGTATTGATGTATGTGCTTATGCCGTTATGAGTAATCATACCCATTTAGTACTGTATGTTGATGATAAGAAAGCGAATAGGCTGAATGATAAAGCGATTGTTATTCGCTGGCATAAACTCTGTAAAGGCACATTGTTAACGCAAAAATATGTACAGGGTGAAAAGCTAAGTAAAGTTGAACTTATCTTTTTTAATCAAACAGTAAAGGGATATCGAGAGCGCCTATCAAGTATTAGCTGGTTTATGCGGTTGTTAAATGAAGATATTGCTCGCAGAGCAAATAAGGAAGATAACTGTACTGGCAGGTTTTGGGAGGGGCGATTTAGCTCACAAGCATTACTAGATGAAGCCGCACTTGCCGCCTGTATGGCGTATGTAGATTTAAACCCCATTAGAGCCAAGATGGCTAAAACGGCAGAAGAGTCAGACCATACCAGCGCTCAAGTACGCTTAATATGCGCAAAAGAAGGCAAGCAGCCAAAACAACTCCTTCGCTTTGCAGGTATGCCACGTCAGATTATGCCCAAAGGGCTGCCGTTTGAGCTTAAATCGTACCTTGAACTTGTTGAATTTACAGGACGTTGTATACGAGAAGACAAGCGAGGGTATATTGAAAGTACACATTTGTCTTTACTGGAAAGGGTGAATATATCTCCAGAAAACTGGTTAAAGCTTACAAACCAATTTACGCGCGTATTTCGTGGTGCAGTGGGCAGGCCAGCCTCACAAGAAGCTTATTGTGAAAACTTAAAGCGAAAGCGGCGAGCGAATATCAGTAACTGCGAAAAGCTACTGGCATAAAACGTAAACTACTCAGTAAAACTATTCAAAGAAATAAACAAGACACCCACTCTAAATTTTGCGCTTTTCGAAGTTAAAGACTAGCCTTTATTTAGTGCAAAAAACAAGCAGGGTGTCTTATGGCAATCGCAAGAAAGCGTCAAGTAAGTTTGGTTGATACAAAGTACTACCACTGTATATCACGTTGCGTACGCCGTGCTTTTTTGTGCGGTGAAGACCATTTTACTGGTCAATCTTACGAGCACCGCAGAGGGTGGGTTGAAGACAAACTGTTTGAGTTAGCTAAGATATTTTGTATTGATGTATGTGCTTATGCCGTTATGAGTAATCATACCCATTTAGTACTGTATGTTGATGATAATAAAGCAAATAGGCTGAATGATAAAGCGATTATTATTCGCTGGCATAAACTCTGCAAAGGCACATTGTTAACGCAAAAATATGTACAAGGTGAAAAGCTAAGTAAAGTTGAACTCATCTTTTTCAATCAAACGGTTAAGCAATACCGCGAGCGCTTAGCAAGTATCAGCTGGTTTATGCGGTTATTAAATGAAGACATTGCGCGCAGAGCAAATAAAGAAGATAACTGCACGGGTAGATTCTGGGAAGGCAGATTCAAATCGCAAGCACTTCTAGATGAAGCCGCACTTGCAGCTTGCATGGCCTATGTCGATTTAAATCCCATTAGAGCTAAAATGGCTAACACACCAGAAGAGTCAGACCATACCAGCGTACAAAAGCGTTTAACATGCGCAAAGGATAGCAAACAACCAAAACAACTACTTCGCTTTGCAGGCGTGTCACGTCAAATAATGCCAAAAGGACTCCCGTTTGAGCTTAAATCGTACCTTGAACTTGTTGAATTGACAGGACGTTGTATACGAGAAGACAAGCGAGGGTATATTGAGAGTACACACTTGCCTTTACTAGAAAGGGTGAATATATCTCCAGAAAACTGGTTAAAGCTTACAACCCAATTTACGCGCGTATTTCATGGTGCAGTGGGCAGGCCAGCCTCACAAGAAGGTTATTGTGAAAACTTAAAGCGAAAGCGGCGAGCGAATATCAGTAACTGCGAAAAGCTACTGGCATAAAACTTAAACTACTCAGTAAAAATTAAAACTGCAATTATGTAGCCATTTTCATACGTGCAATTTAGACTCATAGCTCGTAAAGAGTGGGTCTAATTTAAGCAAAGCAAAACAAACGGATAGTTATTTTTACCATGGCATTTTACATTCCTTTATTACAACCTCATTTTAAGCACATTAAAATTGGCGATACGCTTACATCACTTTGGAGTGGGTGTGGCAGTATTGTGCAGTGCCAGCTTGATAATGAGCTATGCGTTATTAAGGCGATTAAAATTCCAAGCTATATAAGTCATCCTAAAATTAAACAAAGCGAAGTTGCACTTAAAAGAAAGCAGTACTCCTATAGCGTTGAATACACTTTTTATAAGCTTTATAGCCAGCATTTACCAAAATATGCGCAAAGTATTGAATGTATAAGCGCAATTAATAAAGGCGATGAATATGCGCTGGTGTTTAAAGACTTCACCAAACATGGGTTTATTCAAGCAGGGCAGCAACATGTTAAATCTATATTAAAATGGCTTGCACACTTTCATGCGTTTAACTTAAATAAGCCCGCTGATGGGTTATGGCAGCAAGGTAATTATTGGCATTTAAGCACACGACCAGATGAGTTTAATAAACTTAAAACAGCAGATGATAAAAAGTCCGATATTAAAAATGCTGCACATAAAATAGATGAGCAACTACAAAGTTGTGCGTACAAAACGCTGATTCATGGCGATGCAAAACTTGCTAACTTTGCAGCAAATGAGAGTGGTAAAATACTCGGTTATGATTTTCAATATATAGGAGCAGGTTGCGGGATAATTGATGTAATGTATTTTATGACCAGTTGCTTAAGTGATGCACAATTACACGAAAGCGCTGATGAGTATCTTGCGTATTATTTTGATAATTTAAAGGCTGCTATTACAACTTATCATCCTACAGCACCAGCAGGTAAAATAGCTGACAATTGGCTCGCTTTATGGCCTGCTGCATGGGCTGACTTTTATCGATTTTTAGCTGGCTGGAGCCCTGAGCATCAAAAAATAAATATTTACATGCAACAGCAAGTAAACAGCTGGTTAGCGAGTAACATTTAATAAACACAACGGGTTGATGGCTTGCATAAATATCAAGCAAAACAATACATTTTGGCACGATGTATGAAAATCTCTTTAAAACTACAGGTCAAATGACCTTTTTTAATATAAAATACCGCAAATTCTTCTATCATTAGGTTTACATCATGGCTATTCACGTTATTTCTCACCCTCTTGTTCAACATAAATTAGGCCTAATGCGCGCGCATGGTATTAGCACTAAAAGCTTTCGTGAATTGTGTTCTGAAGTAGGTACTTTATTAACCTACGAAGCAACAAAAAACCTACAGTTAGAAGATAACGAAATTACAGGCTGGGATGGCAATAAATTAAAAGTAGAGCATATTAAAGGTAAAAAAATTACCGTAGTGCCTATTTTGCGTGCTGGTCTTGGCATGATGGACGGTGTAATGCAGTTATTACCAGCGGCTAAAGTAAGTGTGGTTGGTCTTGAACGTAACGAAGAAACACTAGAGCCAGTACCGTATTTTGAAAAGCTAGTAGGTAATATTGATGAGCGCTTAAGCTTAGTTATTGACCCTATGCTTGCAACGGGTGGTTCTATGATTGCCACAATCGATATGCTTAAAAAAGCAGGCTGTAAAGAAATCAAAGTAATTGTACTAGTTGCAGCACCAGAAGGTGTTGAAAGAACACTTACAGCTCATCCAGATGTAGAAATATTTACAGCCTCAGTGGATAGCCACTTAAACGAAAAGGGCTATATTATCCCTGGTTTAGGCGATGCGGGCGACAAAATATTTGGTACTGTTTAGGAGTCTTAAGTGCAAAATAATGACACCTTTTCAATAAAAACTATTTTAACGGGCGCGCAAATGCTGTTTGTAGCATTTGGTGCGCTGGTATTAGTGCCGCTTTTAACGGGCTTGGATCCTAATGTTGCGCTTTTTACCGCAGGCATTGGTACCTTGCTGTTTCAGGTAGTGACTAAAGGCCAAGTGCCTATATTTTTAGCGTCATCATTTGCCTTTATTGCACCTATTATTGCCGCTGTGCAAATGTGGGGCGTGCCGGCCACTATGGGCGGCTTAATGGTGGCGGGTTTTGCTTATATGCTTTTAAGTTTATTAGTGAAATTTAAAGGCGTTGCAACGCTTCATAAAATTTTACCACCTGTGGTTGTAGGCCCAGTAATTATGGTTATTGGTTTAGCGCTTGCACCTGTTGCTGTAAATATGGCGATGGGTAAAAGTGGCGACGGCAGTATTCAAATTATTGATTACACCAGCGCTATTTATATTTCGTTGTTCTCGTTAGTGGTTACGCTTATTTTTGCAGTATGGGGAAAAGGCGTATTTAAGCTTATACCTATACTAGCAGGGGTTGTAGCGGGTTATTGTTTATCGCTTGGTATGGGCGTTGTGCAATTTGACGCAGTGACTAACGCACAGTGGTTTGCTGTACCAAACTTTACTTGGCCTGAGTTTAAATGGCAGGCTATTTTGTTTATGGTACCTGTAGCAATAGCACCTGCAATTGAGCATATTGGCGATATGATGGCTATTAGCCAAGTAACCAATAAAGACTTTTTGAAAAAGCCTGGGCTTCATCGTACTTTGTTTGGTGATGGCCTTGCGACTTCTGCGGCATCATTATTTGGTGGCCCGCCTAACACTACTTACTCAGAAGTAACGGGGGCAGTTATGCTTACCAAAAACTTCAATCCTAAAGTAATGATGTGGACAGCTGTTATTGCCATTATTTTAGCGTTTGTAGCTAAAATGGGATCTGGTTTGCAAACTATTCCTGTGCCAGTAATGGGCGGAATTATGATTCTACTTTTTGGCTCTATTGCTGTAGTGGGTTTAAATACATTAGTTAAGTCGGGCGATGATTTAACAGCACCACGTAACTTAAGTATTGTTGCACTTATTTTGGTGTGCGGTATTGGCGGTATGCATATTGGTGGCAGCCAATTTAGTTTAGAGGGCGTAAGCCTTTGCGCTATTTTAGGAATAGTACTTAACTTAGTATTACCAAAAGCAGAGCCTGAAAAAGTTTAATTTTGCACATTAGCTAAATAGATTGCACCATAATAGCGCATTTATAATGCGCTATTTTTTTAACCTATTAATAAATATATAAAAATAATAATGGTCTAGTATCTGCATTTAACTCCCAGACGCATTGTATGCAAAGGAGTAACTATGTCAGAGGCCAATATTGTGGATATAACCCCGTTTTTAGCAAAACACCAACTGCCTTTAAAGTATCAATATTTGAGTGAGCAATATTTTGTTCCACTTGCGCATGACATCCTCGAATCTAAAAAAACAAATACTCCTATTTTTGTTGCCATAAATGGATGCCAAGGCTCAGGAAAAACAACACTCGCTGATTTTTTAGTTACCTGGTTTTCTAAAAACACACCACTTAACAGTGTTGCATTGTCGATTGATGACTTTTATTTAGCAAAACAAGCACGTAGTGAACTTGCCAAAGACGTACATCCTCTTTTTACTACTCGCGGAGTACCGGGTACTCACGATGTAGCGTTAATGAATAGCACAATAACTAACTTACTGGCAGGAGAGGTAAACGTACCGCTTCCAGGGTTTAATAAACACGAAGACGACTGCGTGCCAGCAAGTGATTGGCTAACAAACGAAAAGCCAGTTGATATTGTTATTTTAGAAGGCTGGTGTGTAGGCAGTGAGCCACAACCGTTGTTTTCATTGAGTGAGCCGCTTAACGAGTTAGAGCAACAATTTGATAAAGAAGGCGTTTGGCGCCGCTGTGTAAACAGCTGTTTGGCAAACGAATATAAAGCCGTTTTTAACCTAATTGATTATACCGTTATGCTAAAAGCACCGAGTTTTAGTGATGTTTTTACATGGCGACAAGAGCAAGAACAAAAGTTAATAGCCAAAAAAGGTGAAGGCTCAGGCACCATGACTAACGAGCAATTGGTGTATTTTATTTCTCATTTTGAGCGCATTACGCGTGAGAACTTAAACACACTGAGTGCTAAAGCAAACGCTTTAATTGAACTTGATAGCAATCGCGATATTAGCGGTATGCACCTAACAAGTGATGACACCCTTCAACCTATTATTTTTACAGATTTGGACGGTACATTACTCGATCACGCCGATTACAATACAAATAATATCAGTGAGTTATTACAGCAGCTGCAAAATGCGCATATTCCTGTGGTGTTTAATACCAGCAAAACTTTTTGCGAAGTTATAGAGCTTAAAAACGATTTAAATATTCAACAGCCTTTTATTGTCGAAAACGGTGCAGCGGTATTTATTCCAGAAGACTATTTTGAATTAAAGCCAATTGGTTGTAAAAAAGTAGGCGCGTACTGGTGTTATGCAATGGCAAAGCCGTTATCGAGTTTATTAAAGGACTTAAATACTTTAAAGGCGGATTACAAAGCGCATTACAAATTGTTTAGTGACTTATCGAGTGAGCAAATATCAGAGCTTACAGGCCTCGATGATGCGCAAGCAAGACGCGCACAAACTCGCGATTATTCAGACCCTCTTTATTGGTATGGCAACGACGAATTACTCACAGCCTTTGTAAACGATGTTGAAGCACTCGGCTACGATATAAAAATTGGTGGGCGCTTCATTCATATTGCCAAAAATACCGATAAAAGCGCTGCACAGCAGTGGTTAGTTAAACAGTTTACCCATCATTTCAGAAAGCCTCTCACGATCATTGCACTTGGTGATAGCGATAACGATAAGCAAATGTTAGAGCATGCAAATATCGCCATTATTATCGCTAATCCGGCGAGTAAAAAACCGGTTAAATTGTCGCACAATAAAGCACGATACTCTCAATCGCCAGCACCGCTGGGCTGGATTGAAGAAATAACATCGTTGCCGTGCATTAGCAGTATTTTAAGTATTTCTGAGGAGCAAACATCTCATGGCTGATTTTTATCAAAATGGCATTATTACAACATTACATAATATTGCCGACAGACCAATAGAAGATCTAGAAAAAGAGCTACTTACTTTTAGCAAGCAGCGCCCAATGGGATTAATACTTCCTTCGTTATTTAGTGAACTTGAAGGCCCTGCGCTGCAAAATATAGTTAGCGAGTTGCGTGAAGTACCGTATTTGTCACAAATTACTATAGGCTTAGATAGAGCCGACGAAGCACAGTACCGCCATGGACTTGGTTTTTTTAAAGAGCTAAACCAAAACCACAAAGTATTATGGAACGACGGCCCTCGCTTACAAGCACTTGATAAAGAATTACAAGAGCTAGGCGTTGCACCGCGTGAGCTGGGTAAAGGCCGTAACGTGTGGTACTGCATGGGCTATAAATTAGCAACAGCGGAAGTGGAATCTATCGCGCTGCATGATTGCGATATTTTAACCTACGACAGAAGCTTACTTGCTCGCTTAATTTACCCCGTTGCGCATCCGCGTTTTAACTATGAATTTTGTAAAGGATTTTACCCGCGCACTGCTAATGGAAAAATTAATGGCCGTGTATCGCGCCTATTAGTAACGCCATTGCTTCGCTCGTTTAAAACAATTCTAGGCAATACCGACTATCTTGAATATATGGACTCATTTAGATACCCACTTGCAGGTGAGTTTTCGTTTAGACGCGATGTATTAAACGATATTCGCATTCCAAGTGACTGGGGCCTTGAAATAGGCGTACTGAGTGAAATGTATCGTAACTATTCACATAACCGCTTGTGCCAGGTAGATATTGCTGATAATTACGATCATAAGCACCAAGAACTTTCACTTGATGACCAAAGTGCAGGTTTGTCTAAAATGTCGATTGATATTACTAAGGCATTGTTTAGAAAGCTGGCAACTCAAGGTGTCACTTTTACCAGCGAAACAATTCGCTCACTAAAAGCAACGTACTACCGTATCGGTCTAGATTTTATTGAAACCTATCACAACGACGCGCTTATGAACGGGTTAACGCTTGATGTACACCAAGAAGAAAAAGCAGTAGAAATGTTTGCACAAAATATTATGGAAGCAGGGCAACACTTTTTAGAAAACCCAATGGAAGCGCCATTTGTGCCAAGTTGGAACCGTGTTGTATCAGCAATGCCAGACGTACTTGAGCGCTTAAAAGAAGCCGTAGAGCTAGATAACGAAGAATATAGTTAACCTGCGTGCAGGTTAACTAGCCTATAAGTCTAAACAATAAATATTAGGGGCGCATGTGAGCACAGTTAGCGAATTATTTTTACAACGAGTAGAGCAACATCTTCATATTATTTATGAGGGGGTTGAGTTGCCTTTATCGGTTACTGAGCTTGCTCAGCAACTCATTAAAATTATATTAGGTAGCAATGCACTGCGCGACCCGACCCCCCATACAAACCGGTGGGATGAACAAGATATAGTATTGATTGCTTATGGCGACTCTATTATTAAACATGATGATAGTGAATTTGCTGTATCGAGCCCAATGGAGGCACCGCTTAAAACACTACACCGGTTTATAAAAGAGCAATGTGATATGCAGTTAAATGCCCTGCATATATTGCCATTTTACCCGTATAGCTCAGACGAAGGCTTTGCCGTAATGAACTACGTGCAAGTGAATGAGTCGTTAGGTGATTGGGGAGATATTCAAAATATCGCTAAAGATGTAAAGCTAATGGCAGATTTAGTTATTAACCATTGCTCAAGCAGAAGCGTATGGTTTGAGAACTTTTTAAACGATTTACACCCGGGTAAAGACTACTTTAAAACGGCCAGCTTAACGGATGATTTAAGCCAAGTTGTACGCCCGCGTACGTCATCGTTATTAAATACTGTAACAACGCCAAGCGGCGAAAAGCACGTGTGGTGTACGTTTAGTCACGATCAGGTTGATTTTGACTTTGGCAATCCTGATGTACTTAAAGAGTTTGTGGGAATAATTAGGCATTATTTAGACAATGGCGTGCGTTTATTTAGACTCGATGCGGTTGCATTTTTGTGGAAACAGCTTAATACAAGCTGCATTAACTTACCGCAAACACATGAAGCCGTAAGGCTAATGCGAACACTTATTGAGCACACAGAGCCCAGCGTAGTTATTATTACCGAAACCAATATTCCAAACCAAGAAAACCTATCGTACTTTGGTAACGCTAACGAAGCGCACAGTATTTATAACTTTGCATTGCCGCCATTGTTGCTACACACATTACTTAGCGGCGATAGCACAGCAATTAAACATTGGATGATGAGTATGCCGCCTGCGCAAAATGGTACTGCATACTTTAACTTTATAGCCTCGCACGATGGAATAGGGCTCAGACCAATTGAAGGTTTACTACAAACTAGCGAAGTGGCATCACTAGTAAGTACAACCATGCAGTTTGGTGGTCGTGTATCTATGCGTACAAGTAACGATGGCACACATACACCGTACGAGCTAAATATTGCTTTATTTGATGCACTACAAGGGACGCACAATGGCCCCGATAAGTTTGGCCTTGAGCGGTTTATGTGTGCTCACGCAATTATGTTTGCGCTTGAAGGTATCCCAGGGCTTTATATTCATAGTTTATTGGGTACAACTAACGATTACGAACGCTTTGAAAACTCTCAGCATAACCGTGCTATTAACCGCCATCGTTGGCAAGAATCAAAACTACTCGCGGCAATTGGTGAAAAGTACAGTCATCATCATAAAGTGTTTAACGGCATAAAAAGCTTATTGGCAGTACGCAAAAAGCAGAGTGCCTTTCACCCTAACGCTACACAGTTTACGCTGCATTTAGCAGGTGGGTTATTTGGCTTTTGGAGGCAAAGCATTGACAGACGCCAAAGCATATTTTGTGTTTATAACATTAGTGATAAACCGCAAACACTCACATTGGCTGACCTAAATTTGATTAATACTCAAAAGTGGTTTGATTTAGTTGCCGATAAAACAATTGAAGAAAGCCAATTAACAATAGAGCTTGAGCCGTATCAAAGTGTGTGGCTGAGTAATATTAAATAAATGCTAACTCTTTAAAAAGTCTGCAAATGCAGACTTTTTTATTGCCTAAATTCTGTGGTTGTTTACTGTAAAGCCCCTTTACACCAATTAATAGCATATTATTTCTGTAGAGTTACTTTCATCACTATAATTGATATAATTAGCCCTCTTTTATTTATAAGGTTTTTCATGAAGTATTTTTATTTAGCTATTACGTTACTATTTAGCTCGTTGGCTTTAGCCCAGCAGCCTGTCGATCTTGAAATAAATATGAAAAACACCGGGCTTGCATATAAACAAGCAGTGCAGGCTACACAGATTGACGAATTTAATATCGCAATCGATGAATTTATTAAGCTTGTAAAAGTAAGTAAAACGGCTAAGTTTTACAAAAAAGCTGAACAATCATTACAAGGCCTTGATAAAGTGATTGCCCAAGCTGAACTAGCAAAAAAAGCAGCGAACGAGCAAGGGCTAAGTGCGGCAAAAGTACCGTTAAAAAATATAGATAATTTACGTAAAAAATATCATGAGTTACACGAGCCTCCAGGGTTCTTTGAATTACTGTTCGGTTCATAAACCTAAACTATATGTATCTTTAGTCGCTACTTTTAAGCTAATTGCGTTAAAGGTATCTGCAGCAATAAATATAAGGAAACACAATGGAAATTTCAGTTTCAATGTTAGAAGGCCAAAAGCAAAGCGCTAAATTTGGCGACCTAGAAGTAATAAGTGATCAAAGCGTAAACGCTGGTGGCAATGCAGAGTATCCAGAACCGTTTGATTATTTTTTAGTAAGTATGGTTTTATGTGCAGGTTTTTATGCGCGTAAGTTTTGTGAGCAGCGTGATATTTCAACGCAAGGTATGACGCTTACTCAAAATAACGAAAATGTAGATGACAACGGTAAAAAGCTATTTTCAATTGAGATTAACTTACCAGAAGGCTTCCCTGATAAATATAAAAAGGCGCTTATTGCAGCCGTTAATACCTGTACGGTAAAAAAAGTAATTCAGGCAGTACCAGAGTTTTCAGTAGTGGTAAAATAGTCCCCCTAAATTAGGTAGCTTAAGCAAGCTACCTAATTATATGTTGAGCATCCCCGTTTAACTTATTTCTTTTTCATTCCTTGTACTGCTTTAAAGCGTGGGTTGTTTTTACAAATTACAAATACGCGGCCTTTGCGTTTTACAATTTGACACCCCGGACGTTGCTTTGCACTTTTAAGAGAGCTTAATACTTTCATACCTTTTCCTTTTTAACAGTCGATAAACTTTTAAAACGACGATTAAACTGTGCAACGCGGCCATCTGTAGCGGCTGTTTTTTGCTTGCCTGTATAAAATGGGTGCGAGTCACTTGATACATCAATAGGTACGTATGGATATGTATTACCGTCTATTTCTACTGTGCGGCTCGTTTTTATGGTTGAGCCAATAATAAAGTAAGAATCGGCAGCGGTATCGTGAAAAGCAACCACGTGGTAATCAGGATGAATATTTGGTTTCATAATACGCCTCAATAAATGATATGTGATAATATATCATTTTAATTTACCGTATTTATTCTCCCATTGCAAATTATTTAAATGTTCCTCAAAAAGGCCGTAATTGCTGGCTATTTGCGCAAATAAATCAAAAAATAAGCACTTGAATCAAAAATGCTGGCTATTGGCGTTTAGGCTGTTATAACTATATTTAAGAGTTAAAACGTTAACAAATACGGTTATAAAGTTATTACAGAGGTTATGTATGAGTGACGCAACACAACAACAAGAACAAATTGATCAAGGGGTGATGGAAACCCTAAGAGAGCGCGACCACAGTACCTTGGCGCAACAAGTAAATCCTTTAACCTGCAACCATAACGATATTGTAGAGTTACTTGCAAGGTATATGGCACTAAGCGAGCAAGAAGATGATGAGCTGTTTGATGATTGGTTTGATAACCTAACCAAAGAGCAACATACTGTTTTAAAAGTATTTGAAGTTTACCGTGGACAATATGAGCACCAAAATTAAAGTGTTTATTTTTGTATGTATGCCAAATCCAGTGGTTATTTAAATAAAACTAAATAGCCACTACTACTTTTTGTATTAAAGAGTAGCTACGTCAAACCAACCACTGATCCCACCTGTTTTCATCATAATTTTTTGCGGATTTAATCTTATCTTTATTTAGGTACGACTTACTGACATTCATAAGTATTTATTGCTATTTTAAGGTAATGTTCTAGTTTTAATAGGCAGACTGTTTATAGTTTAGATAAGTTTATCGGGTTATATACTCGAAAATATTCGCTCCCATCTCATAATTTATAAAACATTTAAAATAAACAGAGCTTTAATGATTAAATCTGAGATCCCAAGTAACGAAGCCGAGCGATTACACGCGCTTAGAGCATTAAAAATTCTAGATACGTCTCATGAAGAGCGCTTTGATCGTGTTACTCGTATTGCCAAGCGTATGTTTAATGTTTCTATTTCATTGGTTACTTTGATTGACGAAGACCGCCAGTGGTTTAAATCAAGGCAGGGGCTTGATGCGCCTGAGCTTCCTCGCGAAACCTCATTTTGTGGCCACACCATAAATCAAGACGAGTTATTAATAATCCCAGATACAGCCCAAGACAAAAGGTTTTTTGATAACCCCTTTGTTACAGGCGATCCTAAAGTACGCTTTTATGCAGGCTTTCCTTTAAAATTAAGGGAAGAAGTCACTATAGGCACTTTGTGCCTTGCCGATAATAAACCTAGATAACTCGATGATGAAGAAAAACAATTACTAAGAGATTTAGGCACGTTAGTCGAGCGAGAAATTCAATCAATTCAACTAGCCACAATTGACGAGTTAACAAGAATCTCTAATCGACGTGGTTTTTTAAACCTTGCTGAACATACGCTAAATGTATGTAGGCGAAATAAAGTATCAATGTCGTTTATTTTGTTTGATCTCAATAAGTTTAAACAAATTAATGATATTTATGGACACCACGAAGGCGATTTTGTATTAAATAAATTTGCACAAATTATGCTTAGTTCATTTCGTGATTGTGAAGTAATAGGTCGACTTGGCGGAGATGAATTTGTTGCGATGTTAAGCGACTCAGACGAGACAAAAGCAGAGTTTGTTTTACAAAGGTTTGCGGATGCAGTAGAGCATGCTAATAATACCTTAAACAAGCCATACAAAATTGATTACAGTGTAGGAGTAACACACTTTAAACACGATACAGGTAAATCGGTTGAAGATATGATTCAAGATGCTGATGTTGCAATGTATCAGCAAAAAAAGCAGCAATCACTTTAGTGAGCTATTTAGTTTAATTGCTGCTTGAACTTCACTTAACTTCCTCATGCTAGTACGAATTTTATAATATGCCGCTATTCGCTATTGCAGTCATTTTTTGCCGCGGGTGATGCTAAAGACACATTTGGTTGCCAAATCCTGTTCCATATTTTATGAAGATTGTTTAAGTTTGGTCTTTGACTTATTTTTTCAAAGTTACCAATGCTCACTTCTGAATCATTTTTTTGACCCACTACAAAATTAAACACATAGTTGCACTCCATGCCCATACGTAAATCAGAAAGTACAATATTGCTTTGCTGTTGGCGCACCGAATAAAACCCTTTAGTAAACCACTGCAAGCGTTTTATAGCCCATTCATCGCTAATATTATTTAACAGTGAAGGCGTTGTTTGATAAGCCGTTAATGTAACATCGCTGGGTGCGTCAAATACTGATGCATAACCTTCGTAGTATTGTCCGTCAGACATCACAACAATACGCCACAGCAAAGTGGTTAGCGGAGCAGGCGTACTAACATACGCATTGACTGGTATTTGTCTGTTGTTGAGAGCCGTTTTTACTTTGTCATCAATATTTACTTTTAAAATTAAAGCGCAAAATAAATATAGACTACTTAAAACTAAAGCCGCTGCATTTATACGATAAGCCGTTGCTGCTTTTATTTTGGGTATTAGCGTACATATTACGCCAATTAATAAAGGAAGCGTGTAAGCGGGGTCAATAATAAACACACTAGAAACCGCAAAGGGGTACTCAGTAAAAGGCCAGAGTAGTTGTGTACCGTATACCGTTAGGCTGTCTAATAGGGCATGTGTAGATAAACTTAAAAATACTAGCCAAAACCAGCGCACTTTATAAATTTGCATTCCCGCGTGTATTTTTAAAATTAGCCATACAATGAGCGGGCTAATTAATAAATGTATTAATAACGAATGGCTAAAGCTACGGTGGTAAGTAAATGCTTCTACAGAGCCACCATATGGCAAAAATACATCTAAATCAGGGAGTGTGCCTAAAATGGCACCCCACAAAACGGCTTTTCGACCTATTTTATTACCTAATACCGCATAACCTACAGCACTACCTAATGCTACCTGCGTTAAAGAATCCATTTTAATTAATACCTTTAATTACGACTTTTATTATTTATACTTTTTGATTATTAAAAAGCGTCAAAAAATAATGTGAAATATTTGATAAGCACATCAATGCCCAAAATTTATAAGCTAAGCCTGGGCTTTATAAAATCTAAAAACGCTGTAATGCGAGACGATACCGCACTATTTTTATAATACACGGCTTGTATAATTTCTCGGTTATTAGGTGAGCTAACTGCACTGGGTAACACTTCAACTAATTTACCTGTTTTTAGGTCATTGCCAATCATAAAGTGAGAAAGTAGCGCAACGCCTTGGTTTGCAATACATAGTTGGCGCACTGTTTCGCCGCTGCTTGCGCTAAGCGAAAACGTAAATAAAGCGGGCTTTACTAACGGCCAAGTGTTTAATTTAGGGGAGTCGCTAAAACCAATTAACTTGTGATTTTGTAAGTCATCTATTTGCGTAATTGTTGCGTTGTTTTTTATATATTCTGGGCTGGCTACAATACGTAACTGGCTGCTGCCAAGTTTACGAGCATGTAGATTTGAGTCTTTTAAATCACCAATGCGTATGGCTAAATCGGTTTTATGTTCAAGTAAATCAATAATGCTGTCGTGTGAGGTTATATCAAGCGTTATGTGGGGGTATTGCTTGGCAAATTCGCCAATTAAAGGCGTAAGTTGGTGCAATACAAAAGGGCTTGCAGCATCTATTCGCAGCTTGCCACTTGGCGCTTGTTTTAAAAGCTTTATGGCTTCTTCACCGGTATAAAGCGTATTTAACCCTTCGCGCGCAAATTTTATAAAAGTATGGCCTTCTTCGGTAAGCTCTAATCGGCGTGTTGTTCTGTTTAGCAAAGTACATTGCAGTGTATTTTCAAGGCGTGATACAGCTCGCGACACTTTAGCCACCTGTTGATCGAGCAAATTAGCCGCCCCCGAAAAGCTTCCGCAATCTACCACCGTTATAAACGTTTCTAAATCTTCAGTTTTTGAATGAACAGCCATAAGTATATCAACACCATTTTTGCATTATTAACAAAAGTATTTTGTCACTAATGCTATTTTTTGCAAACGATATTTTAGCCAAACTACATTCTTCATATATTAATGAGGATATAACTATGCCATTGGCTTTGTGGGCGCTTACCTTAAGCGCATTTGCAATAGGAACAACTGAGTTTGTAATAGTGGGATTAGTTCCTACCATTGCAAACGACTTAGGCGTAAGCCTACCTTCAGCGGGTTTGCTTGTAAGTTTATATGCGGTTGGCGTTGCTATTGGTGCGCCGGTGCTAACAGCTTTAACGGGTCGTTGGAATCGTAAAGTGGTATTAATAAGCTTAATGGGCTTGTTTGTACTGGGCAACTTACTCGCTTGGCAAGCGCCAAGCTACGAAACATTAATACTTGCGCGTATTTTAACGGGGCTTGCCCATGGTGTGTTTTTTTCAATCGGATCGATGATTGCTACTAGCTTAGTAAGCAAAGATAAAGAAGCCAGTGCAATTGCCATTATGTTTACCGGGCTTACTGTAGCACTAGTAACTGGTGTGCCATTAGGTACGTGGATTGGACAACACTTTGGTTGGCGTGCAACGTTTTTAGTTGTATCGGTATTAGGTTTAATTGCATTAATTGGCAGCTCTATTTTAGTACCAAAAAACTTAAAAAAATCAATACCAGCAACGTTTAAAGAGCAACTACAAGTAATTGTAAAACCACGTTTATTACTCGTATATTTAATGACTATATTAGGCTACGGCGGCACGTTTACAGCGTTTACTTATTTAGCACCTATTTTAGAGCAGCAAACAGGTTTTGCGCCTTCGGCTATTGCTTTAATAATGCTTGTTTACGGTGTATCGGTAGCAATAGGTAATATTTGGGGTGGAAAGTTAGCTGACAAACGCGGCCCAATTAGCGCACTGAGTATTATATTCAGCGCTTTGAGTATTATTTTACTGATATTTACCTTTACGATGGAATCAAAAATTGCTGCTGTACTAACTATTTTAGTATGGGGCGCATTTGCGTTTGGTAATGTACCAGGCTTGCAACTTTATGTAGTAAAGCAAGCGCAAAAGCACACGCCAAATGCAGTAGATGTTGCATCAGGTTTAAACATAGCCGCATTTAATATTGGTATTGCACTTGGCTCAATTATTGGCGGTAGTGTAGTAGAGAACATGACTCTGCAAGATACAGCATGGATAGGCGCTGTTATCTCTGTTTTAGCACTCGGTGTTACACGCTACAGCGGTATGCTTGATAAACGTGAAATTCAGCAAGCATAAATTCTTATCTGTTAAGGTTGAAACTAAAATTAATGACCTCATACCTGTTATGAGGTCATTAATTTTTAAGTGACAGTCGTAATAAGAAGTAAAAGGTGTATTTCGTAAAACTATAGGGCGTGTTGATCTTTGGTTGTTGAATTTGCAGTAGTAAGTTTGGTTTTTAGGCAAGGCAGAGCCTATGTAGTGTGGTTGTTCCCCATAAATAGGCGATAACGCAGCATAAAAACCAAACATACACTGCCCGTTGGGTTCTTTCTAGGAGCGATTAACTCTTTGTTGCTCGGTTTTTACTTAGCCCACTAGGTTACAAACCTCGCGCCGCGATTAAATCGCCCCTAGATTGAACAAATTTCAATCCACAAAGGACAACACGCCCTAGTGAAGTTTGTATTTCAAACCGATTATTTTATAAGGATAAACCATGACAAAACGTGTAATAGAAATGCCAGAACTCGGTATGGGAACATTCCGCTTAGAGGGCGACACGGCCTATAACTCAGTAAAAATGGCGCTCGAAGTTGGGTTTCGCCATATTGATACTGCACAAATTTATGGCAACGAAGAGCAAGTAGGTCAAGCTATAAAAGATAGTAATATTCCGCGCAGTGAAATATTCTTAACTACCAAAGTGTGGAATAACAAATTAAATAAAAGCGACTTTATCCCAAGCGTTAAAAAGTCACTTGAAAAGCTACAAGTTGATTCGGTCGACTTACTGCTAATTCATTGGCCATCGCCTGCTAGCGACGAGCCAATGAGTGAATACCTCACTGAATTACTAAAAGCGAAGCAGCTTGGTTTAACTAAGCACATTGGTGTATCAAACTTCACCATTGCAAACTTAAATGAAGCAATGCAAACACTCGACTCGCGTGAAATATTTACCAATCAGGTTGAGGTGCACCCATATTTAACTAATACTAAATTACGCGCATTTTGTGCTCAGCACGACATTCATGTAACAGCATACATGCCATTTGTAGTAGGCAAAGTACTTAAAGATCAAACCATTATCGACATTGCTAAAAAGCACGATGCAAGTCCAGCACAAGTTGTTTTAGCATGGGTTAACGCCAGCGGTATGACGACAATTCCATCATCAACTAAGCGTAAAAACTTAGAAGATAACTTTAACGACCACGTTAAATTAGATGATGAAGACATAGCCCGCATTGATGGTCTTGATTGCGGCGACCGCCAAGCAACACCAGAATTTGCGCCGCAGTGGGATCAGTAAACTTACCTCAAACGCAAAGTTTAACCAAATATTTTAAGGTGTAGATTATCTACACCTTAACTTTTAAAAAGGAATACACATGTTAACGGTTATAGCTGCACTGTCGTGCAAAAATATTGATGCAGATGTAATGCTTACAGCACTTGAAAACTTACAAAAGTCATCGCGCCAAGAAGTAGGGTGCTTACGTTATGAATTATCGGTAAAAAGTGATGATGAACATACAGACTATGTAGTTAGTGAACAGTGGGCGTCTGACGAACACTTTGAAGCGCATAAAAACGAGCCACACTTTAAAGCGTTTGGTACGCAAGTTACTGGGCTTTTAACCAATAGTAGTATTGACGTATATAAATCAATTGGTTAAGCGGTTTTATACCACTTAGCTAAACTACATAACTAAGTAAATACTCAAATAGGTGTTGTTAACTTACATCACCTTTTATTCTTACACTCTAACCTGCCTAAATACTCTACTTTCCCAATATACCAATGAAACCTATTAGGACTCTTTTTTGTTAATGCGTAGTGCATCGAAATCAAAAGAGGTTTATAACACTATTAAAAGTCGTTTTGGTATCACAATCCACTCTAATAAATAGCCTATTTAATTTGTTGTTTACATTAAAGTTCTCTGGTGTAAATATAGAAACACTAATAGGCACTGTTACGTGCCTTGGCGCATGGAGAGTATAGTGAATGATGTAACATCAATCACTAGTAAATTACTAGCTAAAAAAATCACAGTCAATAAAGCCTTAATAGCTTTAAGCTGTATAATTTATATGGAAATAATAATGAAAAAATTAATCGCAATAGTAGCGTTGTTAGGCTTTGCCTCATTTGCACAAGCTAATGATAGTTTTGTAGTGAAGGCCAAGTTTTATGATAATAAAAGCCTAATTGGCTCACCTACTTTAGTTGTAAATTCAAACGAAGAGGCGTCAGTTTCAGTTGATAATTTGTATAGTTTTGCTCTTACAGTAACGCCAATTGATGGTTCTACTGTTAGTTTAGCAACTGACCTGAAGCTAGGTGGAAAACATATGGCTCCCTCTTTAGTTGTTGTACTAGGCAAAGAAGCAAGTATCAATATTGATGGTAAAGAGCTTTCAGTTTTAGTAAGAAAATCAAGCAGCTAACAAGTTAAAGGTTAGGAATATAATTAATGAGAAACTCAAGAAATGAAATAGTAAAATATGGAGTCTCTTTTGGTACAGCCCTAGCAATTGCTATTTCATGGAGTGCTAACGAGTCTGTGTTATGGGCAATTTTGCATGGTTTTTTATCTTGGTTTTATGTTATTTGGCATGTAATTACGCGATAAGTGTTTTCGCGTGTGCACTGATTGATTTGTAGACCGCGGTCAATGTTAATAGTTGAGCAATTACCATTTAAAACGATTAAGTTAAAAATATAAAAGGAATACTTAATAATGAAAGGTGCGGGTGGAAGCTCTGGTGGTATTGGGCATTTTTTTATTGGTTTGATTATGATGTGCGGTGGCTTTTATATGCTGCTAAACGCAATTTCGGTAACCTCTAATTTTGGACTAAGTTCTCGCATTTATAGTGTTAATGCTTTAGGTGGCTTTGGCGTTACAGGCGGCATGGTTATGATCCCGTTTATTTTTGGTGTGGGTCTAATTTTTTATAATTCTAAAAATATTTTAGGCTGGGTGCTATCTCTAGGCTCGTTAACTGCACTAATATTTGGCGTTATATCGAGTGTGCGATTTAGTATGCGAACTATGACGTCGTTTGATTTGATTGTTATTATAATTTTAGCGTTTGGCGGCTTAGGGCTATTTTTACGATCGCTTAAATCTATTGATACTTAAATAATTACCGCGCTTTGTTTTAATATAATTTTAATTATTGGCATTTAACATGATGTTCCAATGCCTAAACTAATACATTAATAATGTAATCCTTCCTATTTACTGCTTAACCAGTAACGTATTTTAAAGAGATTTATGTGAACAACTCAATACAGCTAAAACTAATCGCTACTCACTTATTAGCACAAAGAGAAGAAAACCCAGCACGTTCAAACTTTCCTAAAGAGTTAGTACTAGACTCGACTGACGATGCGATAGAAGTACAAAAGTTGATGATTTATTTAAATGATCAAACTGTATATGGCTGGAAGTGTATGCTGCCTTTAGATGATGGCTCAATTATATTAGCGCCTCTTTTACATGCACCTATAAAACAAGCTGAAAATTGCCCACTGTATACAACAAATAACAAAGCGCTGATAGAACCAGAAATTGCATTTATTTTACAAAGCGATTTACCAAGTAATAAAATCTATAAAAATGAAGACGTAGATACTGCATTTGCCAGCGCCCACTTGGCACTTGAGCTTATTCAAAAAAGGTTTGATGAAGACACTCCAAGCACTCACATTGAAAAACTGGCTGATGGTTTATCTAATCAAGGTGTGTATTTAGGCCCACAAATAGATAAAGCCAAAGCGTATAACGCAAGTACTGTAAATATTAACGTTAAGCAAACTGAGCTGGAATTAAACCTGGCGGGTGTGCATCCTGCAGAACTTGCGCAGCTTCCACTTTATTGGGCGGTTAATTACTTATCAGCAAAGGGAATTAACTTAAAAGCAGGGCAAGTGTTTATAACAGGCTCTTATTGTGGTGTTGTTGAGCTTAATACCAATGAGCAAACATGTATTACATATGAAGATTTAAATACATTTAATGTGACATTTTTATCCCATTAAGCGTAATACTCATTTTAACGGTCATAATAAAACAACCCACTAATTAGCGGGTTGTTTTTTATTTGGCTAAATTTTAATTATTGATTTTAGAGAGTAATGCAGGATTTATTACGAGATTTCGTACGCCGTGAGCATGATCTTCATTAAAGGTGTTACTTTCACACCATTTGCCAACACTGTTTATATCAACCTTTGCTACTTTTGGTTTAACTGACCATGTTACTTGAAAAGGAGAGCCTGCCTCGTTGTAACTAGGACCAGTAGTTGAACCGCTATAAACAACAGGTTTACCCGTATTTGTAGGTGTAGCAATCGCTTGATAGTAACCATTTACAGATGACACGGCGCTTATTTCAGCAAAATCAAGTGCGTTAGCATCGTTTACTAATACATATACTTGAGCTTCAACACGTAGTTGAGGATTTTTAATTGAATCACTTAAACAGCTACCCAAGGTTGGGCCTGGTTTTACAATTGCTGACGTATGAACATTATGAACCTCAATGGTATCGCCAACTAAAAGCGCGCCGTGATCGCTTGGACAAATTTCAATTTTTGCTGGTTTACTTTCACTTTTAGTTAAAGAGCCTGAATATAAGTAGCCACTTTTAAAACCTTTTCCATTACCATTTCCGGCATATTTACTAAACTCGCCACCGGCATGTTCAGCATTTTTATGAAAGTGTATATTACATAAGTTCATGCTTGATGAAGTTGGGGCATGAGAAAAAACTGCCGTGTTTTCGCCTTTATAATTATCAATATTGCGCGGAGATTGTGGGCCAAAGCCTTTATTAGCGGTGTTTTTAGCAAGTGCAGCACGCTGCATTTTTATTATGTCGTCATTTGCTATTTCGTGTTTAGCTTTAGCTAGCGTATTAAAAGATAGGATAGTGATTACAGCAGAAATTACACTTATTTTTGTTTTGATTGTCATTGAGTCAGTGCCTTTAAATTACATTTTTCGTAACAATTAAGTTAACAGATCTTGTTTTTCGTCAAATAATCCTAAAATAATTAAACTAATGCAAAACTATTTAATAGATAAATCGTATTTTAAAATAAGTGCATCTATATAGCGGGTGCGTAATGTGTGTTGTTTTTCATGATCGGCGCCATGCCCTAATGCTTTGTTTAAAAGCTTCATGGCTGGGTGCAGTAGCGTTCTTTCGTCTTGGTTTAAGCTCGCTTTACTGCGTAGTTCTGTAATGTCGTCAACTAATAGCCTGCCAATATCTACCGAGACTATTTCGTCTATTAATCCATTTTGAGTAAGTACGCCGTACTTACTACATAAAAACTGTTGCCAAACTTGCTGCAAGTGCTCGTCTATTTCGCAGCCAAATAGCTCTTCGCTAAACGTAAATCCTTGCTGAGCGAGTTTAGTTAGGCTTACAGTATATTGCTGCGCAAAATAATTAAAAGCATGGCTTGATGATTCTATTTTTTGTTTTAAAAGACCTTGCCCCCAATTAACACAGCCGCGCGGGTAATAGTCGTCATACTCTTCGCATTCATACAAACCTGAATATGAGCTGCAGCTAAGTTGACTTTTAATACAGTAACTTGGTTTTGGGAAAACACTTCGCTCTTGCCAAGCTAAAAGTGTATCTGCATCTATATTTAATGCTTGGCACAGTTCATCGGTGTTATAAAAATGAGTTGCTAAGTAATCAGATAAACGCATAAAGCCTCTGGTATAGTTAAAATAAAATACTGTTTATATATACAGTTATTCATTTTGTATTACCAAACTTAATAACACAAGAGATTTTATAATTAAATGTGGGTTTACACCTCCAAAAGTACCGGCAATTATGTTACAAATAGCGCAAGTTTTATAAATAATGATTTTTTATGCGCACCCTAGACCAAATTAAACAAGCAAGTCTTATTACAGCTATTAAAACGCCATACTTAGCAAACGGTGAAATAGACCTAGCAAAGTACGATGAACTCGTAGAAATACAAATTGCAGCAGGCGTTGACGGCATTGTAGTTGGTGGCACAACAGGCGAAGGCCAGTTAATGAACTGGGAAGAGCATTTAATGCTTATAGCGCACAGTGCAAACAAGTATGGTGACAAACTGGTTATTGTCGGTAATACCGGTAGTAACAACACCCGTGAAGCGATTAAAGCAACTAAATATGGCTTTGCCAGTGGTATGGATGCAGCACTGCAAATTAATCCATATTACGGACGTACGTCTATTGCAGGCGTTAAAGAGCACTTTAAACGCGTACTTGATATTGGACCTGCCTTTATTTACAACGTAGCAGGGCGAACAGGTCAAGACCTAACACCTGATATTATTGAGCCACTCGCTAAGCATGAATATTTTATTGGCGTAAAAGAGTGTGGCGGTAATGAACGTATTGCCCATTATGAGCAACAAGGTATTGCATGTTGGTCGGGTAACGATGACGAAAGTCATGATGCGCGCCACACACATAAAGCGCACGGAGTTATCTCGGTTACTTCTAACTTAATACCTGGGTTATTCCGTCAGTTAATGGATACGCCAAGTAACGAGCTAAATGCGTCGTTACAACCATTGATGAACTGGTTGTTCTGTGAACCAAACCCGATTGCTATTAATACCGCATTGATGATGACTGGCGCAGTAAACCCAGTATTTAGATTACCGTATTTACCGCTTAGTGATGAGCAGCAAGCCCAAGGCGAAGTATTAATTAATGAGTTGAATAACAACGATGTTGTTGGCGGCACAGCTAAGTGTATAAAGCAGGACGATATAGCCCTCCTTTCCTAGCAATATGAGCAAGCACTGAACAAAGTGTTAGTTCAGTGCTTTTTGTTAATGATTATTTACTTCTATTGCTAAAATCGGTAAAATTCCCTCCCTTATATCTTATAAAATATGCAGAGCTGTGAAATTTGTTGTTGAAGAACTCGCTATATGGATAAAGCCCGAACAGCGACAAATAAAAGAGAGTAATTGGTTTGATTCCTCTGTATTAAATCTTAGTTGGGTGCCTGCTATGCAGCGACGCCGAATGACTTCCTTTATTAAAATGGCACTCTTTAGTGCTCATCAAGTAAGCACTCAAGGTAACTATGTTAATTTACCGAGTGTTTTTTCTTCTCGCCACGGTGATTTTCACAAAACGTCTAACCTACTTATTGATGTAGTAAATGATCAGCCACTGTCGCCCACTGGTTTTGGGTTAAGTGTGCATAATGCCGCATCGGGACTTTTTGGGATAATACAGGGTAATACAAGTGCTACAAATGCTATAGCTGCAGGAGCCGAAAGCTTTATTTATGCACTCGTAGATGGCTTTGTAAGACTTGCTGATAACGATCAGCAACACATGTTAATAGTTCATACCGACGAGACTCTCCCCGATATTTACGCTCAGTACGCCGATGAACAGCAAATAGCACACTCTATTGGTTTAATAATAAGAGCGCCGCAAAAAGTCGAACCCCATTTTAGTTTAAACAAAGTATTTAATACGGGCATGGAAAAAAGCGACTTACCAATGAGTATTCAATGCGCTAAAGCTTTGTATGAGCGAAGCAATATATTACTTGTTCATAACACGCTTGAGCACGATTGGCAGCTTACATACCATGCTTAAAAATGTACAAAGGTTATGTGGGTTGATTTGGCGGATTATTGCTACTGCATTTTGCTTTTCAGTTTTTGGGGTTGGTGGTTTAGTATTAGCCTTTATTGTTTTTCCTGCTCAGCGCCTATTTCAAAGTGACTCAGTTAAACAAAAGATTAAGGCTCGAAAAACAGTACATTACAGCTTCAAATGGTTTGTTATTTTAATGCATGTAACGGGCGTTATTCGATTTCATGTCAACGATAAAGCAAAAATTGAAGGCTTAAAAGGGCAACTGATATTAGCAAACCATCCTTCTTTAATTGATGTTGTTGTTTTAATTTCGGTAGTAAAAAATGCAGATTGCGTAGTAAAGGCGCATTTATTTAAAAATCCTTTTATGCGCGGCGTTATTAAAAGCACCGGCTATATAAGTAATGACGATCCGCAGGAGCTATTACGAGAATGCGAGCGCAGTTTGCAAAAGGGTAATAACTTAATTGTATTTCCTGAAGGGACACGGACAGAGCCTCACAAAACATTAAAGTTTAAACGAGGCGCTGCAAATATTGCAATTAGATGTCATGCGCCCATTACTACTTTTTTAATTAAAATGAAGCCAAACACTTTAACCAAAGGCACACCTTGGTATAAGGTCGCGCCATATCAGGCGCATTTTACAATGGGGCTTGCGAGCCAGCAGTTTAATTGTGCAACGTACGACAGCGATATGCCTGCGATGCAATCACGCCAATTGACTAAAGATTTACAACATTATTTTACACAAGAGCTAAAAAATATATGAGCGAATTAAAAGAACAAATAAAACAACTGATTATCTCAAGCCTTGACCTTGAAGACATGACCACTGCTGACATACAAGATGATGACGTTTTATTTGTAGATGGCCTAGGGCTAGACAGCATAGATGCATTAGAGCTTGGCCTTGCGATAAAGAAGCAATTTGATGTGAAAATAGATGCAAACTCTGATCAAACTAAAGCGCACTTTGCCTCAGTTAATTCTTTAGCAAAATTTATTGAACAAGCACGTTCTTAATATATAAAAGTAGGAAGAAAGATGAAAACCGCTGCTGAAATTTATGATGTATTACAC
Source organism: Pseudoalteromonas sp. Z9A4 (assembly GCF_011378845.1). Classification (NCBI taxonomy): domain Bacteria; kingdom Pseudomonadati; phylum Pseudomonadota; class Gammaproteobacteria; order Alteromonadales; family Pseudoalteromonadaceae; genus Pseudoalteromonas; species Pseudoalteromonas sp. Z9A4. The sequence goes on from NZ_WTLA01000003.1 coordinate 28,526, forward strand.
GGCATTTTAGAAAACGAATTTGAAATAGACCCAGAAGATATTAGCTTAGAGGCTAACCTGTACCAAGATCTTGATTTAGACAGTATTGATGCAGTTGACTTAGTTGTGAAATTAAGAGAAATCACAGGTAAAAAAATTGAGCCTGATGCCTTTAAGCTTGTGCGCACAGTGCAAGACATAGTCACCGAAATAGAAAAGTTAGTTAACTAATACTATGTTAAAAGCAGTTTTAACAACGTTAATTATGATTTGCTTGGCTTGCTACCCTATTATTGTGTACGTAGGTCTTACGCGTTTTAATAGTCAGATTATTACAGTATTACTGCTATTTTTACTCGGGCTTAGACTTTGGTTAAGCAGAGCCTTGTTTGATAAAATGCCGTGGTTAAAGCCCGCTACATTTTTAGCTGCCATTACTATTTTGATTTCCAAGGTAATGGATAGCGACTTAGGGCTGCGTTTGTATCCCGTAATCATTAATTTAGTTATGTTAGTTGTGTTTGCGTATTCTTTGTATAAAGGGCCTTCTATTATTGAAACCCTTGCGCGCATTACTGAGCCCTCACTTGATGAAAACGGTGTGATTTATACAAAAAAAGTAACGCTAGTGTGGTGTGTTTTTTTTGTATTAAACGGTGGTATTGCCCTGTACACCAGTATTTTTAGTAGCCTAGAAACCTGGGCTTTTTATAATGGTTTTATTGCTTACTTAGCTATGGGCACATTGTTTGCTATAGAGTGGCTAGTCAGACAAAAAGTAAAAAGGAACGCCGGTGTTTAATGCTTTTCAAAGTAATGCGATAAGAACATGTTTTAATCATACTGATAATGATATTTCGGAGCGTCAGTTTGTTAGTGATATAAACGAAGTTTTAGCAAAGCTATCAACGTTAAATGCTAAATCATCGGTTGTTTTATACACCACAGACACCTACAAATTTGCCGTGTACTTATTTGCTTTGGCACTACACGGAAACACAGTGATTTTGCCGCCTAATGGGCAACCTGCAACGTTAAACTCCTTGCTTAAACAAACACCTTTTTTTATTGGTGAGTCTGAATTAGTAGCCGATTTAGAGGCTGATTTTTTAGATATAGGAACCTTAGTCAATCAACCTCACTTTGTATCTATTGAAACAATTAAATGGCCTCAAGAAGGCACAATTGTTTTTTACACGTCGGGCTCGTCGGGTAAAGCAAAGCCAATTGTAAAAACGTGGCAGGTAATAAATAAAGAATTAAGTACATTAATTAATAGCTACGCACTGATTGATAATACTATTTTTATAGCGAGTGTTTCGCATCAGCATATATACGGCTTATTGTTTAGATTATTGTGGCCATTACGTGCAGGAAAGGTTGTAAATACAGAGCTATTGCATTACCCAGAACATATAGCTACAAAGCTCAAGTTATTTAAAAAAGTAGTGTTTGTTTCAAGCCCAGCGCAGTTAAAACGGTTATGTATTGATAATGTTTTAGTGGATGATAAGTCTCATTTACAATGGATTTTTTCATCAGGCGGACCGCTATTAAACGAAGATGCTGTATCGTTGTTTACGCAATTAAATAAACCAGTTACACAAGTTTTTGGTAGTACCGAAACCGGTGGTATTGCATATCGACAAGTTACTTCACTTGAAAAGGTTAGCCTTTGGCAGCCATTTTCGGGTATTAAAGTACGGGCTTTGGATGATCAGCGTTTAATTTTAAACTCACCGCTCGTTCGCGACAAAAATTACCCTTTAGATGATAGAGGCGAAGTACTTAAAAATGGTCAATTTAGACTATTAGGCCGATTCGACCGAATTATAAAATTAGAAGAAAAGCGATTAAGTTTAGATGAGCTAGAACAACATTTGTGTACTAGTGAGTGGGTAAGTGAAGCTAAAGTAATCGCCTTGCCTGGTGAGCGATTAATTGTAGGCGCTATTGTTGTGCTTACGCATAAAGGGCAGATGTTTTTTAATGGTGACGGTAAGTTAGCTACAAATAATTTATTAAAAGCGCATGCATTAGTGCGCTTTGAGCGAATTTGTATCCCTAAAAAGTGGCGTTTTGTAGAGCAATTACCATACAACTCACAGGCAAAGTTAAATTTAAAAGCATTGGAGAGTCTTTTTGCAAAAGTTGACTAAAACACATCCTGATTTACTGTCTTGTGAAAAAGCAGAGCAAAAGTATAAATTAAGCTTACTAGTTCCTCATGATTTAGATTATTTCAAAGGACATTTTACGGATGGCCCAATACTCGCAGGTGTTGTGCAATTAGACTGGGCTGTGGCTGCAATTTGTAAATATTATAATGTTCAGCAACCTGTTAAAAATGTTGAAGTATTAAAATTTCAGGTAGTGATTACCCCAGGTATAACAATCGAATTATTGCTTGAGCAAAAAGCAGAGAATAAATATACCTTTTCGTATAATTCAAACAAAGGACAGCATGCATCTGGCCGTGTTGTTTTTGATAGCCTGATAAATGAATAACTTTTGTATTGTTATCCCAAATTATAATCACGTTACGGTTATTGATGATGTACTGAGCCAATTATCGTCATTTAATCTTCCTATTATTATGGTTGATGACGCAAGCAACGCCGAAGCTAAAAATGTGTTCAGTAAGCTTGATGCAAAACACGCGCAGTTGAGTGTAGTTGCCCACGACGATAATCAAGGCAAAGGCGGCGCGGTACAAACAGGCTTAAAGCAGGCACATAAGCTAGGTTTTTCGCATGCGATACAGATTGATGCAGATGGGCAGCATGACTTATCTGATATTAAAAAACTAATAGCGCTTTCAAACGCTCAGCCTAAAGCGCTTATAAGCTGTTGCCCAATATATGACGATTCAGTGCCTAAACACCGTTATTTAGCACGTTATTTAACGCATGTTTGGGTATGGATTGAAACGTTAAGTTTTACAATTGTAGATTCAATGTGTGGCTTTAGAGTGTATCCGCTTGAGCAAAGTACAAAGCTAATTGATGAGGTATCGCTTGGAAAACGCATGGATTTTGACCCCGAAATTTTAGTGCGTTTATATTGGCGCAATGTGCCTTTTGTATTTTTACCTAGCCAAGTAATTTACCCCGAAAATGGGCTTTCTCATTTTCAGCCATTACACGATAACGTGCGTATTTCGTGGTTACACACCCGCTTGTTTTTTGGAATGTTGATTCGCTCTCCTGTGTTAATTTGGCATAAATTAAAGAGGCGTTATGGCGGCTAAACACTGGTCTAAAATGCAAGAGCGCGGTAATTTCTTAGGTATTCAAATACTGTTATTTGCTCATGAATTACTGGGTAGAAAAGGGCTGTGGATTGTTTTGTTTCCTGTGGTTTTTTATCTTTTTTTAACAGGAAAAGTAGCGCGTGTAGCATCTAAAGTGTTTTTAGAGCAAGTTAATGTTTACCAAGGCTGCAAACAACCTGTTACGTTTAAAATGCAATTAACGCACTTTTGCAGTTTTGCAGATAGCGCATTAGATAAAATTGATGCTTGGCTTGGGCGAATAACTCAACGTGATATTAAATACACGAATGAGCATTTATTTGCTGAGCTAGATGAGCAAAATCAAGGGGCTATTTTTATAGGTTCCCACTTGGGTAATTTAGAGGTGTGCAGGGCACTTAGCCAGCACCGCAGCAGTAAAAAAATAAATGTACTGGTGTTTACCCATCACGCTGTTGAATTTAATAAAATGCTTAAAAAGATTAACCCAGATGTGTCGGTTAATTTAATACAAGTGACTGATATGGGGCCTGACTTAGCTATTTTACTAAAAGAAAAAGTAGAGCAGGGAGAAATAATCGTTATTGTTGGCGACAGAACAAGCACAACAACGGCTTCTCGGTCGGTACAGGTACCATTTTTAGGCAAAAATGCCCCATTTTCACAGGGGCCTTTTATATTAGCCGCGCTGCTTGATTGCCCTGTTTACTTTTTGTTTTGTTTAAAAGATAAAAAAAGCAAAAAGTATCAAGTGATATTTGAACATTACAGCCAATCATTAAAAATGCCTCGACGAGAGCGACAGCAGGCGCTAACACTTATTATTACTGACTATGCACAGCGTTTGAGTTATTACGCAGCTTTATATCCTTATCAGTGGTTTAATTTTTACGATTTTTGGAAAAGTGATCAGCAGGTAGTGCGCGATCAATCAATGGAGAACAAGTGTGACTGAACAAAATATACAGCTTTTTGGCAATCAGCGATTATCAATTGAAGATATTGTTCGAGTTGCCTTTAATGAAACACAAGTGCAATTAAATAGCTGTGAAACTTTTAGCGTTAAAATTAATAGCGCTTTGCGTTTTTTAGACACACTTTTAAAAGAAGATGGCGTAATTTACGGCGTTACTACTGGTTACGGTGATTCTGTAACGGTGGCTGTACCCCTTGATTTAGTTGATGAATTACCTCTGCATTTAACTCGCTTTCACGGCTGTGGACTCGGGGATGTATTTAATAAAGTGCAAGGGCGTGCAATTTTAGCGACCCGCTTAACATCACTTTCACAGGGCTACTCTGGTATTAGCTGGGAAATGCTGCACCTACTTAAAGATTACTTAAATAACGATATAGTGCCAGTGATCCCGCAAGAAGGGTCAGTAGGTGCCAGTGGCGATTTAACACCGTTATCTTACGTTGCAGGTGCGATGGTAGGCGAGCGTGATGTGTTTTACAAAGACCAAGTACGTAACAGTGCTGAAGTTATGAATGAAGTTGGCTTAGAACCTCTAACACTAAGGCCAAAAGAAGGTCTTGCCGTTATGAATGGCACAGCGGTAATGACTGCATTAGCGTGTTTAGCGTTTGATAGGGCTAATTACTTAGCTAAACTGGCGAGCCGTATTACTGCATTATCAAGTTTAGCGCTTAAAGGAAATAGCCATCATTTTGATGAGATATTATTTTCAGTTAAGCCACATCCTGGGCAGCAACAAATTGCACGTTGGATAAGAGAAGATTTAAACCATCACGATCACCCTCGTAATGCAGACAGACTTCAAGATAGGTATTCAATCCGTTGTGCACCCCATGTTATTGGTGTGCTGCAAGACAGTCTTCCGTTTTTTAGGCACATGATAGAAAACGAGCTTAACTCAGCAAACGATAACCCAATAATTGACGGCCAAGGTGAGCATGTATTACACGGCGGGCATTTTTACGGAGGCCACATTGCAATGGCAATGGATAGCATGAAAACAGCCGTTGCAAACCTTGCTGATTTAGCCGACAGACAAATCGCTTCTTTGGTTGATACTAAGTACAACAATGGGCTTCCTTCAAACTTGTCTGATAGTGCACCAGAGCGCCGTTATATTAATCATGGTTTTAAAGCGGTTCAAATTGGCTGTAGTGCTTACACAGCAGAGGCATTAAAACTAACCATGCCGGCCAGCGTTTTTTCTCGCTCTACGGAGTGTCATAATCAAGATAAAGTGAGTATGGGAACTATTGCGTCTCGCGATTGTTTACGTATTTTACAGCTAACAGAACAAGTGTTAGCAAGTACGTTATTAGCCAGTATTCAAGGTGTTAGATTGCGTATAAAACAAGGCGATCTTGAGTTTTCGACTTTAACGCAAGATATGCAAAACATGTATACCGATATAACTGATTACTTTGAAAACCTCACTGAGGATAGACCAATGGAAGCCGTGCTAAGGCAAACAATAGGGTATATTCAAACTAAACGTTGGGCGTTGTATGAATAGTAAAGGTGCATTATTAACGCATGTTGTAGAAATTGAAATTCCATTTCATGACTGCGATCCAATGAATGTTGTATGGCATGGTAACTACCCACGTTACTTAGAAGTAGCGCGCTGCGAGTTACTGCGTTTATTTGATTATGATTACCCACAAATGCATGAATCGGGCTACGCGTGGCCTATTGTTGATATGCAAATAAAGTATGTCGCCTCAGCAGTATTTACTCAAAAAATTAAAGTAGCGGCTTATTTAAAAGAATACGAGAATAGACTACGGATTGATTACGTAATCACTGACTCGCTAACTAATAAGCGCCTTACTAAAGCCTCAACCACGCAAGTTGCGGTTGAGGTTAGCTCCAAAGAAATGCAATTTGAATCACCCGCTATTTTATTTAATAAGTTAAAAGCGGTTTTGAATTAAATTTTTATTTTATAGGCGATTAAATGAATTTTTTAAAATGTTTTACATTGAGCATAGCCATTAGCTTTTTACTGTTTTGCTCTGTAGTAAATGCAGCAGTTATTAAAGGTGAGTTTAAGCAATATAAGCAATTTAATGGATTTGCTAAGCCTTTTATTTCGTCGGGTGTTTTTTCGTTAATTGACGAAAAGCTAATTTGGCAAGTGAAAATGCCTGTTGAGAGTATGCTCATAATAGAAAACGGCAAAGTGCTTGCACAAAATGCCAATGGTGAGTTAATACCACAACCCGGTAGCGAGCAATTTGTAGGATTACTGAGTGACTTACTTAGCGTAAATATGAGTGCGCTGGAAACACGTTTTGACATTGCTAAAATGCAAGACAGTTGCACACAGTTAATACCAAAAGAAGCGATGCTAAAGCAATTATTTAGTGATTTTATTTTATGTGAAACTGCTAAGCAAGTGAGTAGTATTACACTAAATGAGCACTCAGGAAATAACACAAAAATTGAGTTTACTTATTCCAAATAAAATTATGTTTTTAAATAAAGCAGTGGTTAATTAAGGGAATAGTGCAGTGACAAAACGAATTACCGTTATTGTAGGGTGGTTTAGCAGTTTAATTTTACTTTTTGCTGCAGCTTTTTGGCTGTCTAAACCAACGTTTAGCGCCGATATGTTTAGCTTATTGCCAAAGTCGCACTCCCAAATTGCACATGCTGAAGATGTCTTTTTTCAGCAAAATGCTAACCGTATTATGTTCTCGTTTGCAGGAAATAATAAAAATAAAGCATTTGATGATTTCCAAAAATGGCTTGACGATAATGCAATTAAAAGCACATTTAACTTTCCGTCCGTTAACGATTTAGCGCAAACATTCTCACCTTTCAAACATGCGTTATTAAGTGATACTTACAAGCAAACATTAAGCAAAAAAACAACGTTTGAACATTATTACCTTGAGCAATTAAATCAGTTAGGCAACCCATTTGTAAGTGCTACCTTAAGCAAAGATACAAGTTTGAGCCTAGCGGCATTTATAGGAGATAACTTAAAACAAAGCCAATTGTTTACGCTTGAACAAGGTCGTTTAACTCGACGTTTAAAAGGCGTTGAATACCGTGTCATTTTGGCAAACTTAGCGCCTGAAAATTTAGGGGTTAATAAATCAATTGATTTAGCTGGCGCGATAATTAAACAGATAAATATACTTAATAAAACCTACCCTGATTTAAGCATTACTTACTCTGGTGTGCTATTTCATACGGCTGAAAATGCTGAACAAGCTAAATACGAGATGAGCCTGTTTGGTGGCATTAGCTTATTAGCCCTTATTGTTATGGTATTTTGGGTGTTTAGGCGTTTAAACAGTATTTTATTAGCAAGCTTTACCGTACTGAGTGCACTTATTGGCGGCGCTATCGCTATGGTGTTGCTGTTTAAGACTATTCATTTATTAACGCTTGTTTTTGCAGTTACCTTGATTGGTATTGCCATTGATTATGCATTTCATGGTATGACTGATTTAGCCAAAAAAGAGTATGAAAAAGGCTACAGCAAAGGGACACAATCTGCGCTTTTACTCTCTCTTATTACGACTACGTTGGGTTATTGTTGCTTACTAGGTGCGCCACTAACGTTATTATCTCAAGTTGGCGTGTTTGTTATTGCGGGTTTAGTGAGTGCTTGGCTATTTACAGTTTTAGTTTTGCCATTGTGGCAATCTACACTCAGGTTATCGCCTTCGAGTTTATTGATGAGTCAAAAGCTCATTAAGGTTTTTTTATACTGCAATAGTTTAAAAAAACCGATACTCATTACATTATTAGCCCTTATAAGTGCGTTATTTTTAATAAAACCTATTAGCTTTAATGATGATGTAAAGCTATTAAATGCAAGCTCCGAACATTTAATGCTAAACGAAAAAAAGCATTTGTTATTACTTGGGCAGTGGGATAGCCAAATTGTTTTTATGTTTGCAGATAGCGACGAAGCGCTTTTACAAAAACAAGAACAATTTTTAAAACGCTTAACCCAACTAAACCCTAATTTTAAACATAATAGCATTAGCCATTGGTTGCCTAGTTTACAAAAGCAGAGGGATAACCAAGCCTTGTTTGAACAGGCTAAAAACAAAGGGACTTTGGATATTGCAGAGCGCGTTACAGGGCAAGCGTTAGTAAGTACAAAGGCACCGTTATTAACTTATGAAACACTCGCCACGAGTACATTTAAACCATTACTGCTTTCTCAAATGGTTGTTGAGTCAGAACAATCGATAACGTGGGTGTCTATTTCGGGTATTTCATCTGATCAACTAATTAATGAGGTTGAAAAAAACAATGGAATTTACCTTTATAATAAACCTAAACAAATTAGTGCTTTATTAAGTGATTACCGTGAATATTTACTATTAAGCCTAGTGCTTGCGGGTTTTATTAGTTGGCTGCTTTTTAGTTGGCGATTTACGATTAAGATAGCGCTGCTGCAGGTGACCATTTTATCTGTTGTGGTGTTGAGCATGCTTTGGGTATGTAATGCGATTCAAGGTAGCTTGTCGTTATTTAATTTACTCGGTGCGTTACTTGTTATTGCCTTAGCAATTGATTACCTCGTTTTTTATCAAATAAATAAGTTAGAGCCCAAAAATGTGTTAGCGATTAGCTTATCGGCTGCGTCATCAATGTGGGTATTTGGGATGTTGAGTGCATCTGATACACCGGCTATTTTTAGCTTTGGGCTGAGTGTAATGGTAGGGATTTTAGCTATTTACTTTTTATCACCGCTGAGTGTTTTAAAGCCTCAAAAGGAACAATAATTTGAATAACTTTGAGCAGTACGATGTTGTTGTTATTGGCGCTGGGCCTTCGGGTGCATTGGCTAGTAGTCTTTTAGTTCAAAAGGGATGGCGGGTACTGGTACTTGAACAGCAGGCGTTTCCACGTTTTTCAATTGGTGAAAGCTTACTGCCGCAATGTATGGCGTACTTAGAAGACGCGGGCTTAATCGATACATTACATGACAATGCAGCGGCTTTAGGTTTTCAGTTTAAAGATGGCGCTGCTTTTCATCGGGCAGGGCAAAATACAACTATAAATTTCACTGAAAAATTTACTAAAGGCCCAGGCACTACGTATCAAGTGAAAAGAGCCGACTTTGACAAATTATTAGCAGACAAGGCACAAGGACAAGGCGTAGAAATCAGATATAAGCACACGGTGGTTGACTACTGTGATGAGCCAAATGGTGCATCATTAGTGGTACACAATGAGCAGCAGCAAGCTTATCGCGTTAATGCCCGATTTGTATTGGACGCAAGTGGCTTTGGGCGTGTATTACCAAAATTGTTAGATTTAGAGCTTCCTTCTAACTTTCCTGTTCGAAGCGCTTATTTTAGTCACTTTAAAGACAATATTAGTGATACAAGCTTCGATCGAAATAAAATTTTGATTACCGTACACCCTCAATATTCAGACGTGTGGTATTGGCTTATTCCCTTTAGTGATGGTACTGCGAGTATTGGGGTTGTGGCGCAGTCAGAGCGTTTTAATGATGATGAATCTAGCGATTTACTGAATCAATTTATAGAGCAAGACCCTTATTTAAAAACACTGTTAGCACAGCGTGAGTTATTAACTCCAGCAAAAAATATAAAAGGCTACTCGGCAAATGTGAGTAAGTTATATGGTAAGCACTTTGCTTTATTGGGTAATGCGGGGGAATTTTTAGACCCGGTATTTTCATCAGGTGTAACAATTGCACTCAAATCTGCAAATTTAGTTGCCCCACTTGTTGATCGCTATTTAAAAAACGAAGTCGTCGATTTTGACGCTCACTACGCACAGCCATTACAAGCTGGAGTCGATTGTTTTAGAACATTTGTAACAGGGTGGTACGATACGCGTTTTCAGGATGTGATATTTTACTCTGAACAAAATACTCAGGTGCGAGAAATGATTAGTGCTATTTTAGCGGGTTACGCATGGGATACAAATAACCCATTTGTTGCACAAAGTGAACGCCGTTTAAATGTGTTGGCTCAGTTATGTCAAAATTAATTAAGTATGCGGTGTGTAGTGTATTTATATTTGCTGTATTGAGCGCATGTACGAGCTTTACAGCATCTAAAAATAGAGTGTATCTATCACCTAATATTCAATTAAATATTAATAGCGTGCCAGCACAAATGTTTGATAAGTCTTGGCAGCATGTTTTGTATATTACGAATCAGCAAAACACACACACTGTATTTGCCCAATTAGCTATAAATGACAAAGGTGCAATTAAGTTATTGTTAATGACAGTGCAAGGCTTTCCGATTATGGAGCTTGAAAAACCTTTAAATGGCCCAGTAAAAACACGAAATATGCTGGCGGTAGAAGGGATAGACCCTCATTATATTTTAGCGGATATTGCATTAGTACATTGGCCAGTAGCATTTTTACAAAAGCAGTTAGAGGGTGCTTTAATAGAGCAGGTTGGCTCTAATCGGGAAGTATTTAACGATGAGGGTACATTTATTACCATTGACTATAGTGATGAGTCGACAACGTTGAACAATATTTTACATCAGTATCAAATAACATTTAAAAAGGTAGAACAGTGACATATTGGCTGAATGATTTAGGCATTGTGAGTGCGATGGGCATAGGCCAAGATGCAACCACAACAAGCTTAAATAAATATAACCCTGCAACTCCTTTATTAACTTTAAATAAAAGTTTAAGTGCTGAGCAAACCCCGCTGTATGTCGGGCAAGTTCAGTCTATTGCTTTATCAAATAATAAACGTATCAATACATTTATTGATCTAGCTTTAGAGCAGATTAAGCCAACCTTAGATAAACTTTCGCATATTGATAAGTCGCGTATCGCAATTGTAATGGGTACTAGTACATCAGGTATTCATGATGGCGAAAGAGCACGTAAAAGCTATGAAAGTACAAAACTCTGGCCTGATGACTTTAGTTACAGTGATCAAGAGTTAGCAACACCCGCTCATTACATTGCACATAAAATAGGGGCTCTAGGGCCTTGTTACAGTATTTCTACTGCATGCACGTCGAGTAGCAAAGCGTTAATTAGCGCCCGAGCTTTGCTAAATGCTGATTTAGCCGATGTGGTAATTTGTGGTGGTGCGGATAGTTTGTGCCAATTAACAATTAATGGCTTTGACTCGCTCGCTTCTTTAAGCTCGGGTTTATGCCAGCCTTTTTCTAGCACCAGAGACGGCATTAATATTGGTGAAGGGGCCGCTTTATTTGTAATGACTAAAAATAAGCCAATAACAAATAACGGCGTTACGTTACTAGGCAGTGGCGAAAGCTCAGATGCGCATCATATGTCAGCCCCCGATCCTAATGGGATGGGCGCCCAAGCCTCAATGGAAAAAGCACTAAAAAGCGCAAAATTATCCTGTGGTGATATTGATTATATTAACGCTCACGGTACGGCTACTGTAAAAAATGACGAAATGGAAGCACTTGCAATTAATCGCGTGTTTGGCAACAATACCCCGCTTAGCTCAAGTAAGCATTTAACAGGGCATACTCTTGGTGCTGCAGGCGCCATTGAAGCCGGTATATGTTGGTTATTATTAAAAGACAGCGGCCAACATATGCTGCCGTATAACGCGATTAAAGAAGGCAGTGATTTGGCTGATATAAAAATAATAAAACAAGCGTTTAAGCCAGCTCTTAAATACTGCTTATCTAATTCATTTGCGTTTGGCGGTAATAATGCCAGCTTAATATTGGGAGTTAACGTTGACTAATTACCCTATAGAGCAAGTAGTCCCGCATGATGCGCCTATGATTTTAATAGATAGCCTTTTAACACACAGCGAAGATGAAGCTCAATGCGGCGTTACTATCACTGAGCAAAGCCCTTTTTTTAGTCCTGCAATTAATGGCGTACCTAGCTATATTGGTGTTGAGTACATGGCGCAGTCTATTGCCGCTTACGCTGGTGCGTTGGCGAATGATGAAAATAAACCTGTAAAAATTGGTTTTTTAATTGGCACGCGAAAATATCAAACTTATCAACCGTGTTTTAAAAACGGCAGTAAGCTGACTATTGAAGTGAAAAAACTATATCAAGAAGAGTCAGGTTTAAGTGTATTTGAATGTCAAATACTCGCGTGTGAAACTCTACTTTGCCAAGCAAAAATCAATGTATTTCAGCCTGAAAACCCGTTGGAATTTATAAGAGAAAATCAATGACAAAAAGAATTTTAGTTACGGGTTCAAGCCGTGGTATTGGTAAAGCTATTGCGTTAAGACTTGCTGAGCAAGGGTTTGATATTGCCGTACATTGCAGAGCCGGTATTGAGCAAGCTCAAGCAACATGCGATGAAATTAATGCATTAGGTAGAGCCACCAGTTTATTACAATTTGATGTATGTGACAGAGAGCAGGCCAAAGCACAAATAATAGAAGATATAGCTCAGTATGGTGCTTATTATGGCGTGGTGTGTAATGCAGGTATTACTAACGATATGGCATTTCCTGCTATGCAAGGGGAAGACTGGGATTGTGTAATACGTACAGGCCTTGATGGGTTTTATAATGTAGTACACCCAACTGTAATGCCTATGGTACAAAGCCGTAAAGGTGGGCGAATAATTACAATGTCATCGGTGTCAGGTATTGCAGGTAACCGAGGACAAGTAAATTATAGTGCAGCAAAAGCCGGTATTATTGGGGCCACTAAAGCACTTGCATTAGAATTGGCAAAACGCAAAATCACAGTTAATTGTGTGGCACCTGGTTTAATAGAAACCGCGATGACTGATGAATTACCTATTGATGAAATGATGAAAATGATACCCCTTAAACGCATGGGGAGCGTTAAAGAAGTTGCGGGAACAGTCGCTTTTTTAATGTCTGATGATGCAGCTTACATAACACGCCAAGTGATTTCGGTTAATGGTGGCATGGTTTGATTAAACGCGTTGTTGTAACAGGGATGTCGGTGGTCACTGCATTGGGCGATGATTGGTCTGAATTCAAACAAGCCTTAATTAAAGGCGAAAATGCCGTTGTTACTATGCCAGAGTGGGATATAGCTGACGACCTCAATACTCGTTTAGCCGCGCCAGTTAAACACTTTGAGCGACCAAGTCATTACAAACGAAAACAAATCCGTTCAATGGGGCGAGTGTCACTTATGTCAACTCGTGCTACTGAATGCGCACTTGAACAAGCCAAATTACTCGAGCACGAAAGTCTAACAGATGGCTCTACGGGCATAGCGTATGGCTCATCTACTGGCTCTACTGAACCACTACTCGCCTTTGCAAATATGATGGAAACGGGGTCGATGTCAGGTGTAACAGCCACGAGTTACATTAAAATGATGGCGCATACTGCCCCTGTAAATGTTGGTGTGTTTTTTGGTTTAAAAGGGCGTGTTATAACAACAAGCTCTGCTTGTACATCGGGATCTCAAGGAATAGGCTTCGCCTATGAAGCGATTAAGTTTGGCCGACAAAAAATAATGGTGGCTGGTGGAGCTGAAGAGTTATGTATTACTGAAGCCGCCGTATTTGATACGCTTTATGCAACATCTACAAAAAATGAAACACCAAAACAAACACCAAGACCTTTTGATAAAAATCGCGATGGCTTAGTGATAGGCGAAGGCGCGGGTACACTTATTTTAGAAGAATACGAACATGCAAAAGCGCGCGGAGCAACAATATTAGCTGAGGTGGTTGGTTTTGGTTGTAATTCTGATGGACAGCACGTTACTCAACCAACATCAAAAACAATGCAACTAGCGATAGAAATGGCACTGCAAGATGCCAATTTAGAACCAGAAAAAATTGGTTACGTTAATGCTCATGGTACATCAACAGATAAAGGTGATATTGCCGAGTCTCACGCAACGTTTAAAGCATTGGGCAGCAAACCTATTAGCTCGTTAAAAAGTTATTTGGGGCATACATTAGGTGCTTGTGGTGCAATAGAAGCATGGGCAAGCATTAATATGATGGCAGATAACTGGTTTGCACCAACAATTAATTTAGATAACGTTGATGACGAATGTGCTCAGCTTGATTACATAAGGCATCAAGGGCGTGAGATTAATACCGATTACGTGATGAGTAATAACTTTGCGTTTGGTGGTATTAACACCTCTTTAATATTTAAACGCTATAAAGTAGATTAAACACGTTAAAAGATAAGTTATGACTAACTGTTAGCTCGTTTTTACTGTATAATTTGCGACCCTTGATAATGTGGCCGTAGGTTATACAGCATGAATTTTAAATCTTTTAGTTTCGCTCCTGAAATCATCCAGGCGTTGGACGAACTTAACTATCACACCCTTACGCCCATTCAGCGCGCAGCAATTCCTGCTGTTCGTAAAGGTAAAGACGTTTTAGCCAGTGCACAAACTGGTACCGGCAAAACTGCCGCGTTTGCTTTACCTATCATCCAAAAATTGGTTGAGTCTGAACTCAGCACAACTAATGCACCTCATGCATTAGTACTTGCTCCAACGCGTGAACTTGCAGAACAAATTGCAAATAATTTTAGAGATTTTGCAAAGCATACATCACTTAAAGTCGTTAGCTTATTTGGTGGTGTTAGCACTGCCGGCCAAGCAAATGCTTTAAAAGAAGGTGTAGATATTGTTGTTGCAACGCCAGGTCGTTTATTTGATCATATTCGTTTAGGTAACTTAAGCCTTGCAAGTGTTAAGCACCTTGTTCTTGACGAAGCTGACCGTATGCTTGATATGGGCTTTATTGAAGACATGCAAAACGTTATTAAAAGCTGTGCAGAAGAGCGCCAGATTTTACTTTTCTCTGCTACATTCCCTGCAGCAATTAAACAATTTGCATCTAAAGTATTGAAACAAGCTGAAATAGTGCGTGTTGATCAAACTAACAGTACAGCAAGCACCGTTGAGCATGTTGTTTACCCAGTTGAAGAACGTCGTAAGCAAGAGCTACTTTCTGAATTGATTGGTAAGAAAAACTGGCAACAAGTGCTTGTCTTCGTAAACATGAAAGAAACAGCTGATGAGCTTGTTAAAGAGCTTAACCTTGATGGTATTCCGGCAGGCGTTTGCCACGGTGATAAATCTCAAGGTAACCGTCGTCGTGCTTTACGTGAATTTAAAGAAGGCAAGGTACGCGTATTAGTGGCTACAGAAGTCGCTGCTCGTGGTATTGATATTGATGGCTTACCTCGTGTAATTAATATTGATTTACCATGGCTTGCAGAAGATTACGTTCACCGTATTGGCCGCACAGGTCGTGCTGGTCGCCAAGGTCAAGCAATCTCATTTGTTAGCCGTGAAGAAGAAAACACTTTGTTTGAAATTGAAACGCTAATCGGCCAAAAAATCAAACGTGTATATTTAGAAGGTTATGAAGTAAGTAACCGTGAAGTACTAATTGATAAAATTGGTAAAAAACCAGCGCATTTACGCCGTACACGTTCTAACAAGTTATCAGGACAAGCAACCGGTGAAGCGAGAGCAGTAAATCGCTCACGTATTTCAAGCGTTCGTAAAAGCTTAAAAGGCGAAAAACTGTCACTTAAAAAGTCATAGTTAACGCCGTTTAGTTTAAAAAAACCTGAGTTTACTCAGGTTTTTTTGTGCCTGGTAATAACACCTCATCAATAATGTTTGCGTATAAATAAGCCGCTTGCTCGTCCTCTTTATTTGCTATTATGGACAAACCAACCGGTAAACCACTTACTTTTCCGACCGGTAGGGTTATGTGCGTTGTGCCAGCAATAGCAGATAACGAACTACTACTGCCATTAAAATTATCACCATTAACTAAGTCAGTTTTCCAGGCGGGGGATACTGTAGGCGCTATAACAATATCAAGCTTGTTGTTTTTATATACATTAACAATGGCTGTCGTTGCTAAAGTTCGATAGCGTTCTTTAGTCTCTTGGTATTTTTGTTTGTTAGTTAAATCAATGGCCTGTGATTGGACTAGGATATCTTGCTCAAAATGGGGCATTTCTGTTTTTTTATTTTGAATATTAAAATTAATAAGTGCTTTTAGGCTTTTAACAGCCACTTGTGTTGGAGTGTTTGCGAGGTAATGATTAATTTCGGCTTTAAAGTCGTAGAGTAAAATATAGTATTCATCAGCAAATAGCGTATCTAAGTTATCAGTAATATCTACATTAATAACAGTGTGCCCAGCCTGTTTTAATGCTTGTAACTGCTTGGCATAAAGGCGCTGCGTTTCAACTGTAAATTTGTCGCTAGGCAGTGCACCAATAATAAGTGACGATTTTGATTTTATATTACCTGTTTTTAATTCAAACCCTGTAGTTGTCGCATCAAGGGAGTCTTCACCTTGCAAAACTGATAAAACCAGCAGCGCATCTTTAAGTGAATGCGCAATCGGCCCTACTGAATCTTGGCTAATTGAAAGAGGCACAACGCCTGAGCGTGATACTTGGCCCATACTCGGTTTTATTGCATAAACTCCATTTACTGAGGCAGGGCACGTAATTGAACCGTCTGTTTCAGTCCCTAATGCTATAGGCGCAAAGTTAAGTGCTACCGCAACAGCAGAACCTGCGCTAGAACCACATGGGTTACGTGTTACATCGTGCGCATTATGTGTTTGTCCGCCTACGGCACTCCAGCCTGAAGATGAATAGGATGAACGAAAATTTGCCCACTCACTTAAATTAGCTTTACCTAAAATTATAGCGCCCGCATTACGTAGTTGTTTAACAACAAAAGCATCATTATCAGTAACGTTATTTTTAAGTGCTAAAGAGCCAGCCGTTGTGGGAAGTGTGCCTTTAGTTTCTATATTATCTTTAAGAAGTACAGGTATTCCATGTAATGGCCCAGCCCAAGTTCCTTTGACGGCAAGTTCATCTAACGTTTTAGCTTGAGCAATAGCTGTAGGCTCTAAACTAATAACCGCATTATAGTGTGGATTAAGTTTATTAATTCGGTCTATATAATTTTGGGTGAGTTGCTGTGCATTAATAGAATTATTTTTATATGCACTGTGAATTTCATCGATGGTTTTTAGCTCTTGTGCTTTAGCGTTAAAAATTGCTAATACACTAAGCAACGAAAAGGTAAATGTTTTGATCATTGTTGAGGTGCTTGAGGTGTTATTATTTTCTATACATTTAGCACAAAAAAGCCTCACAAAGTGAGGCTTTTCGATAAACGGCTTAAAAAAGAGGTTTAAGCGTTTTCTAACATAGACAGTGCGACCGCTTCAGCCGCTTTAATACCATCAATACCCGCTGATAAAATACCGCCAGCGTAGCCTGCGCCTTCACCTGCAGGGTAGAGCCCTTTGGTGTTAATACTTTGGAATGTTTTATCACGCTTAATACTAATAGGCGACGAAGTACGTGTTTCAACGCCGGTTAATAAACCGTCGTTAGTTGAAAAGCCACGAATTTGTTTATTAAACGCTGGTATCGCTTCGCGAAGAGCATCAATTGCAAATTGTGGTAACACTTTACTCAAGTCGGTTAACTTAATACCGGGTGTATAAGAGGGTTGTACTTCACCTAAGTTTTCTGATGATTTACCTTTCAAAAAGTCGCCAATTAACTGGGCTGGTGCATCGTAGTTGCTACCACCAAGCTCATACGCTTGCTCTTCAAGTTTACGTTGTAAGTCTATTCCAGCAAGTGGATTACCTGGGAAATCTTGCTCCGGTGATATGCCTACCACAATAGCGCTGTTAGCGTTGCGCTCACTTCGTGAATATTGGCTCATACCGTTGGTAACAACACGGCCCTCTTCAGAGGTTGCAGCGACTACTGTGCCACCTGGGCACATACAAAAGCTGTAAACTGTGCGGCCATTGTCGCAATGATGAACAAGTTTATAATCGGCAGAGCCTAAAATTGGGTTTCCTGCATTTGTACCAAAACGACATTCATCGATCATTGATTGTTTATGTTCGATTCTAAAACCGACTGAGAATGGCTTTGCTTCAACATAAATCCCTTTTTTGTGGATCATATCAAACGTGTCGCGTGCGCTGTGCCCAACGGCTAATACAACATGGCGAGTGTTTAGTTGCTCGCCATTTGAAAGTGTTAAACCTGTTACTTGCCCGTCGTCTAAATGAATATCGTCAACACGTGTGCTAAAGCGAATTTCGCCGCCGAGTTCTATTATACGAGCGCGCATTTTTTCAATCATGGTGACAAGTTTAAACGTACCAATATGTGGCTTACTTACGTATAAAATTTCATCGGGTGCGCCAGCTTCTACAAATTCAGTAATGACTTTACGACCGTAATGTTTTGGATCCTTTACTTGGCTGTATAACTTACCGTCTGAGAATGTACCTGCGCCACCTTCACCAAATTGTACATTTGATTCGGTATTAAGTGTGCGTTTACGCCAAAAGCCGAACGTGTCTTTTGTACGTTCACGTACCTCTTTACCGCGCTCTAATATAATGGGATTAAAGCCCATTTGAGCAAGTAATAAGCCTGCAAATAAACCACAAGGGCCAAAACCAATAACAACAGGGCGCTCTGTTATATTTACGCTGGCGTGGGCTACAAATTTATAGTTTGTGTCTGGCGCTACTTTTACATGTTGGTCTTTTTCAAATGCGGCGAGTAGCTCGGCTTCGTTATCAACTTCTATATCGAGTGTATAAATCAGTAAAATAGCTGATTTTTTACGTGCATCATAACCACGCTTAAACACATTAAAGCTGTGCAATTGTTCTGGTTGGATTTTTAGTTTATTTACAATTGCTTGACCAATTGCATCTTCGTCATGATCAAGTGGCAGCTTTATTTCGGTTAAACGTATCATTTATATCTCTTTTAGGTGTCATAGCGGGGTATTATTACCGCTCACAATAAGGGGATGCAGGGCACAACGGGTGTGCAAACATAAGGCGCGTATTTTACGTTAAAATAGGGTGATATGGCACTTATTTATTGTATTTTTGGAGCGGATGGGTATGATCCACAACTGTTGTTTAAAATCTTAGGTATTAAAATAGTATGGCGTTTGTAGTCACCGAAAATTGTATAAAATGTAAGTACACCGATTGCGTATCAGTGTGCCCAGCAGATGCATTTTTTGAAGGCCCTAATTTTTTAGCTATTAGCCCGATTGATTGTATAGATTGTGGTTTATGTGTCCCTGAGTGTTCAGCTGATGCTATATACCAAGAAGATGAATTACCAGAATCTCAAAAAGAGTTTACTGAATTGAATGCTGAACTTGCACTGGTCTGGCCGCGCATTACAGAGATTAAACCTGCACCAGAGGACGCTGATGTATGGAATGGCATAGACGATAAACTTAAACTGCTCGAAACTTAATAAAGACTCATTAGTTACTCCTTTATTGTTAATTCGTTAATATTATGAAGAATAACCTTAGCAAGGTATTAACAAATGTACCTAGATAAATTACAATCCTTAGCTTAAGTTACTCCTTATGGGTAATTACAGTCTAAATGGATGTTTATGCAGTACTTTATAACTATAATAAAAAAGTTCACTTTCCTATTTTTAAGTTTCGTTTTATTACTCTCAAGCCTTGATGTATTCGCTGAAAAACAGCAAATTCCCTTGTCCCGAATTGATTCAAATATCACTATTGATGGTGTTATGGATGAAGCGCACTGGCAAAATGCGACACGTATTCCTTTAATTTACCAAGATGAGCCCAACGAAAAAGGTACTCCACCGGTAAAAACTGATGCTTTTATTTATGAAGATGGTACGAATTTGTATGTAGCTTTTGTTGCACAAGACCCAAACCCTGAGCAAATTCGTGCATCACTTCGTGACCGCGATACGCTATGGGAAGACGACGTAGTTATTCTTGTTATTGATACATTTAATGATGAACGCAGTGGTTATGAATTTCATGTAAATCCCCTTGGTGCACAAGGCGATATAAGAATGACCGATACCGATGGATGGAGCTCAGATACCTCATGGAATGCTATTTGGGATAGCGCGGGACAAATTAACGAGAAAGGTTACGTTGTTGAAATGCGTATACCCTTTAAGGCACTGCGCTTTCCTGAAAATAAAAAAGAGCTAACGTGGGGTTTTTCAGTCATGAGAAACTATCAGCGTGATGTTCTGTATCAATTATCTAACATGGGATTTGATCGCGATACAAAATGCAGTCTTTGTCAGTTTGATAAGTTAGTGGGTTTTAGCGATATAGAATCAAGTAAAAATATTCAGCTTACACCCACACTTACCACACTGCGTAATGACAATAAATCTGAGCTACCGGGTAACTGGAATAATGGCGATATAGACACCGAAGTGGGCTTAGATTTACGCTGGGGCTTAACAAAAGACGCTGTTTTAAATGCAACGATAAACCCTGATTTTTCGCAGGTAGAAACGGACTCTTTAGAGCTCGATGTAAATACAACTTTCTCTGTCTATTACGCTGAAAAACGTCCTTTCTTTTTAGATGGAGCTTCTTACTTTAAAAGCAGCTTATTTGAACTTTTATATACACGTACAATTGCAGAGCCTACTTTAGGTGCAAAGCTAACAGGTAAAACGGGCGATCATAGTTATGCGTTAATGCTAGCTGATGACGATAATAGTAATATTTTACTGCCAACGAATCAGGGCTCTAGCTTTGCAAGCTTAAACGAAAAAACGAATGCGGCCGCAGGGCGTTATCAATATGACCTAGGTCAGCAGGGTACTATTGGCCTTTCAAGCACGCACAGAGAAAGTGATGACTATCACAACACTGTATTATCAGTGGATGGGAGCTATTGGTTTAATCAATCAGATACTCTTTTATATCAAGTATCGACAGCTGACACCCGTAACTCTGAATTTTTAATTGAAAATTATAATACGTCTGAAACACAGTCAGACCAAGCGTATGCGTTGGAACTAACTCGTGATAAACGTGACTATAAATTATTTTCATATTATGAAAATATTGGTCAAGACTATCGGACTGACTTAGGCTATCAGGCTAAAGTAGATTACGAAAAAGTGGGGTTTGGTGGCGGACAAACATGGTATAGAGACGAAGCTGATTTGCTAACTTCATGGTCGTACGAAGCAGAATGGGATAAAACATGGGCACAAAATGGTGACTTACTTGAAGAAGAATACGAGGGTTTTTTAAGTTTTAAAGGTCAAAAACAATCTATTTTTGAAATTGGTTTAGTGCACCGTTATGAAAATTATAACGACAATTTTTATAATCAAAATATTGGTTATATTTACACTGGGTTTAAACCCACTAAAGATTTTAAGTTATCACTGTATGTTGAATACGCTAGCCGAATTGACTATGCAAACGAGCAGTTAGGCGACGCGTTTGACACACAAACGCAAGTAGTGTGGGATATTAACGACCATTGGCAGCTCGATGTAAAGCATAACTACAGTCAATTAGATAACCCGCAAGGGGATCGCGTATTTACTGCTAACTTGGTCGATTTTAGACTTCATTATAAATTTAGCATGCGTTCAATTCTTAAATTAATTTTACAATTTGAAGACATTGATAGAGACGAAAACGCCTACTTTTACCAAGTTAGTCAAATCAATAAAGACTATGGCAGCCAGCTTGTTTACTCATATAAAATTAATGCGCAAACACTATTTTATTTGGGTTACTCAGATAGAGGTTACCAAGACGATTCTCTTGAAAATATTGAGCGAGATCAGCGTACATTTTTTACAAAAGTTAGCTATGCATGGCAGCTTTAAATATTAAAAATAAAAAAGGAATAAATATGAATACGTTAAAAATAACAGTTGCAGCAGCAATGGTTGCCACCTTGGCCGGTTGTGCTGCAAAGCAAGACATTACTCGATTTGAAACAAACATACCTAAAACAGTATGTATTGCTGAACATAAGGCTGTTAAAGCTGGTGTTATAGATGCAATGAAAAAAGGTTTTGCAAAGCATGATGTTGAAACTCGGGTAATTCCAGCCAATTATGTATTGAAACACCAAGACTACCAGACCGAATTATCAGGTGCAGATACGACAGGATGTAATGCAGTGGCTTACTACGTAGCAAATTGGCGTTGGGATATAGCGCTCTATATGGCATACGCAAATATTTGGATTAAAGACGTTGAAACGAATGAAAAAATAGCACAAGCATCTTATCGCACCGGTGGTGGATTGGATAAGTTTATAGACGCTGAAGAAAAAATTATAGAGCTTATTGACGGTATGTATTAAATTTTAAACAATTAGAACCTTTTTACTCCCCATCTATACTGTGTTAGGTATGCTTGGTTAATCCATTATTGTTACGATTTTTTGTTATACTAATGGCTAAGGATTATATCAGTACTTGCTTAGTACTGACTGCAAACGATATAATCCGCTTTTGTTAACAGATTTAAGGGAGAAGTAAAATAAATGGATTTTTCTTATGAATAGACTTAAACCATTTGGCTTTGTTTTCCTCATTATAATTTTATTTTGTTTTTGCATAAACATAGGGTTAACGAATCAGATTAACCGTATAAATTTATTTCACACCAGTATTGATATACGAAGCTTCGAAATAACGAATACCACTCTTGATATGGCTTCTTGGTATAACCCCATTTTGAATGGCCACTACATCATCAAACAACCTAGCGCCGATTTCTTACTTATTAAAACTACTGATACTCAATTTGTAGCGGCAGATTCGAATAAGTTAATTATGATGACACTTGAATCCCCCATTAATTTTTTACTTTTATGTGTTTTAATATTCGGTTCAGGTTTGTACTTACGTAGAGAGCGAAAAAAGCGTCATTATAAAAATCAAATAGCTGAGCTTAACCATCAAGCCAATAGTTTACTCACTGCATTTAACCTACAAGTAAAATCTGCAGAAAACCCTTTGGGTGTAAGTAGTTTGAGTCAATCAATAAATAGCTTAAATACACATGTGGCTAACTATGTAAAACAAACCCAAACAAGTATCTGCCAAGATAAACTGACGTTATTGATTGACCGTCATGCATATATCGAACATATCGATAGACAGATAAATCATGCGAATCAAGAAGATCTCAAGTGTGCACTCCTTTTTATAGACCTTGATGGTTTTAAACAAGTAAACGACTCGTTTGGTCACAGTTTTGGCGATGAAATATTAGTCCAAGTTGCTAGCCGGCTTGCGAATGTTTTACGTCACCATAAATTAAGTAACATAAATAGCGCTAACCAATTAGAGCAAAACTTATCAAGATTAGGAGGAGATGAATTCTCCATTTTTATAGAACTACTTGATGATAGCGACAGGGTTGTTGAAATTGCAAAGCATGTGCTAAGTGAGCTTGAAAAAGACTTTGTGCTTGGTAACAAAATTGTAAAAATTAGTGCTAGCATTGGTATCGCTGCTTACCCAGAAAGTGCGTCAACGCCTCAAGCGCTTTTACAGTTAGCAGATGTAGCAATGTATAGAGCTAAAAGCGATGGTAAGGGAATATTTAAGGTTTACTCGCCAGAAATGGGTAACAAAATGCGCCGTTACCATTATTTACTCGAAGAGTTGCGTTTAGCGGTCGCTTGTAAAGATTTTTACTTATCTTTTCAGCCAATTGTGCATGTTGAGGATTGTATGATTGATTATTTTGAAGCGCTTACCCGATGGGACCATCCAGTTGAGGGTATGATCCCACCTTCAGAGTTTATACCAATAGCAGAGGAATCTAATTTAATATTAGAACTTGGCGATTGGATCATGCTTGAATCGTGTAGACAAATGGCTGCATGGCATAATGCAGGTATGCGTAAAGTCAAAATATCAGTTAATGTTTCGGGTATTCAACTAAAGCACCGTGACATTTATGATTGGATAATGAAAAAGCTCAAAAAAACCGGCTTACCGGCGACGTCTTTAATGCTTGAAATTACAGAATCAACATTCATTAAAGCCAGCCCTAAAATAATTAAAGAGCTAAGTAGGCTAAGAGAAGAGGGTATCACCATTGCTATTGATGACTTTGGTACAGGTTTTAGTTCTTTAAGTACGTTAGCGGATTTACCAATAGATGTTATTAAAATCGATCGCTCGTTTATAGCCCAAGCTAATAAAAGCCAAAAATATAATGATATATTAAATACTATTAGTGACCTTGGGAAAAAGCTAGGTCTTAAAATTGTAGCTGAAGGCGTTGAAGAAATAGCGCAGTTTGAACTTGTTAAAAAAATGGGTGTGAGCTCTGTTCAGGGTTACCTAGTAAGCCGCCCTGAGTCATCGGTTAATGTCGGTAATAAAGTACTACGCAATAACACCAGTAACCTTTCAGCATCGGGTACAAGTGCGTGGGATATTGTTAGTTAGTTAGTTAGTTAGTTAGTTAGTTAGTTAGTTAGTTAGTTAGTTAGTTAGTTAGTTAGTTGGTTTACAAATAAAAATGCCACTCTAAATAGAGTGGCATTTTTTGTTTAATCAGTAATTATTGTATTAAAGATCAAATGTGCGAGAAACGGCAAGTACAATACGCTCATCAGCATAATCGTAATCTAAGCTTGTGTTTTCAGCGGCCACTTCAATACCAAACCCTTCATAACTTGTTTGATATGCTAAACGGTAATGGTGGTATGATTTTTTCTCGTTTACGTCCCACGCCCATTTTTGTCCATCAAGCGAGTTTGAAATATCAAAGCTTGCACGTAGTGCATGATTTGGAGCTAGCTCATAGGTGTGTGCTACCATTGAAATTACATGACCTCCACCTTGACCAAAGTAATCCCAGCTGTACCAAAAGTTAAGCTCAGTTTGGCCGTATTCACTTGCATAACCAAATTTAGTGTAAGCTTCAGCGTAGTTACCATCGCTGTTATTACCTTGATAAGTGTAATAAGCAATGCCGTAGTCAACGCTAAATTGCTCATCAAGTTGTACATATTTACCTACATAAGCATCAAGCTCAAAATCAGTATCGTCACCAAAATCTACATTTGAAGCCCATACACCTGCGTAAACACCGCTATCAAAGGCATAGTCTAAGCTGCCTTGAATTGCAGGGTCGCTATCTGTTTGGCTTACACCATTAAAAGTGTAGTCAGACGCTGCAGTGATTGTTGTTGACCAATCAGCAGCTGCGGTTGTTGATAAAAGTGCAAATGGTAGTGCTACTACAAGTTGTTTTAATTTTCTATTCATTATTAATCCCTAGTGTACTGTGTCTATTTTTGTGTAATCAATTTCGTTTGCTTTTGGTGAGCTGTCTATGTTTGTAACTGTTTTAAACTTGCTGTATCCGATAAAACCAGCACAGATAAAGAACAATCCAATAACCAATGCGCCTACCCACTGAATTTGTAAAAATTCTAATTTAAACAATAGTGTAAGTAACGATAAAGCGACAACATTTCCGATCATGTATTTCATTTTGCCAAAACGCTTTACGGTAAAGTTTAGGTTATCTGTATATAAACGCACTAACGAATCGAGTGAGTTAATTACAAATACAATACCTACAAATACCATTGCAAAGTTTTTAATGCCTTGAGTTGGAATGCCGGCTTCATGGTAGTGATAAAGTACGCTAAACCAAATCGCAATAGGAATAGAAGGGAAAATCAACATCGCACCCAATACTTGGTATGTTTTAAGTCCACCAACAAAGCGTGATGTAAATTGACCAATCATTATGCTCCACGCAAACCACCAGAATAAGTAAAACTCATGGTAATCATTAAGCGGCAAAACAAATTCATTAATGTTTGCAAAGTAAGTACCAATAGAGCCTAAGTTATCTGTAAATGCTGACATTTGACTATCACCAATCACAAAAGCGCCAGCCCACATAAAGGCGATTAAAGCTAAGAATAACCACGTAGTAGAAATACTTAAAATGCGTACATATTTAATATCAGTACTTGAGTACACAGCAAAACAGATAGCCGCAAACACAATTAAATAAAACTCAGAAACTATGCTTGTTCCATCACCTAGTTCGGGTAAATACCACGGTAGGTTTGTAAGCAGTAAATAAGCGGTAAATGCACATGTACCAATAATTACAACATTATTGATAAATTTAACCCAAGGAATTTCGAAAAATTTCACTTTAGGTTCTATTACACAGAAATAAAAGCACGTAAGAAAGTAAAATCCCCAGATCAAAAATCCCCAGTAGCCAAACTCAATAGCCAGTGGATTTGCAAACGCGTATTCTGGGCTTGCTTTTATGTCTGCATAACCTGCAAACTCAGTTAAAGGAAACATGATAAGGCCAACATCTAGGCCAGAAGTAAATAGTATTGCTATAAACGTAAAGGTTCGAACTGGTGTTACACCTACTACGCGAACATTACCCCATTTAATTAAAATAGTGATAATGGCAAGTAAGGTAAAAATGATCCCTGCATTAAGCCAAATAGTCATTGTTACCCTCCAGTAATGAATAAAAATAATTCATAAGCACTCCGTATTTTATTGTTTTATTCTCGCATTAACACAACGTAACCTATTTACATCGTGTGCCACTGCAAGGCACGCATTGGTTTAGCCCGACGAGACTAAACCTAAGCATGTGGCTAAAGTTAGATCTTTGAACTACGTTGTGTTTCTTGCCAGTTTGTTGTTATGGCAACATTCACATCCGATTTCTGTAATGGGTCTTTACCTAAAATCATGTCAGCTGCTTTTTCGGCAACCATAATAGTAGGCGCATTCAAGTTTCCGTTAGGAACCGTTGGGAATATAGATGAGTCAACAACACGTAGTCCTTCAATACCATGTACTTGCGTATTTGAGTTAACAACGGCCATATCATCTTCACCCATTTTGCATGAGCAAGAAGGGTGGTAGGCACTTTCTACGGCTTGGCGTACAAAGGCATCTATTTCTTCATCTGTTTGAATATGTTTACCAGGTTGAATTTCTTCATCTCGGTATTCATCAAAGGCATTTTGTTCGATTATGTCGCGTGTTAAGCGAACGCACGCTCTAAAGCCTTCAATATCGTCTTGGTGTTCAAGGTAATTAAATAAAATGGTTGGTGGTTGCTCAGGATTCGCAGAAGCAATAGTCACACTACCGCGACTTTTTGGTTTGTTATGACCAACATGTACCTGAAAACCATGACCTGCAAATGCACTTCTACCATCGTAACGCATTGCCGCTGGTAAAAAGTGATACTGAATATCTGGCCATTCAACACCTGGTTTTGAGCGAATAAACGCACACGATTCAAAGTGATTCGTTGCACCTAAACCCGAACGCGTTAGTAACCAACGCGCACCAATCAAACCTTTTGAAACAATGCCTAGTTTGCCATTTAGCGTGATAGGTTGCTTACACTTGTATTGAAAGTAAAACTCAAGATGATCTTGTAAGTTTTGACCAACACCAGGTAAATGATGCTGTACTTCAACGCCTGCTTTTTCAAGCGCTTGAGTATCACCAATACCAGAGAGTTGTAAAATATGTGGAGAGCCAATTGGGCCTGCACTTAATACAACGTCTTTTGCTGCATGGGCAGTTTTAACGTCGCCATTTACTTTGTATTCAATGCCAGTGGCTTTTTTGCCGTCTAAAATCACGCGTTGTGCAAGTGCACCTGTAATAATTGTTAAATTACTACGCGATTTAACAGGGTCTAAATACTCACGAGAAGCAGAGCTGCGCACGCCGTCTTTTACGGTCATGTGCATTGGGCCAAAACCCTCTTGCTGCGAGGCGTTGTAATCATCTGTTGAGGCGTAACCAGCTTCAACACCTGCTTTTATAAACGTGCGATAAAGCGGGTTTTGCATTTCGTTGCCGTTATTAACGCCAAGCGGGCCTTTGCCACCACGGTAAGTATTTTCACCAAGGTAAAAGCTTTCTGCCTTTTGAAAATACGGTAAACACGATTGGTAATCCCAACCGTTTGCACCGTGTTGCTGCCATTCGTCAAAATCTTTTGCGTGGCCACGTACATACACCATGCCATTAATAGATGACGAGCCGCCTAATACTTTGCCTCGTGGACAATGCATTTCACGGTTATCTAAATGAGGCTCTGGCTGGGTATGAAACTGCCATGCGTATTTATCGCTATTCATAGGAATAGATAACGCAGTTGGCATTTTTATAAAAATACTTTTATCGCTACCACCAGTTTCAAGTAGTAACACGCGGTTATTTGAATCTTCAGATAAACGGTTTGCTAAAACACAACCCGCCGAACCCGCGCCAACAATAATATAGTCGAAATGATTACTCATAGTAGGGCGCCTTAAAATGGGCTTTCTATGTCGGCCATACCAACATAAATAGACTTAGTTTGCGTGTATTGATCAAGCGTTTGAATACCATTTTCACGGCCAATACCCGATTGCTTATAACCGCCAACGGGCATTTCAGCAGGTGAGTTACCGTATGCATTAATCCAACAAATACCGGCTTGTAACTTATGAATCACGCGGTGCGCACGTTTAATATCACTCGTAAATACGCCAGCTGCTAAGCCTAGGTGTGTACCGTTAGCGCGTGCAATCACATCGTCTTCGTCGTCAAAAACAAGCACGCTCATTACTGGGCCAAATATTTCTTCTTTAACGATAGTCATGTCGTCACTACAATCAATAAATACAGTCGGTGCTACAAAATAACCATTAGGTGCAGATTCTGGTGAAAGCGTTGTACCACCAGTTAAAAGTGTTGCACCTTCTTCAATACCTTTATTAACGTAGCTCATTACTAGTTCTTGATGCTTTTTAGAAATAAGTGCGCCAAAGTTAGTATTTAAATCTTGTGGGTCGCCAGCAATGATGTTTTTCTCAGTGCGCGCTTTAAGCTCATCAATAAACTGCTGATAAATATTTTTATGAACGTAAATACGAGTACAGTTAGTACAAATTTCGCCTTGCGTATAAAAGTTACCTAACATAGCAGCGCTAACCGCTTGCTCAATATTGGCGTCATCAAATACTAATAGTGGAGATTTACCACCGAGTTCCATCGTGACATCTTTTAGCGTACCGGCAGCACTTGCTACTACTTTTTTACCTGTGCCTACTTCACCCGTAAACGATACCTTATCAATGTCGCTGTGCTGTGTTAGCCACTGACCTACATCGCCAGCACCTTGAACAACATTAAACACACCTGCAGGTACGCCAGCTTCAAAAAACACTTCAGCAAGCTTAATAGCGCCAAGTGGTGTTTCCTCAGATGGTTTAAATATAAATGCATTACCAGCAGCGAGGGCAGGGCCCGACTTCCAACATGCAATTTGTAGTGGGTAGTTCCATGCACCAATACCCGCACAGATACCTAGTGGCTCTTTACGTGTGTAATAAAAGTCATCACCCACCATTTGCTGTTGGCCTACTTGTGCAGGCGCAAGGCCTGCAAAGTATTCAATTACATCAGCGCCGGTTTCAATATCAACACAATTTGCTTCTTGCATTGGTTTACCGGTGTCGAGTACTTCTACAAGTGCTAGCTCATCATTGCGCTCGCGTAAAATAGCCACTGCTTTTAATAAAATGCGGCTGCGTTCAATGGGTGTCATCGCTGACCACTGAGCAAAGCCTTGCTTTGCACTGGCAATGGCTGCGTTTTGAATAAATTCGTCGGCAATCTCTACTGCGTAAATAACCTCGCCCGTAGCTGGGTTTGTTACATCAAATGTTTTGCCGCTCTGGTTTGCAAGAAAATGGCCGTTAATAAAATTTTGATAGACAGGTGTAGTCACGCTAGGCTCCATATTGCTTGATAAGTGAAAGTACGTAGCTTTTTGCTAACTTTTCACTGTGTTTAAACTGATTATTGTCTGATTTACTCAGTACTGCTCTTAACCATAGGCCATCGATCATTGCGGCGCTAAGTTCTGCAGCTTGCTTTGCTTGCTCAATAGGCATTAATTGCTTAAAAGAAAATGCTAAATTACTGTGCAAGCGTCTACTGTTTACATTTTGTAGTCTGTGTAATTCTTTATCGTGCATCGA
This sequence comes from Pseudoalteromonas sp. Z9A4, assembly GCF_011378845.1. Taxonomy (NCBI): domain Bacteria; kingdom Pseudomonadati; phylum Pseudomonadota; class Gammaproteobacteria; order Alteromonadales; family Pseudoalteromonadaceae; genus Pseudoalteromonas; species Pseudoalteromonas sp. Z9A4. Next base: position 58,580 of record NZ_WTLA01000003.1, read on the forward strand.
TTGTGCCCAAAAACTCAACCACGTTCGGGTTGTATCATTGCGTTGTTGTACAAGCGCAAAGTTGGCTTCGACAATATACATTAAACGTTCAGTCGCATTTGTTTGATGGTTTACTTTACCTATCAAGTCTTGCTTTAAGCTTGTTAGTAAGTATCGAACAGTGGCTTCAATCAGCCCCTGCTTACCACCAAAATAATGACTAATAATACCCGACGATAAACCTGCATTTTTACTAATGCTGTTTATAGTCGTTCCTTGCAGACCTTTGCTTGCAACAGATTCTATAGTTGCGTCAATTAACTGCTGACGCCTGACAGGTTCCATTCCAACTTTAGGCATAATTTTTATTAATTGAACGTTCAATAAAGATAAGCTTAAGGTAATAGCTCTAACAATTCAAGGCTGAGGTAAACATCTAGATGCCAAAATGTAGATGAATCATTAATAAAAGCGCAACTAATGAGATAAAGAAGATAAAGTTTTATTTTATTTAACTGTATATAAAACATTGGGTTGTGAGGTTTATTTTGAAATTAAATAATAGTAATGATTTGTTTACAGCAATAAATGAATAAAATGTGTAAAAATCGTTAGTGCAGTAATGGTTAGAGTACTAATAGTATTATTTTAATGCAGAAGTACACTAAACCTGCAATTGCTTAGTGCTCTAATAAATTTATATCAAGAGTAAGCTTTGCGGTTTTATCGTTTTAAAGCGCTTGGTTTGAAAAGTTAAGTTTTGAAAGGTCAGGCATTATTGATAACGCCTTTAAAAAGGAGGGGATAACGTCTTAATCTATTGCCAATATAGTCATCAGCTAAAATTTGCTGGCAAATAAAATCAATATCTTCGCTTGCTTCAAAAACCCAATCAAAGCGCTCTATAGCAAGTAAAAATCCACGCTTTAAATGAGTTTGCGCACGGTACTGTTCTAAATTGTGTTGAATAATTGAGACTTTGCTTGGATCAGCTTTAAGCTCTTCTACTACTTGGTTTATAAAAGTAGTATTGAGCTTATTGCTTGTATTAGAAGGGCGGTTCCTGAGTTTTCGTGGGTGCATTAGCTCTCGTTTGCAATGTTGTATAATTTTTTTAAAAAATCATCTTTATTTTTTTCGTGTTCGTAGTCAAGGTGGTAGGTATTATGAAAACCAAAGCGTAATTCAACACCGCTTCCCTGCAAATATATAGTGTAACCATCTACATCTGAATAAGCAGTAATGCCTTGATAATGTTTACCTTCGTCAGTCATTTCGCCTTTTTGAATGATGCGTTCATACACGGCTAAAATCTGTTTGTTGTCAATTTCGTTTTTCATACTTCACCCTTTTATTTAATACCTCATACGATAAGGATATGAGGGTCGATCATCTTAAAAACAATAGCTAAAAATGTGTGATATTGCTTTGTAATTTAGCCTTTTTAAATTAAGCTCAAAACTCATTTAATGTTGAGCTTACACCATGATAGACAAGGCGTTACTACTAAAAACTCGTGAGTTATCGGATCAATTAATTGCATTGCAAACGCCAATTAGGATACTCGATGCTATTAATTGGGATAAACAAACTAAAGAGGAGTTTTTTAGACAAAAATGTCAAAAAAATCCACTTATCGATCGTGCTTATTATCAACAGCGCGGCCTTGGTTTTGTCCCTAGCGAGTTACGCCAAGCGTTTTCTACTTTGCACCGTAACATTATTAACCAATTGGGGCAGTTGAATCCGATTGCTCAATATATGGGAAAAATGTGCACTGAATATAAAACAGTATTAAGTATGCTTGAATATCGTGGTACGCCAGAGTTTCATGATTTATCGGTGGAGCTATTTGGTCATCCTAAAGATTTATTTCATGCGGGTGAGCCATCACTTTCTGAACTCGCTAATATGCTAGATAAACCACTGCAAAATTTACTTATAGCCGACATATTGCCCGACGATCCTAAAAATATTGATGCTGTAGACGCTGTGCGTATTTTGTCTGAGCAAGTAAATAGCAGTATGGCAGGTATAAACGTAGAGGTAATGCTTAGCGATGGTATTGTCAGTGATGCAGCCGCCGGTGCTAATAATATAAAGCTTAATCAAGATGTTAAGTTTTCGCAGCGTGAACTTGATATTTTAGAAGTCCACGAAGGGTGGATACATGTAGGCACCACTCAAAATGGTTTAGCACAGCCGTATTTAACGTGTTTGAGTAAAGGCACGCCAAGCTCCACTATTACTCAAGAAGGTTTGGCGGTACTTACCGAAATTATTACATTAAAATCGACCCCAAGGCGTTTATCTAAATTAGTTAACCGGATTCAAGCAGTTACAAAGGTAATAGATGGCGCTGAGTTTGTAGATATATACCGTGATTACGTAGCGCAAGGCTTATCAAAAGATGACAGTTACACACTCGCGCAGCGAGTATTTAGAGGTAGCACGCCAACGGGTTTGCCTTTTACAAAAGATATTGCCTACATTAAAGGCTTTGTACTGGTATATAACTTAATTCGCGTGGCGATACAGTTGGGTCGAATCGATAGACTGCCTTTATTACTAGTAGGTAAAATATCGATAGATGATTTTAGATTAATATCGCAGCTTCATGATTTAGGTGTAATAGAGAGCCCGCAGTTTGTACCACCACACTTTAAAGATTTACGTGGTTTGGCAACGTGGTTAAGCTTTGGTCGCTTTATTGGTGACCTATCGTTTGAAAAGTTAGAAAACGATTATAAACCGTTATTTTTATAATTAATCAACATAACTTACCAACATAAAAAAAGCCCATAATGGGCTTTTAGAATAAAGTACTTTAGGTTTAGCTATCGAGCGTTCGTGCTTTCAAATATTTTGTCAGCTGAGGCTGCAACAAAACCCGTATAAAGCTCGCCGTCTGCTTTAGGGTAACGAATAGCAAACTCATAAAAGCAGCTAGGAATGCTCATATCGCCATTACTAAAAGTAACTGAGTATTCATCAGCAAGTGTTGACGATTGCTCTAGTAACACCTCTGGTGAGCCTTTAACTTCGCCGCCTGATGTATTAAGCGAAAAGCCAGCATCTTTCAGAGCTTGATTAACATCATGAATATTATCAAACTTAGCAAGCGTATTAATATTTACAGTAAAGTGGTTAGCACGGTAACCCCACGCCGACATCCACGCTGCATATTCACTCTCAGCAAGCAGCTGTTTGTAAGTATCGGTGCTTACTTGCCAATGTGTGCCCGAGTATAAAAAATCATCTGCAGTTACGGCGTTTTCGTCAATTTTGCTTACCATATCGGTTACGATAGCTTGTAACTCAGGTGAGCATTTTTCGACTAATAACTCAGAGATAAACACTTTTGGCTGATTAGGATCGCTATGCTCGTAGTGCTTTGCGTAGAGTTTTTTAGCTTCAAAGTGGTATTCACCACATTCTTTGTAACCAATCGCTAAAAAGTGAGCCGCGAGTTTTTCAAGGCCGACCTTTTCAATATTAAATGTACGCAGTGCAATATGATCGTTAATAATGTCATCTTTTTGCGTTGACCCTAAAAGGTCATGAATTTTGTCTGCCGATGGAGTTACGTTTAAGTAGTTTTCCCAAAGGTTATTAAATAATGTGTTTACATCAGTATGCATATCAAATCCTTAAATCTTAAAATTTGGTTTTATTGCTTATTCAATTATTAAGCCCGGCGCTAGGGTTTGCGGTAAGCTCACTTTGTCTGATTCAACAGACGCTACAGGGTATGAGCAATAATCAGCGGCGTAATAAGCACTTGCTCTGTGATTACCACTGGCACCAATACCGCCAAATGGAGCTGCGCTTGAGGCACCCGTAATAGGGCGATTCCAGTTAACAATACCGGCGCGAATACGCTTTAAAAAGTGAGTGTAATCATCTTCACTATCGCTAAGTAAACCAGCGGATAAGCCAAAGCTTGTGTTGTTGGCTTCAGCAATGGCGCTGTCAAAATCGTCAAAGCGATATACTTTAATCAGCGGTCCAAAATGCTCTTCATCTGGCATGTCGGTAACGTGTGTTACATCAATAATACCCGGGCTTACAAAACCTGTGCCTGGTTTTAATTGCTTAAGTTCAACAAGGATTTGCGCGCCTTTTGATACTAATTCACTTTGCGCAGCAACCATGCCTAATGCTGCTTTTTCGCTTATCATTGCACCCATAAAAGGCTGCTCTGTAGCAAAGCTGTCATCTACAACTATGTTTTTAGTCGCGCTTATTAGCTTTTCTAAAATAGCATCGCCATTGAGCGACTTTTCAATAAATAAGCGGCGTGCACACGTACAGCGCTGGCCTGAGGTAATAAAACCAGATTGAATAATATCGTGCACAGCAGCGCTTACATCACTCACGTCTTTTACAATCAGTGGATTATTACCGCCCATTTCAAGCGCTAAAATCTTACCAGGGTGTCCAGCAAATTGCTTATGTAATAAGTGACCTGTGTTTGAGCTACCGGTAAAAAACAGGCCATCTATATCTTTATGAGAGGCAAGTGCTTTACCTGTTTCAATTTCACCTTGCACAAGGTTAATAACACCCGCTGGTAAGCCCGCTTTTAGCCAAAGTGAAAGCGTAAATTCTGCAACGTGCGGCGTCAGTTCTGATGGCTTAAATACCACGGTGTTGCCTGCTAAAATTGCAGGAACAATATGCCCGTTTGGTAAATGCCCAGGGAAGTTGTACGGGCCAAAAATAGCAACAACGCCATGCGGTTTGTGTCTAATAAACGCTTTAGCACCAGGCATTGGGTTTTCGGTTGTACCTGTACGCTCATGGTATGCTTTTACAGATATAGCTACTTTACCTGTCATTGCGCCCACTTCGGTGCGGGTTTCCCATAATGGCTTTCCAGTTTCGCGTGCAATTATGCTAGCAAACTCTTCGCTGTGTTCTTTTAATTGTGCTGCGAAGTTTTCTAAAATAGCTATACGTTCTTCAAGTGGTTTGTCGGCCCATTGTAATTGCGCTGCTCTGGCTGCTTTTATAGCTGAATCTACTTGATCAGCGTTTGCGCCATTACCTTGCCAAACCACATCACCATTACTTGGGTTGATTGACTCAAATGCAGGGCCAAGGCCTGTATGCCATTGGTTATTAATTAGGTGTGTATTCATAAATAATTTACAGGCGGAAAAATCGCGCTGCATCTCCTTGGCTTAAATTAAGCGCCTTAGCCACATCTTGGCTAATGACGAGAGTATGTTTTGCATGATTGTAATGTGCGTCTTTGGTAAAGGTTGCTCTAAAGCCACTTACACCTTGATTACATACAGCCAGCGTATCAGAGCTATTTTGTGATATGTGATCAAGCTCACCAATTGTTATAGGGCAAACTTGAGAGTCGCGAATACTGCGAATATTACCAAGTTTTGCTTCAACCGTTGGACCTGCGTCAAATAAGTCAACGTAGCCTCTGTGCTCAAAACCTTCTTTTTCGAGTAGCTTTAGCGCAGGTTTTGTTTTTTCATGCACATGCCCAATAACTGCTTGGGCTTTTTTGCTAAGCAAGTTCACATAAATAGGGTATTTAGGCATTAACTCGCTAATAAATACCTTATCGCCTAAGCCCACTAAGTGATCCGCTTCTGGAAATTCGATACTAAAAAAATGCTCTTGAAGCCATTGCCAAAAAGGTGAGTGCCCATCTTCGTCGCTCACGCCGCGCATTTCTGCAATAACAGTATCGGCAAAACGCTCGCTATGCTGCGCCATAAACAAAAAGCGTGAACGCGATAAAAATCGACCCGTTAGCCCTTTGCGGCTATTTTCGCGCAAAAACAATGTGCATATTTCAGAGCAACCTGTGTAGTCGTTACACATACTTAAAATATCAACGGTGTTGTATACATTTAAAGTAGGCGAATGATGTACGGTTTTACCTAAATGATAATGATACAAAGGTACCGACAAGCCCACTGCGGCTTCTATCGCGGTTGTGCCAATAACGTCACCTGTTTCACTGTCTTCTAAAACAAATAAGTAGCTTTCATCTAACGGCTGATTAATGTTTTTAGCGAAGCTTTTTTCAGCGCGTTCAATTTTTTCTTTTAGCTGTGCATCATCAACAGGTAAAGAGGTAAACCCATGACCGGACTCAATCGCTATTTGTTTAAGCGCGTCAAAATCATTGGCGGTAATAGGACGTAATACTTGCATTAATTACTTGCTCCAATAGCGCGTTTATTAAACGCGCTAAATTTTATTAACCGTTTACTACATCGCTAACGGCTTTTTCAAAGCGCGCTAAGCCTTCTTTAATATCTTCAAACGGAATAACTAAAGATGGCGTAAAGCGAATTACATTCATGCCAGCTACAAGGTTCATTAAACCATTATTAGCACTTGCTACTAAAAAGTCGCGTGCACGGCCTTCAAATTTTTCATTTAGTACTGCGCCTATTAGTAAGCCTTTACCGCGTACTTCACTAAACACGTTGTATTTTTCGTTAATTGCATTTAAACCATCACGGAATAGCTGTTCGCGCTCTTTAACACCGTTTAATACATCAGGTGTATTTACGGTATCAAATGCAGCTTCGGCTACGGCACAAGCAAGTGGGTTACCACCGTAAGTAGAACCGTGCGTACCAATTTTTAAATGCTCAGCAATGTGTGTGCGAGTGATCATAGCGCCAATAGGAAAACCGCCGCCTAATGCTTTTGCCGTTGTTAAAATATCAGGTACAACCCCTAAGCCTTCGTAAGCGTATAAATCGCCTGTGCGGCCAACACCTGTTTGTACTTCATCAAAAATAAGTAGTGCGTTGTGTTTAGTACACAGTTCACGTACTTTTTTAGCAAAATCATCTGTTGGTGAAATAATACCGCCTTCACCCTGTAATGGCTCCATCATAACTGCACATGTTTTATCGCTGATCAGCGCTTCAAATGCAGCAATGTCGTTAAAGTCACAATGTTCTATGTCAGCAGGTTTTGGACCAAAGCCATCTGAGTAAGCAGCCTGTCCGCCAACAGTTACGGTAAAGAAAGTACGACCGTGAAAGCCTTTGTTAAATGCAATTATTTGCGATTTTTCAGCGCCGTACACATCAAGTGCAAAACGACGGGCTAGTTTAAGCGCCGCTTCGTTTGCTTCTGCACCTGAGTTTGCAAAGTAAACTTTGTCAGCAAATGTTGCTTCAACCATTTTTTGAGCTAAACGAAGTGCTGGCTCATTCGTCATTACATTTGATAAGTGCCAAATTTTCTCGCCTTGCTCTTTTAATGCTTTAACAAGCGCCGGGTGACAATGACCCAAACAGTTAACGGCAATACCACCTGCAAAATCAATAAACTCGTTGTTATTTTGATCCCACACACGAGAGCCTTCGCCACGAACAGGAATAATAGCTGAAGGGTTATAGTTTGGTACCATTACGTCGTTAAATAAGTCTCTTGTTACTTGCATTTTGTACACCTAAATTGAATGGGCTTAGATAAATGATTAGTTGCTAAATTAAAGAAGAATATAGCCTTTATTCTTCAGCAAACACGTTATTATTTTTTGTAGGGGTCATTATCGAAGGTTAACAGTTAAATTTGCAGTGCTATTTTGTGAAAAATGGTTAGAATAAAAGTCAAATTAACGAAATAAATACGCATTATGATAACTCTACAAGACGAGAAACTACTTTCTGTACTAAAAACAAACGCTAGAGCCAGTATTTCTGACCTTGCTCGCATGCTCGATTTATCTCGTTCAACAGTACAAAGCCGTATGCTTAAATTAGAAGAAACGGGTGTGATTAAAGGGTATAGCGTTGATTATGGGGATGACTATTTAAGTAAAATGGTATCAGCTCATGTGTCTATTAAGGTTAAGCAAAAGTTAACGACAAAAACGAACATAGAGCTTAAGCAAATAGATGCAATTTCTCAGCTCTATGCCATAAGTGGTGAGTTTGATTTAATTGCTGTGGTACAAGCGCAAAATCTAGAGCAGCTTAGTCATTTGCTAGACGATATAGGTAATCTTGATGGAGTAGAGCGCACTACATCGTCTGTTATTTTAGAGACCAAATTTAAGCGATGAGCCAAAGTACTTATAATTCCAATACAGCAAGTTATTTTGTTGCTGTATTGGTGGTTGTAGGTGTTGTTTTTGCTCTTTTAATCACTTCTTTGGTTGCTTCATCTAATTTAATAAAATAAGCATTACCGCCAATACCTTTAAACTCTTCATCGGTAAATACAATGGTGTTGTCATCAAAAAAGGTGACTGCCTCTTTTTGGGTAACAATCCCTAAATCTATTTTTGATACATCACCAGAGAAAAACTTATCACCTTTAAAGTTTTCAAATAACCAAAGACTCGTTGAATCAAGTAATACTAATTTTTTACGATCGGGGCTAAGCGCTGCAGAGGTTATCCAGCATAGCTTTTCAAGCGTGGTACACGTTTTGAATGAGTCAACTAGCTCTGCATCAAAATTAGCAGCATGATCGCCTACCTTATATACATTTGTGATCCCATCAAATGGCTCAGTCCTGTTTTTAGTAAATAGGTATAAGTGACGCCCCAGTGCAACAAAAGCTTCTAAATCATAGTTGCGTTTATCGGGCTCTACAGGTGAGCCATCGAGATCAGGATACGTAAATTTTATAATTTCCGCTTCGGTGGTGTCGCCTTTAATATCAATAGGGTTTTCGATTTTATAAATAGTCAGCCATTTGCGCTCGTTTTTATTATTACCAAAGTCGCCTAAAAAAAAGTGCCCAAACTTATTTTGAGTCATGTCTTCCCAGTCAATATTTTTAGCGTTAGTCACTAAAATTTCTTTAGCAATGGAGCCATCTTTGTTTAGCCGGTATAGTTTTGGATCGTCACCACTGTCGTTAATAGCCCATAGACGTTTTTGTTTATCAAATTCGATGCCTGAGATTTCTTTTAATTTGGGATCAACTGAGATTTCTTTTTTACTATAAAGGGTATAGATTGAAGAACCAACAAGTGTGGCTATTATTAAAAAGGCGATGGTTATAGTTATTAGAATGCTTTTTTTCAACATGAAAATTATTATATTTCAGAGTATTAAGATACTGCGTATTATCGCTGATGAAAGTACATAACAAAAGAATTTTATAAATTTAGGTAATACTTTTGGATTGTTTAACTTTAAATCCGATTAAATAAATAATATGTGATGTACGCTTAGTTGGTTCAAATATTGCTCTGTACTACTGAGCTTTTTAAAAAAGATTGTTTATATACTAACCGCACTTTTTAGGTGCAGAAAAAATGAATTGTTGCACTGTAATAATGCGTAAATAAAGTTTTGGTTAACTTAGAACGTGTTTAATGATTTTTTATGTAATCCACATCGCCTTTTTGTTTAGTTGTATGGCCTGTGGCAAAGATTAAGTACCCTTTTTGGTTTAATTGGAGCCTGCTATGTTGAATAAACGTTTTTTTAAAACAAAAGATGAAACTGAAGTAACCTTTGAGTTTTCTCACCCTGAGGCAGAAGAAGTTTGTTTATTAGGTGAGTTTAATGACTGGCAACCTGTGCCAATGAAGCTTAATAAAAAACAAGGTGTGTTTAGATTTAAGCAACGCTTACCTATCGATCAACAATTTCACTTTCGTTATTTGATCAATGGAGACATTTGGGATAACGACCACCAAGCTGACGGTTATATCGGCAATACATTTGGCACAGAAAACAGCATAGTAAATACTCAACGCACTAATTAAGGCGATTCAATGGATGCTCTCTCGCAGTTGTTTTACCTGCATGGTATTGGCTTTGAATTCACTAAGTATACGGGTGAACAAGTGTTTTTTAGCGAAGACACGCGTAAACGTGCTTTGCAATGTTGTGGTGTTGATACAAATAACGAAGCCGAAATAACTCAATTAACTTATGATTTAGATGCATCGCTTTGGCTGGATTTAGTACCGAGCGTGAGTTTAGTCGAGCAAAGTGCATGTTTGTTAAAGCTTCGTATAGATGAACGTCAACAGTATTTATCTGCTACCATTAATGTCCCTTCACTTGGAATGCATATAGCATTTGACAACCTTTATAACTTGGTTGTCACTGGTGAATATTACTTGCATGGCGTTCGCTATATTGAGCTGGCACTACCCATAGAAACTATGCCGATTGGTTATCATGACGCTAATGTTCAAGTAGGTGAACAGCATGCAATTACGCAACTTTGGTGTGTGCCTGAGCAAGTTTATCAAGTTGAAGACACGAAGCGCACTGGGTTATCTATTCAGCTTTACACATTAAAAAATAAAGCGCATTTAGGTATTGGCGACTTTGACGATTTACTAACGCTTACAAAATTATGTAGCTCGCAAAATATGGATTACATATTACTTAATCCACTGCATTTGTTATTTGCTGATATACCTGAGCGTGCAAGCCCTTATAGTCCTAGTAGTCGGGCTTTATTAAACCCTCTTTATATTTCTATAGTATTAAGCGAAGACGCACAAAATAACGCAGTCCTGCATGATCTCATGCAACGAGACGATGTAATTACACTTATAAAAAGTAATGATCAATTTATAGATTATGAAAATGTAAGCCGTATAAAGTATGCGTTATTTGAAGCGCTTTATAATCAGTTTGAATTAACGGCAAGTGATGAGCGTCGCCAAGCGTTTACTGATTTTTGTAATACTCATTCAACTACGTTAAACACCCTCGAATCAGATAACTTAACATTTGATTATTACCTGCAGTGGCAAGCGCATACGCAATTGGCACTGTGTCAAAAAAGTTGTGCAGAGCGAGGTATGGCTATTGGCTTAATCAATGATTTAGCTGTTGGTTGTGCGGGTGATGGAGCTGAATTTAAAAATCAAAAGCCACTGTTTAGCCAAGGTGCAAGTGTCGGTGCTCCACCTGATCCATGGGCCGAAGCTGGCCAAAACTGGGGGCTTCCAGCACTAAATCCTCAAAGTCTTAGTAATAATCACTACCAATTTTATCGCTCGCTCATTCGCGCAAACATGCAAAACGTAGGTGGACTTAGAATTGACCACGTAATGGCTATTAGGCGCCTATGGTGGTGCTTTGAAAACAATGGCGAGCAAGATGGCTGTTATGTTTACTACCCGTTTGAACACTTACTCGCCATTTTAAAAATTGAATCACATATTAATCAGAGTATTGTTATTGGAGAAGATTTAGGCGTTGTGCCGCCAGAGGTAAGACAGGCTTTGGCATCTAGCGGTATTTTTTCTAACAGCTTATTTTATTTTGAAAAACAACACAGTGGTGAGTTTTTATCGACTGATGAGCTAGCAACACAGTGTTTGTTAATGATAGCCAATCATGATGTACCGCCTTTTACAGGTTGGTGGCAGCATGCTGATTTAAATATTAAGCAACAATACAAGCTTATTACTTGCAATGAATACGAGCAATTAAAGCAACAACGAATAGAAGAGCAACATAGGATACTACGATTTATTAATCGCCATACCAATACAACCGAGCTTCTATTACATAGTAATTCAGTCGAAGTATATAACGCACTAGCATTATGTTTGGCGGGTTCTCAATCGCGTTTATTTGCAATACAAATAGATGATTTAGATGAGCAGAAGTATCCGGTTAATATCCCCGGGACAGACAAAGAATATCCTAATTGGCGACGTGTATTAACGCATACCAGTGAAGAAATTTTTACCAAAAATGCCTCACTTTTAGCTGCAATCGATTCAATAAGGAAAGGTTAAATGAGCAGTACAATTAATAAAAAATCTTCAGCGCAGGACAGCTCAGAGCTTGCTAATTCATTACAGGACAGCTCAGTACATGAAAATAGTTACGATGCACAAGTACATGCATTAAATACCGGACGATTTAAAGACCCATTTAGCTTTTTAGGGTCACATAAAACGGATGCTGAGGTTGAAATTCGTTTTTACTTACCTTGTGCAATAAGTGTGAGTGTTACATTAAATAATAAAAGTATTAAGGCGCAGCGCTACCAACAAAGTGACTTATTTATAGTCAAAGTTGATGCGCTGCCCACTGCGCCTTATCAATGCATTGCTCAGTACACAAATAGCAGCACTACCTTTTATGATGAATACAGCTTTGAAAGCACACTTGATGCAGAGGCAATGTATTTATTTAACGAAGGCAGCCTTGAACATGCTTACTCTCATTTTGGTGCACATTTTAGCACTCAACAAAATGTAGAGGGTGTGCGCTTTTGTGTATGGGCGCCTAATGCAGCAAGTGTCTCTATTATTGGTGAGTTTAATTTTTGGCAAGCTAATCGCCACTTTATGCGTTTCCATCCTGCAAGTGGTGTATGGGAGTTATTCGTACCAGGTCTTAAAGCCGACATGTGCTACAAATTTGCAATTACCGCCCAAAGTGGAGAAGTACTCGAAAAAGCTGACCCCTATGCATTTAAAATGCAACAAGCACCAGGTACTGCAAGTGTACTGCAGTATAAACCAGAACCTATAACGCTCGGCGCTCAGGCACTTCAAAACCGACAAAAGCGTAATCATATTGATGCGCCAATTAGTATTTATGAAGTGCATTTAGGCTCATGGCAACGCGCTGAAAACAACCGCTATTTAAGTTACACAGAGCTTGCTGACAAACTCGTTAGCTACGCCCTTGAAATGAATTTTACCCACCTTCAACTTATGCCAATAAGTGAATACCCGTTTGATGGTTCGTGGGGGTATCAGCCTGTTGGTTTATTTGCACCTACCAGTCGTTTTGGCGATTACAACAGCTTTAAATACTTTGTAGAGCAATGCCACAAAGCTAATTTAGGTATTTTACTTGATTGGGTGCCTGGGCATTTCCCCAGCGATCCGCATGGCTTACATCGATTCGATGGCACTCATTTATATGAGCATGCCGATAAGCGCCAAGGTTTTCATCCTGATTGGAATACCTACATTTATAACTACGACCGCCCTGAAGTTAAAAGCTTTTTGATTTCAAATGCTATGTATTGGTTACATCAATTTGGTTTAGATGGTCTGCGTGTAGATGCCGTAGCCTCTATGTTGTATTTAGATTACAGCCGAAAAGAAGGCGAGTGGATTGCTAATTGTTATGGCGGGCGCGAAAACTTAGGTGCAATTGAGTGCCTAAAGCAAGTCAATATGCGCAGCTATAAAAACAACCCAGGCATTATGATGGTGGCTGAGGAGTCAACAGCGTGGCCGGGTGTCACCCAAAGTGTTGAGCACAACGGCTTAGGCTTTGGCTATAAGTGGAATATGGGTTGGATGAACGATAGTTTGCATTACATGCAGCACGACCCTTTATACCGTCAGCATCATCATCACGAAATGACTTTTTCGATGGTATACGCTTTTAGTGAAAACTATATATTGCCATTAAGCCACGATGAAGTAGTCCACGGTAAAGGATCGTTAATTGAAAAAATGCCAGGCGATGATTGGCAGAAATTTGCTAATTTACGCGCTTACTACGCATTTATGTGGGCACATCCGGGTAAAAAACTCTTGTTTATGGGCGGTGAAATTGCACAGCGAAAAGAGTGGGGACACGATCATTCTATCGATTGGCATTTACTTGAGCACCAAAGCCATAACGGTATAAAGCACACCGTAAAAGCGCTCAATACCGTTTATAAAAACCAACCCGCATTGTATGAGTTAGATTCGAGCGCGGCTGGTTTTACCTGGATAGATAACAATAATAATCAGCAGAGCATTTTAAGCTTTGTTCGCTATGCTAAAAACGCAAAAGACTTTGTGGTTGTTATTGCTAATTTTACCCCCGCGTCATATGAAAACTACGTTATTGGCGTACCGAGTAAAGGGCGTTATAAAGTTGTTTTAAATACAGACGATACTCAGTTTTTTGGCTCTGGCGTTGAGGTAACTAAAGATTCATCGCAGATAGTTCAGGCAATAAATGAATCAAATCATGGCTTTAAACACAGTATTTCAATTGCCATTGGTGGCTTAACAACTATTTACTTACAAAAGGTTGATGATGAGTAACCAATTTGATGTAGCCCCCGGTAATGTAGAACCGCTAGGTTCTAGTGTTATTAATAATGGGGTTAACTTCGCGCTTTATGCGCCAGGTGCAAGCCAAGCCTATGTGTGTTTGTTTGATAAAAGTGGCCATTCAGAAATCCTAAAAATGGCGATGAATATCAACGAAGGGGGTATTTGGAGTATTCATATTTCGCCATTAAGCGCAGGCGCACTTTATGGCTTTAGAGTTGAGGGTGAATATAACCCTAAAAATGGTCAACTATTTAACGAAAATAAACTACTGATAGACCCATACGCAAAAGACTTGTTTGGTGAGTTTACATGGAGCGAACGCCATTATGGGCAAATGCCAATTGGCACTAAAAGCACCGTAAATAATGCGATTGATATACCTAAGTCAAAAGTAGCCCCCCCTACGTTGTATGCGCATAAAAAGCCAAACCACCGTTGGTCAAACACGGTTATTTACGAGTGCCATATTAAAGGCACAACGTGTCGTCATCCTAAAATACCTAAATCTCTACAAGGAAAGTTTTTAGGGTTAAGCCACCCAAGCTTTATTGAGCATTTACAAAGTTTTGGCATTACAGCAGTTGAGCTTTTACCTGTTCATTCTTTTATTAGTGAGCAATTTTTAACAGGAAAAGGGCTGCAAAACTATTGGGGTTATAACACGCTTAACTTTTTTACCCCCCATAAAGACTATTTAGTAAACGACGATATAAACGAGTTTAAGCAAATGGTGCGCGAGCTTCATGCTGCTGACATAGAAGTTATTTTAGACGTTGTTTATAACCATACAGCAGAGGCGGGGGCCGATGGCCCAATATTATCGCTAAGAGGCTTTGATAACTTAGCGTATTACCGCACAGTAGAGGGTCAGCCTAATGTATATATAAACGATACCGGCTGTGGAAATACCATAAATATTGATCACCCTAAAACACTGCAACTTGTACTTGATAGCCTTCGTTATTGGGTTGAAGTAATGGGAGTTGATGGTTTTAGGTTTGATTTAGCGACCATTTTAGGGCGGTCGAAAGCAGGCTTTAGCTCTGCACATACTTTTTTACAAGTGGTAGCTCAAGACCCAGTGCTAAACAAGGTTAAGCTAATAAGCGAGCCGTGGGATATCGGCCCTGGTGGCTATCAGTTGGGTGCATTTCCGCCGCCGTGGCGAGAATGGAACGATCAATACCGCGATGTAATTAGGCGTTTTTGGCAAAGTGAAAAAGGCATTATAGCAAGCGTTGCAAAACGTTTGCATGGATCGTTTGATATTTTTGAGCACAGCCAGCGCGGACCACTCAATAGTATTAACTTTATAACGAGTCATGATGGTTTCACGCTTGCTGATTTAGTGAGTTATGAGGAAAAACATAACGAGGCTAATGGTGAACAAAACAGAGATGGGCACAGTGCAAATCATTCGTTTAACTGCGGAGTTGAAGGCTTTACCAGTGACTCAAAAATAAACGCACTGCGCTTACAACAACAAAAAAACTTTTTACTTACTTTGATACTCTCAAAAGGTGTACCCATGATTGCCGCTGGCAGCGAAATGGCGCACTCGCAAGGGGGTAATAACAATGCTTATTGCCAAAATAATCGTACGAGTTGGCTTGCCTGGAAAGATTCTCAGCTTAATCATTCGCTAACACGATTTATTGATGACGCGTTAAAAATTAGACGCGCACACCGTGCGTTTAAACACAGTGTATTTTTAGATGATATAGACGAGCGTTTTACCGTTAAGTGGTTTACCGAACAAGGTAAAACCATGACCGACGCGAATTGGCATGAAGATACCAGGCAGTTTTTAATGTATAGCTTACTTGATAAGCAAAATAATCATGCATTACTGATGGTATTTAATGCCAGTAAAAAAACAGTTTTTTGCCAAATGCCGCCTTCGCCTATAAATGCACCGTGGCAAATGGTTTTATCAAGTGTAAATAATGCATCTGTGAGTAGTAATGAAGATGCGATGGTTGAAATTACAGCACAAAGCAGCTGGGTTTTTAGTGCCAATTTAGAGGATGTAAGTCATGGTTAAACAAAGTGATCAAGTATGTGTAGTAAAGGGCTGGCAAGAAGGTCCTGTTATAGATGAAAGTACGCTTAAAGATGACTTAACACGGCATTTTTATTATACCCTCGGCCGCGATAAGGTCGGCGAATCAAGACTGTATTTATACCATGCTTTAGCGCTGACTATTCGCGACAGACTTGTTGCCCGCTGCAGAGAAACGAATCAACAAATTAAGCAAGAGAAACGCCGCAAAACGGCTTACCTTTCTCTTGAATTTTTAATGGGACGTGCGCTAGGTAATGCAATACTAAACCTAGATTTAGACGACCAAGTTGCTGCTGCATTACAAGAATACTGCACAACAGTAGAAACGCTTGAAGATGCCGAGCACGACGCAGGTTTAGGTAACGGTGGTTTAGGCCGCCTAGCTGCTTGTTTTTTAGATAGTTGTGCAAGTCTAGCGTTACCTGTCATTGGTTATGGCCTTCGTTACGAATACGGCATGTTTAACCAATCAATCAAAGATGGCAATCAAATTGAGCAACCAGATAATTGGCTACGCGAAGGACACCCGTGGGAGCTAAGCGCACCAGAGCACGCTAAACGTGTGAAATTTGGCGGCTACGTGCAAAGTTACACAGATAAATTTGGCCGAGAGCATCGCCAGTGGATGAGTTCACAAGATGTATTAGCAGTCCCTTACGACGTTCCTGTCCCGGGTTATAAAAACAATATTGTAAATACGTTACGCTTGTGGAAATCAGAAGCGACGGATGAATTTAACTTAACCGAATTTAATGCCGGTAGTTACTCAGAAGCCGTTGCACAAAAAAACCTAGCTGAACAAATTACCATGGTGCTGTATCCAAATGACAGCAGCGAAAATGGTAAGGAGCTTAGGTTGCGCCAACAATACTTTTTATCATCTGCGAGTATTCAAGATGTAGTAGATCAATGGGTTTCTCAACATGGCGAGAGTTTTAGTGACTTTGCTGATTTTCATGTTTTTCAGTTAAACGACACGCACCCAAGTATTGCCGTTGCAGAGCTGATGCGCATTTTAATTGATGATTACGAACTTGATTGGAACGATGCTTGGCAAATCACTACTAAAACAATGGCCTATACAAACCATACGCTACTTCCTGAAGCGCTTGAAAAGTGGTCAGTTTCGTTATTTTCAAAGCTATTGCCACGTATTTTAGAAATAGTTTACGAGATAAACGCACGCTTTTTAGCACAAGTAGCACAGCAATGGCCGGGTGATGTTAATAAACAACGTGCCTTATCGTTAATTGAAGAGGGCGACGAGCCGCAAATTCGTATGGCTTATTTAGCCATTGTAGGTAGTTACTCTGTAAATGGCGTAGCAGCACTGCATACCGAACTGTTAAAAGCGGGCTTATTTAAAGAGTTTTACGCGCTTTGGCCAGATAAGTTTAATAACAAAACAAATGGTGTTACCCCAAGACGTTGGCTTGCACATTGTAATCCCGTTTTAAGTAAATTAATCAGCGAAAAAATTGGTCATGGCTGGGTTAAAGACTTTTCAACTATTAGTGACCTACGCCGCTTTTTTGATGACAAAGCATTTCATGGGCAATGGCAAAACGCTAAACGTGAAAACAAACAACGTTTAGTTGATTTAGTTAAGGCGCGCTGCGATGTAGATTTTGATGTATCAATGATGTTTGACGTACAAGTAAAGCGTATTCACGAATATAAACGTCAGCTATTAAACATACTTCATGTGATTCATTTATACGACCGTATTCGCCGTGGTGATACACAAGGGCTTGTTCCTCGCTGCGTTTTATTAGGTGGTAAGGCAGCGCCTGGTTATTACATGGCTAAAAAAATTATTAAGCTTATTAATAACGTGGCAGAGGTTATAAATAAAGATCCGTTAGCGGCCCCGTATTTACGCGTCGCCTTTTTACCTAATTATAATGTAACCGCTATGGAAGTGATTTGTCCTGCAACCGATTTGTCAGAGCAAGTATCTACCGCAGGTAAAGAAGCATCTGGTACTGGCAACATGAAGTTTATGATGAATGGTGCATTGACGATAGGCACGCTAGATGGTGCTAACATTGAAATTAGGGACGCTGTTGGCGCAGATAATTTCTTTTTGTTTGGCGCACAAGCGCATCAAATTGATGATATTAAATCGCGCTATAATCCTGAGCATTTAATCGCGCAAAATAGCGATTTAAATAATGTAATGCAACTACTCGAAAGCGGTCATTTTAACTTGTTTGAGCCGTGCTTATTTGACGATATAACCAATGCAATTAAAAGCCCGCACGATCCATGGCTTGTTGCGCACGACTTTGAAAGTTACGTAGCAGCTCAAAAAGAAGTAGATAAAGCGTACGCAGATCAAACCTACTGGACACAAATGAGTATTTTAAATACGGCAGCCAGTGGAATGTTTTCAAGTGATAGAACCATAAGCCAATACAGTGAAGACATTTGGCATTTAGAACCCCTCAATATTAGTGAAACAGACTTAACGACAACTAAAAGCCATGCCACTAACAGCCTAGACTAAATGGAGAGAGTATTATGCCTAATTATGCAAATCGCTACATAAGTAGCTTAACCCGAGAAACTTACGCGTTAATACTGGCAGGGGGTCGCGGCTCTCGCCTGTATGAGCTAACCGATTGGCGAGCAAAGCCCGCAGTTTACTTTGGTGGTAAGCATCGAATTATCGATTTTCCACTATCAAACTGTATTAACTCGGGTGTGAGACGCGTTGGTATCGCCACACAATATAAGTCGCATTCACTCATTCGCCATGTAAACCGCGCGTGGGGGCACTTTAAAAAAGAGCTGGGTGAGTCGGTTGAAATACTCCCTGCATCTCAGCGTCAAGGCGATGATTGGTACTGTGGAACCGCAGATGCAGTTTTTCAAAATATAGATATTATTCGTCACGAATTGCCTAAATATGTGATGATTTTGTCTGGAGATCATGTGTATCGCATGGACTATGGTGCTTTACTGGCTGAACACGTGCAAAAAGGCGCTGATATGACCGTATGTTGTATTGAAGTGCCCGTAGAGGAAGCCGCAGATACGTTTGGTGTAATGACCGTTGATGAGCAAAACAGAGTGTGTCGTTTTGATGAAAAACCAGCCATGCCTAGCTCTGTACCGGGTAAGCCAGGTACTTGTTTAGCATCAATGGGGAATTACATTTTTAATACTGAATTTTTGTTTGAGCAACTTAAAAAAGATTCTGAAAATGAAGGCTCAGGCCGCGACTTTGGCCACGATATTATTCCGGCGATTATAGAAGAGCATAATGTATTTGCTTTTCCGTTTAGAGATCCAGACCAAGAAGGGCAACCTTATTGGCGCGATGTAGGTACGCTAGACTCGTTTTGGGAAGCTAATATGGAGCTGGTAATGCCAGAGCCACAACTCGACTTATACGATCCAACGTGGCCAATATGGACATATCAAGAGCAACTACCACCTGCTAAATTTATTTTTGATGACGATGACAGACGCGGAATGGCATTAGACTCTACCGTGTCGGGTGGGTGTATTATTTCGGGCTCTGCAGTAAGAAAGTCTTTATTGTTTTCTAATGTGCATGTTCGTTCTTTTTGTACCATTGAGCAGTCGGTAATTTTACCTGGTGCAGTTATAAACCGAGGTTGTAAAATTAAGCGTGCAATAATAGATAGAAGCTGTGAAATACCTGCAGGTCTTGAAATCGGTTTTGACAAAAAAACAGATGAAGAAAACGGCTTTAGGGTCTCTAAAAAAGGCATCGTTCTTGTTACCCGTGATATGCTCACTGAGCTTGCAAAAAAGTTAGAGCGCCAAGCGCGTGAGAATAAAAAGCTAGCGTAAAATACGTTAAATATTAAGCACGACAACAAAGCTTGCTCATTCATGAGCAAGCCCACACAGGTCTAAAGGAAGTAGTAAATTAATGCATGTATTAATGGTTGCAGCAGAAAATGACGCGTTACCAGGCGCAAAAGTAGGCGGTGTGGCAGATGTAGTACGCGATGCCCCAAGGGCGCTCGCAAAGCAAGGTATAACGGTTGACGTTGTTATTCCTGACTACGGGTTTGAGCCGCTTGAGCGTATTTATATAGGTGAAGTAACCGTTGCATTTAATGCTCAACCGCATGTATTAACAGTTTTTGAAGTACAACAAGCCCAAAATAATGTAAGCCAAATTGTTATTAGCCACCCGCTATTTAGTGAATCAGGTAGTGTATATTGTAATGATGCACCGGGGAGGCCTTTTGCAACCGATGCCACAAAATTTGCTCTATTTAATGCAGCTGTCTGCGAAGCATTATTACAAGGTGTATTAAAGCGCCCTACAGCGCTACATTTACATGATTGGCACAGCGCCTGCGTTGCAGTTTTACTTAAGTTTGAGCCACGTTATAGCTCACTTAATACCTTACCGATTGCCTACACAGTGCATAATATTGCACTGCAAGGTATAAGACCTTTTAAACACGACGACTCAAGCTTAGAGGCATGGTTTCCGTCACTTAGTTATAATGGCCAGCAACTATGCGACCCGCGTTACCCTCATTGCTTTAATCCTATGCGCAGTGCAATAAATCTTTGCGATAAAATACATGTTGTATCACCAACCTACAGCCAAGAGGTACTTGAACCTAGCAATTACGAGCATGGTTTTTTTGGTGGTGAAGGGCTTGAGCAAGATCTTCAAAACGCAGCAAGGCAAGGTAAGCTTGTTGGTATTTTAAATGGCTGTGAATACCCAAGTAACACTTTAGAAGAGGCTACAATCGCTGATTTTTATAGCCAAGCAGAAAACACATTGTTTGGTTGGATGGCAAATAGCGAGCAGTTACAAAGCGGCTATTATATTGCTCATCAACGACTACAACAATTTAAAGCTGTGGCTAATGATGGGCCACTAGTCACAAGCGTTGGCCGGCTTACAGAGCAAAAGGTTTTGTTATTGTGCCAGCAGGTAAATGGAACTTTAGCGATTGATAAAGTGTGCCAAGTAATTAATGAATATAACGGCAGGCTTATTGTTTTAGGCTCGGGTGACAAAGAACTCGAGAGCATATTTACAAAAGCAATGGCACGTAATTCCAATCTTTTATTTTTGAAAGGTTATGGTCAAGGTGTTGGCGATTTAATGTATCAATTAGGTGACTTATTTTTAATGCCAAGCTCATTTGAACCTTGCGGTATTAGCCAAATGCTAGCAATGCGTGCGGGGCAACCGTGTTTAGTTCACAGTGTTGGCGGACTAAAAGATACAGTTAAACACCACGAAAATGGTTTTAGCTTTAATGCTGCATCTTTAAATGAACAAGTGCATGCGTTATTAACATGTCTGCGTGAAACGCTGATACTGCAAAAGGAAAACCCTAAAAAATGGCGAAAAATTAAAACTAATGCTAAGAAAGCACGTTTTTCGTGGACCCAAGTTGCAACTGATTATATATCGAACTTATATAGTTAAATGGTAACTATTTCATCGCAGTAAAGTGACATCAGAGTCTATTTAAGTTATTAGTTACATAGTCTGATGTAAATTTAAAGAAGTAGGTAATGTGCCTGTATTTGTTGCAAGACAAGCAATATTTAATCGTCGTCAAAACGTAGTCGCCTACGAGTTGCTATTTAGAGATAGTCCGAAAAATTACTTTCCTGGAATTGCCGAAGGTAAGGCAACAGCTCGCCTTATCATGGAGAACCAACTTAATCTTGGTACTCGCCATATTACTTCAGGAAAAAAAGCGCTTATAAATGTAGGTCCTGAGTCTTTGGAACTCGATTTGTGTGCTTTTTTACCTTGCCAAGATGTCGTTATTGAATTGCTAGAGACGATTGAGCCAAATGACTGTAATTATAAGTTATGCCGAGATTTATTCCATCGTAATTATAAGTTAGCACTTGATGATTTTGTCTATAAGCCGCAATGGGATCGTTTTTTAAAGCTAATTAAACTGGTCAAATTTGATATTACAATCACACCGCTTAATGAAATAGCACCTATAATAAAAAAGCTACAGAAACATAGCAAAATTAAGTTGTTAGCTGAAAAACTCGAAACACAGGAAGACTTTGAATTAGCTCATAAAATGGGATTTGATTATTTTCAAGGTTATTTTTTTGCTAAGCCAACTATGATCAAACAAAATGATATTGATTATAATTATGCTCTAGTCGTTGCTGTATACGCAGAAATAATGAAACAAAGCCCAAGCATCGAAACGATTGCAAGCCTGTTTAAACAAGATGCTGCATTAGCTTATAAGTTACTAAGATTAATAAACAGCGACGTATTTCCTATACAAAGCCAAATATCCTCATTAAAGCAGGCACTTGTGTATTTAGGGCATGAACGTCTTAAAAAGTTTGTGAGTCTGATAGTTACCGCTCATACCGCAGGTAAAAAGCCTTCAGAACTTATGCAAATGTGCGTTGTAAGAGCCCGTTTTTGTGAGTTGGTAGCTAAAAAAGTAGCAAAGCAACAAGTAGGTGAAGCATTTTTAACAGGGTTATTTTCACTGCTTGATGCAATACTTGATCAACCAATGAGTTTACTTGTTGAAAAATTACCTTTCCCTAATGACATAAAAGCAGCACTTTTAGAAGAAAAAAACACCCTCTATTATATCGTTAATATTGTAAAAAATTACGAAACAGGAAGCTGGTGGGCGCTCGAGCAAGCAGTTCTTTTACTAAATATTGATAGTAAAGAATTACCAGCTATATATCAGCAAGCAGTTGATTGGGCAGATAACTACAAAAATAATATTAAAGGATATTAATCCCTGTTTATGCGCAATTATAATATGGACTTTATTCGCGGTGTTGCCGTGCTTGGCCTAGTTTACATGAATGCTTACGCCTTCGGCCTTTTTGAATACGGGTATACCTCTTTAACTAATCCTCCTGTTAGCGACTCATTTATTCACAACTTTAGTAGCTTGTTTGTAGACGGGCGTTTTAGAACATTGTTTAGCTTGCTTTTTGGTGCTGGGCTTTACATTCAGTGGCAACGTTACAAATCTGAGATGCAGTTAAAAAGTAGGCTTTATTGGCTAATACTCTTTGGCTTAGCGCATGGGTTTCTACTTTGGGCAGGTGATATTTTATTTGTTTACGGTGTATCTGGCTGGTTTGTTATTAAATATTTAGAGAGTGATAGCACTGTTCTTTTAAAAAGAGGACTTGGGTTTATTCTGTTATCGGGTGTAGCTACCGTGCTCGTTATATTTAGCGTACCCGATGAAGTAATTTACCGCGATTCAGCACAGTTTATAGATTTATATAACCCACACTATATTGATTACTTTATTAGTAACCTCGCCATGAACACATTGATGCTTGTTATGGTGCCAATAATGACAATGTGGATGTGCGTGGGTCTTATGCTCATTGGCATTTATTTATATAAACAAGATGTTTTTAGTAAAGGCTTAACGACTCAGCAATTAATAGTTTGCGGTACAGTGACCCTTGTTTTTTGTGGTGTTAGGCTTTATGCATCACAGCTTAGTGGCAGCTTAGGATATGGGGTGCAAGAATTTGTAAATATGTTTGCGGCCCTAGGTATGGCTACGCTGTATATTCATTTAATTGTTAAATTTTGCAATAACAGCGCACACGTTGGCACGCTTATTCAACAAGCGGGGCGCTTAGCATTTACTTTATATATTGGCCAAACACTCATACAACTATTGTTATATAAAGTGCTATTTACACACTGGGTGCTCAGTTTTAATCGTATTGATTACTGGTTAGTAGCAACGGGTTTAGTTGCACTGCAGCTCATATTTACCTTTATATACAGCCGCTATTTTAACCAAGGCCCGCTTGAATTTGTATGGCGTAAATTAACGAAAGCAAAAATTACTGCTTAAACGTCTATAAATAGTAAATTAGGGGCGAAAAAATAGTGTGGGTGGTTTACACTACTCGCCTTAAAAATTACTACGCTATAAGTGCCATGACCGAATTAAAACGTTTAAATAAATTTATTAGTGAAACAGGATTTTGTTCACGCCGCGAAGCCGATAAATATATTGAGCAAGGTCGTGTCAGCGTTAATGGCTACTCACCAGAAATGGGCGTAAAAGTAGCCGCTACCGATGTTGTATTAATTGATGGTAAGCCTCTTAAAGCGACGCCAAAGCGCGTTTACATTGCCTACAATAAACCTGTTGGTATAACGTGTACTACCGAAAGTAAAATTCAAAGTAACATTATACGAGCGGTAAATTATCCTACGCGTATATTCCCAATAGGGCGCTTAGATAGACCGTCTGAAGGGCTTATATTTTTAACTAACGAAGGCGATATCGTTAATAAAATTTTGCGTGCGGGTAATAATCACGAAAAAGAATACGTAGTTACGGTAGATAAACCGCTTAATCGTCAGTTTGTTACAAAAATGGCGAATGGCGTGCCTATTTTAGATACCGTCACTAAAGAATGTAAAGTAACGCAAAGTGGCCCAAAAGAATTTAAAATAGTACTTACTCAAGGTTTAAACCGTCAAATACGCCGTATGTGTGAGTATTTAGGCTACGAAGTTGTAACGCTAAAACGTACGCGCATAATGAACGTAACACTTAAAGGTTTAAAAGTAGGGCAGTGGCGTCATTTGTCAGATATTGAAATGGCGCAAATAAACGATTCAATTTCTGATTCTGGTAAAACCCAAGAGCACTCGCTTGATACTAATAAACAATCAGAAAATAATACACCTTTAGCGCCTAAAAAACGCGATTTTCAGGGCGAAAACCCACGCCGATTTAACAACGGCGATCTAAATGCTGAGCGCAGTACTGAACGCAATGAAAATCGTAACTCTCAACGTACTAATACTAGCGACGAACGTAAAAATGAGCGTAGTAACACGCCATATCAAAAGCGTTCTACTACATATGTGGGTAAGCCAAAAAGCATTAAAGAAAACAAATCGTCTAATGCTAAATCAGACGCAAAACCAAGTTCGGACCGTATTCTCAGTCTAAAAAAATAATGTGCAGCTAAGTGGTATTCTACTACCACTGTATTTCTTGTACTATATTGCCCAGTGGGCTTTTAACGCCCACTAAGTTTACGTTGTTATTTTGCAAACTCACCAGCTTACTCTTATCTAAATACCACCTAAAACTGTGTTTTCTGTAGCTTTTTAAGTCAAGCACAGTCAGCTTTGAGCAACTGTATTCATAATCAGTTGGGCAAGTACCTACTTCGAGTAACTGATATTCTTGCTGCCATATATTATCGCTGTATTTATTGGCCAGTAACTTTACTGAAATACATACCGACGTCCACAACCATAAGTAAATTAAAATAGGTAAACCGATTGGTAGAAATACCGAGCGAAACTTTCCGTGTACATCAATATAATCTTTAACTGTATGTTTAAATTCAAAGTTATTATTATATTTTTTATATAAGTGCCTAAAAAAAATTACCGACAACACTATCGTCATTATAGGAAATAGCGTAAATGTTAAAGTGTCGTATATACCGTTGGAAATAAAAGCGGGATCGGTTTGTTCATCCCATGTAAGCAAAAACAGTGGGGGAGCCGTTGTTAAAAATAACAGGGCGCTATTGAATAGTTGTTTAAAGGTCACAGGTTATCCGCTTATAAAATATTGCTGTGTATAAAGATCAAATTAGCGCTTAATGTTTAGCTTTAAAATGTTAAAGCCAATATAAAATAAGAGTATACCTAAATAAATTGCAATGGCCGATAATGCGTTTTTAGAGCGCAGGTGTTTAGCTATGTCGCGTGTACAATCAACCATGCCTGAAATCATAAACAGTAAACCACCTGTAAATCGGTAGTTGTTTAAGTTCACGTTACCATTATTGTCAGTTATAAAGCGTAAATAAACAAAAAGTATAAAAAGACTGCCCGCTATTAGTACTGCAATTTTAAAGTTTTCCAAGGCTTTTCCATAATATTGAGTTAGATACTAAAACGCCACTAAGTCTAGCCAACATAATTTTACTATATTTCGAATTCAAATTTTGCCTAAATCCATTAAATGGCCTCTTTATGTCGCTATATTGGGCGTATATACAGTAAAGCCTGATTTATATTGTGCATTAGCAAGTACACCTTAGTTATATTTTGGGTAAGCTGTTAAGATGCGCCGTCTTAATAATGTAGAAAGGTTATAGAAGTAACATGTCAAAATTTTTCTTTATGGGTAAGCCCGACATAATGGGTAAAAATAACAGTAATGGATTTGCGCCAAATCGTACCGCAAAGGTCGGCACAGAGTTACACCCGTTAACGCTAATTGTAAACTCAGCTGAACGACAATCAGAAATAGAAGCAATACTAGAAGAGCATTCGCTGTTTGCTTCAATTGAAGTTAAAGCTGAAGTACCAGAAGATATTCGCGAACTAGACTTTGCGCTTAGCAAGTCAACACCACAAGTATTTGATAAAGTACCAGAGCGTAACGCACCTTGTGTATGTGGTAGCGGCAAAAAATATAAAAAGTGTTGCGGTTAGTTTTTTAACAACTAAATATGTAGCCTTTCTTTTTTCATCGGTATTAAATAAAAATGCCACTGACCTTGAGCCAGTGGCATTTTTTAATGTTAACCAATTATATGTTTAATTATTTACGCGGTTCGTAATCAATTCTAAATATAACCGTGTAAAGTACTGGCACTACAATGAGGGTTAGTATGGTAGCAAAGCCCAAACCAAACATTATTGTTACCGCCATTGACTGAAAAAACACGTCAAATAACAGCGGGATCATACCCAAAATAGTGGTTATAGCTGCCATTGCAACCGGTCGTACACGGCTCACACCAGAGTCAAACACGGCTTCATAGGGCGATTTACCTTCCCTTAATTCAAGATTTATTTGATCAACTAATACAATACCGTTTTTAATTAGCATACCGCTTAAGCTTAACAAACCAAGTAGCCCCATAAAGCTAAACGGAGCATTCATCGCTAACAAGCCCGCGCTTACACCAATAATAGCCAACGGCACAGTTGCCCAAATGACAAGTGGCTGTTTAAGTGAGTTAAAAAGTAATACCGTGACTGCAAACATCGCTAAATAACCCAGCGGTAATGAGCCAAATATTGCTTTTTGCGCCTTGCTTGATGACTCAAACTCGCCGCCCCATTCTAGTTGGTAACCACGCGGTAGTTCCATGTTCTCTATCGGACCGCGAATACGGGCAAATAGTTTTGCAGGTGTTTCATCCCCTAATACATTATTATCGGCCATTACTGTAATAGTACGTTTGCGATCGCGGCGCATTATTAGGCTGTCTTCCCACTGCACATCAAATTCGTCTACAACTTGAGTCACTGGTACAAATACACCCAATACTGGGCTGTATATTTGAAGGTCGTGTACGCTTTCTACGTTTAAGCGCTCGTTAGCAGGAGAGCGAGCAATAATGGGCAGCAATTGCGTACCATCGCGATATACACCCACTTGTTTACCTGAAAGGCTTGTTAGTAATACATTATCTAGGTCTGATTTACTAATACCTAATCGACGTGCTTTTTGCTCGTTAAATTGTGGGCGAATCATTTTGGTACGTGCGCGCCAGTCATCACGAATATTATACGCGCCATCGTCGCTACCAATCAATTCTTCGGCTGTAGCGGCGAGTTGTCTTAAAACAACAGGGTCTGGGCCCGAAAAACGTGCTTCTATTTTTGCATCAGTAGAGGGGCCAATTTCCATCGGTTTAATTTTAAGCTGTGCAGAAAGCGCATGATTGTCTGAATAATCGCGCACTGTTTGCATTACAGTTGCTACGGCTTCTCTGTCGGCAACACGAATAATCAATTGCCCATACGCCGGGTATGATTTTTCTGGTGCGTAGGTAAGCATAAAGCGCGGTGCACCTTGCCCTGTTGTGCTTGTTACTTCTTCAACAAGGTCTTCTTTTTGTAAAAATTCTTCAAGTTTTTTAACGCCCTCAATAGTTGAGCGAATATCAGATCCTTGTTCTTGCCAGTAATCGACATAAAACATAGGTGTATTAGATGCAGGGAAGAACGACTGTTTTACAGAGCCAAAACCAACAACCGCAGTACACAGTAAAGCAATCATTAATATCAGTGTGGTTTTTCTAAAGTGCAGTGCTAAATCTAAAATCGCTTTATAACCATTAAAAATAAACCCTTTGTATGGGTCTTCATCTTCTTGGCCTTCTTCGTTTTTAAATTCGTTTTCTTTGAACATTAAATTAGCAAAAAATGGCGTTAAGGTAATCGCTGTGATCCAGCTTAATAAAAGCGAAATAAACAACACCCAAAACAAGCTACCGGCAAATTCACCGCTGGCATCAGAGCTTAAGCCAATTGGCGCAAACGCAGTAACCGCAATGACTGTTGCCCCTAGTAATGGCCATTTTGTTTGCTCAACAATATTAATAGCCGCTTTGAGTTTTGTTTGGCCACGTTTGAGGTTTATTAGTATCCCTTCAGTGACGACTATTGCGTTATCAACCAGCATACCAAGAGCAATAATAAGTGCCCCAAGCGATATGCGTTGCAAGTCGATAGCAAACAACTTCATAAATATAAACGTACCCAGTACGGTAAGCAGTAAAATACCACCAATTAAAATACCGCTTTTTAATCCCATAAATAAGAGCAGTACTACAATAACAATCGCGATGGCTTCAAGTAAGCTGATAATAAAACCATCAACCGATTTTTGAACCTCTTGTGGTTGGTTGTATACCGAATTTATGTGAATACCATGAGGGCGTTGATACTCAAGTGAGGCTAAGTGATCGTCAATGTGTTTACCCACATCAACCACGTTAACACCCGACATAAACGACACGCCAATAAGCAAAGCTTGCTGAGAATTATAACGAATAATATTGTTAGGTACTTCTGCGTACTCTCTGTAAACCTTTGCTACGTCGCCTAAATAAATAAGCTCATTGGCACCCGGTTTTGAAATTAATAGTGTTTCGAGCTCTTTTACATCTTTAAATTCGCCGGTAGGGTGCAATCGAATTGATTCATCGCCCACGCGAATTTTACCCGCGTTAGAAACCGTATTTTGTGATTGTAATAATGCAAAAATATGGCTTGGTGCAATACCTAATTGAGCAAGTTTACGGGTAGATACTTCAACCATTACTTGAGCTTGTTGTTGCCCTGCAACCGTTACTTTACTAACACCTTTAACAAGGACTAGTTCGCGCTTTAAAAAATCGACGTAATCTTTAAGCTCATCATACGAATAACCATCACCGGTTACCGAATACATAACACCGTAAACATCGGCAAAGTCGTCCAAAATAGTGCTAGGGTAAACACCACTGGGTAATGACGGAGAAAGGTCGTTAATTTTACGACGCATCTCATCCCAAATTTGGCGAAGCTGCTCTTTTCGATAATTGCTTTTCATCTCTACCGAAATCTGCGACTTACCGTTAGACGAAATAGACGTAACGTAGTCAACATAAGGCAATTGCTGAATCGCGTTTTCAATTGGAAAAGTAACTTCTTCTTCAACTTGCTGCGGCGAAGCACCAGGGTACATGGTAATAACCATGGCTTTTTTAAGGGTAAACTCAGGGTCTTCTAGTTGTCCTAAATCAAAGTACGATACACTACCGCCAATTAATAACAGCAGCGTAAACATCCAGCTGATTACTTTTTTCTCTATGGAGAGTTGTGCAAAGCTCATAATTATAAGCCTCGCTCTTTATTCCATGCTCTTACTTTCATGCCTTCTTTTAGTGAATGCACACCGGCAGAAACCACAATTTGACCTTCTTCAATGCCACTTAACACTTCAATTCCATCACGATGCAATTGGCCAATTTTTACAGCTTGTTTATGAACCTGGCCAGTATTTGAATCAAAAAGCCATACGTAAGCGTTATTTTTAATTGTTTCTTGCGGCTCAGAAAATACCGATTCAATAGGTAAAATAGTATATGAAACTTGTGAGCGCGTTACTTTACTTAAATCGATAAGCACGCTACCCGTCATACCGGCTAGTAAATTAAAGTCCTCTGGTACAGGTAGCGTAAACACAACTTTATAGGTAAGCGTTGCAGGATCAGCTTGGGTATCCCACTCTTTAATATCAAGTGTGTACTGTTTATCGTCAAAGCCATCAAACTTTACAGTTGGGTGGTAATCGGTGCCTTTTTTAAAGCGAGCGACTATTTTTTCAGGAACCTGGATTTCTACGTCCATTAAATCGCGTGTTTCTAAGCGTAAAATATTTTGCTTGGCTTGAATGTTTTCAAAGTTTTTAACAAATACCTTAGCAACAGTGCCTGAAAATGGTGCGCGTAGCTCGCTGTACTCAAGGTTCGTTTGTGCAATTCTAAATGCAGATTCAGCAATTTGCATATTAGCAGTGGCTTGATCTAATTCTGATTGGCTGGTGATT
The DNA here is from genome assembly GCF_011378845.1 of Pseudoalteromonas sp. Z9A4. NCBI lineage: Bacteria > Pseudomonadati > Pseudomonadota > Gammaproteobacteria > Alteromonadales > Pseudoalteromonadaceae > Pseudoalteromonas > Pseudoalteromonas sp. Z9A4. The sequence goes on from NZ_WTLA01000003.1 coordinate 89,007, forward strand.
TTTTTCTCAAATAATTGCTCAATACGGCCAAGTTGTGATTTTGCCAATTCAAAGCGCGCTTTGCGCTCGTCAAACTGTAACTGAAAATCTTCAGGGTCTAGTTTTGCTAATAAATCACCTTTTTCAACGTGTTCACCAGCAAGCACAGGAAACTTAATAAGTTCGCCATTTACTCTAAAAGCAAGGTAAGAGCCTTGGTTTGCAACCACCTCAGCAGGAAAACTACGAATGTTAGTTTGAGAATCATGACCTATGTTGAATAATTTAACTGGGCGAATGGGCTCTTCTTTAACTTGTTGTTCTGGTTCAGAACAGGCAAGTAAGCTTAGTAGTGTCGTAGTTAATAAACATAGACGAAAGAGTTTCATGTCTTCTCCGTTGCAATGATGGCAAAATAATTAAGTGCAGCATACGCTGCAAACATATAAAATAAAAATCATTAAATTTTAGAAACTCAATAAGTTTTACTTATAATGTTACAGAGTGCTATATGAAGCTGAATCAATTAATAATTTTAGATGCCATAGTGCAAAGCGCGAGCTTAAGCGGGGCAGCACTAAAGCTACATAAAACGCAACCAGCGCTTACACTCGCGATTAAAAATCTAGAAGAAAAAATAGGGTTTGAGTTACTAGACAGAAGTAAGTACCGATTACAGCTTACTGAAAAAGGGCGTATTTTTCACCGCGAAGCGAAGCAACTTTTGCATGCCAACGATGAGCTGGCACAACTCGCTAAAGAATTAGCATTGGGCAATGAGCCCCAATTTAGAATTTGTTACGAACAACTTTGCCATATGCAAAGTTACAACGAGATCATAAGTAATACTTTTAGGTTGTTTACAAGCACAGAATTTAGCTTAACAAGCGGAAAACGCTTTATCTCATTAGAGCAAGTAAACAGTGGGCAAGCCGAATTAGGCATTGGCCCGTGGTTTGATTTATTTCATGCGACAGGTGATTTAGAAAGCGTACCCATAGGCAGGCTCGATATTGGCATTGTGAGCGCTAAAGGCGTACTCCCTCAAAAACTCACCTATAGCGAACTGCAAACGTATCCGTGTTTAGCCATGTTTGAAAGTGACTTGAGTATCGACAGCGACAGATTATCGTACTCAAAAGGCTCCGCCATGATGAAAATTGATGATGTATCGACCTTAAAATCGTTTTTACTCTCAGGCGCAGGTTGGGCAATGATGAGCCTAGAACACTGTGCTCCTGAAATAAAAGCAGGCTTACTTCAAGAAATACACATAACTGACCGAGAGCATAAGTTTAGTGCACAAATTAGAGCCTTTAGACAACATGCAGTGCATCACGGCCCTGTAGCGCGCACTATTTGGGAGCAATTTAAAGTACTTAGTGAGGCGTATTTAAATGAACGCAGATATTGATAAAGAAACTCTTATTTATACTGTTATCGCAGGCATACCAGTGGGTAAAGTAGCAAGCTACGGGCAAGTTGCAGGCCTTGCTGGCTATCCTCAAAACTCACGATTGGTTGGGCGCTTATTAAAAGTGATGCCAAACGACTCAGTTATACCTTGGCATCGCGTGGTAAACAGCCAAGGTAAAATATCATTCCCAGCGGGCAGCGAAAAATACCAAGAACAACGCGAAAAGTTATTATCAGAAGGCGTATTGTTTAATAACGACAAAGTGAATATGCGGCAGTGCCGGTGGGAGTAAAGCTTTCGTGAACTACTAACGGCTTTCATCTATATCGATGCAGATAACAAAGAGTAAATTTTTATTGTTATTTTTACCTAATTTGATACTTTGTAAAAAGGAAAAAACAGCTAAGGAACAGCGTGATAACACATTCAAATTACGATTTAATTAAGCGTTTTCATTTTATAGAACTTATTGTATTTTGGGAAAATCGCTTAACTACAAAGCACATACAACAACATTTTAATATAAGCCGTTCAAGTGCATCTAAATATATACAAAATTACCTAAAACAGCATCCTGATTTTTTGATTTACAACAACTCAAAAAAAGGATATCAAGCGACAAAATACTTTATACCAGAGTATGGTGAACACGATCTTGGTACTTATTTAAGTTTTACCCAGCAAGGTATTCAAAGTGAATACTATAATCACTTTACTGCAATGCAATCCCCCCTAGTGCCAGTAAACCCTCAAAGGGTGAGTGGTATATTACACGCACTAAAACATAAGCAACGAATTGATGTAGGTTATGCTTCTGTATCAAGTCCTGAGTTCGAATCACGTATTATTAGTCCGCATAATTTAGTTTTTGATGGTACCCGTTGGCATGTACGTGCGTATTGTGAAAAAAATCGAGATTTTAGAGACTTTGTTCTTACTCGTTTTAATGGCGAGTGTGAAATAGAAGGACCCGCAGAGTACGACCAACAACACGACACATTATGGCAAACCCAACTTACCGTTAGCATAGAGCCCGACCCTCGATTAACCGCTAATAAAGCAAGAATAATAGCACTCGATCACCAAATGAATCAGCAATCAAATGGCCATTACACACGCAATATAAAAATACGCGCCGCTTTATTACTTTATCTATTAAAACAACTACGTGTAGACAGTTACCAAGCAAACCCCGAAGCGCAACAAATTATACTCAGCCCCAATTGCTTAGCTAACTTACAGCCTTACATGCCATAGTATTTAACGAGCAACGTAAATAATAATAAACTAAAAATATGCCTAAAATTACGACAGGTGATAAACGTACAGTGTTGCTCAAAAGCTAAGCAGCCAGTAATTTAAAGGGAATGACAATAAAGGATGAAAGTAATGGACGATTTTAGCCCAAGCGACTTAAAGACAATTTTACACTCAAAACGCGCCAATATGTATTACCTAGAATACTGCCGTGTTATGCAAAAAGATGGGCGTGTTTTGTACCTTACCGAAGCTAAAAACGAAAACCAATACTTTAACGTACCTATTGCTAATACCACCGTACTATTACTAGGAAATGGAACATCAATAACGCAAGCAGCAATGAGAATGCTAGCCCAAGCAGGCGTGCTTGTTGGTTTTACCGGTGGCGGAGGCACTCCTTTACATATGGCGTGCGAGGTCGAGTGGTTTACACCACAAAGCGAATATAGACCAACCGAATATTTGCATGGCTGGCTACAGTTTTGGTTTGAAGACGAAAAACGACTATTAGCCGCGAAAACAATGCAACAAGCCCGCATTAGTTACTTACAAAAAGTTTGGAACAAAGACCGCGACTTAAAAAACGAAGGGTTTGACTTCAATAGTGAAAAAATGCAAAAAGCATTAAGTACGTTTGAAGCACGCACTAGTGCAGCAACTAAACAATCAGAGTTACTCCTTACTGAAGCGCAATTAACCAAAGTACTTTATAAATACGCCGCTAATAATACCAGCACCGCAGCATTTAAACGCCAGCACCAAAGCACCGACAAAGCAAACGACTTTTTAAATCATGGTAACTACCTTGCCTACGGATTAGCGGCAAGCTGTTTATGGGTGTTAGGCATTCCTCATGGTTTTGCTGTAATGCATGGAAAAACCAGACGCGGCGCCTTAGTGTTTGATGTAGCAGATTTAATAAAAGATGCCATTGTTCTACCTTGGGCATTTATATGCGCCAAAGAAAACGCCACAGAGCAAGAGTTTCGCCAACAAGCATTACAAGCCTTTACAGATCACAAAGCACTCGACTACATGTTTGATACGATTAAAGCAATTGCACTGCAAAATTACTCACAAAACCACATAGAGGAACACAATTTATGATGGTCACGTTTGTATCACAGTGCGAAAAAAACGCGCTCAAAAAAACACGCCGTGTACTCGACGCTTTCGCCAATCGTATTGGTGATAACACCTGGCAAACCTTAATCACTGAAGACGGTTTATTAACCGTTAAAAAAATGCTCAAGCAAACCGCAAGCAAAAGTACAGCAGTCAGTTGTCATTGGATACGAAGCCGATCGCGTAGTCAGTTTATTTGGGTGGTGGGTAATAAACATAAATTTAATGAACAGGGCATAGTGCCTGTAAATAGTACGAGAAAAAACTTGTTAAACAGTGAAATAGAAAATGATTGGAAATATCTACCGTTAATTAAATCACTCTCAGCGCTATCAGCGTTACTCCATGACTGGGGAAAAGCGTCTCGTTTATTTCAAGAGAAGTTAAGTCCTAATAGTAAAAATAAATTCAAAGGTGATCCGTTAAGGCATGAATGGATTTCTGTTTTATTACTTAATGCTTTAGTGAATAGTAAAAGTGATGAAACATGGTTAACCGAATTAGCGCAAAACGGTTTTACTGAATCACAGTTAAAAACAACGATTAAAACACAAAATTCAACACCATTAGATAAGCTTCCCAGTGGTGCTAAATTGTTGGCTTGGTTAATAGTCTCTCATCATCGTTTACCTTACATAAAAAGTGATTGGCGTGATGAAAAAGCACCTGATATATCCGCTATGCTCAAACGTATAACGCAAGAATGGGGCTATGAAAACAAGATAGATGAAACAGAATACAACAAACGGGTAAAGCATTGTTTTGAATTTCCCAATGGTTTGTTATCTGAATCAATACAGTGGACTCAAAAAATAAAACGTTGGGCTACTAGCCTACTCAATAATTTACCTTTGCTTGAATCAGCGATGAAAGACGGAAGTTACCGTTTGGTATTGCACCATGCGCGTTTGTGTTTAATGCTAGGTGATCACTTTTATTCATCACAAGATGCTGCAAAAAACTGGAAAAATAGCACAGGGCTATTCGCTAATACCGATCGAGATACCAGCGAACTAAAGCAAAAGCTTGATGAGCACTTGGTAGGCGTGGCAAAAAATGCCTTAGACACCGCACATTTATTACCAGCATTTGAAAAAGAGCCCCCCGTGGCAACTGACATTCAAGCATTAAGGCGGGTAAGTTCAGACCCTAAATATAAATGGCAAGATAAAGCCGTAACCAAAATTAATGACTGGAAAACACAGCAAAACAAAAAAGTAACAGGTTTTTTCGCGGTGAACATGGCAAGTACTGGTTGTGGTAAAACCTTTGCCAACGCTAAGGTTATGCGTGCGTTATCGGCTGACGGCAAAAGTCTGCGTTATATTCTTGCGCTGGGGTTACGTACATTAACGTTGCAAACAGGTGATGAATATCGTGACCGAATAGGCTTAACCAATGCAGATCTTGCGGTATTAATAGGCTCAAGGGCGGTTGCTGAACTGCACAACCAACGAGAAATTAAACAAGATGAAATAACAGATGAGGTGTTAGGCTCTGAATCACAAGAGGCCTTGTTAGAGGAGTTTATTGATTATGACTGCGAAATACCTGAAGAAGGGCTAAGTACTGTACTAACGTGCACTAGAGATAAACAGTTTTTATACGCGCCAGTACTCGCGTGCACCATTGATCACTTAATGGCGGCAACAGAAACAAAGCGTGGCGGACGTTATATTTTACCGAGTTTGCGGTTAATGTCGTCAGATTTAGTGATTGATGAAATAGACGACTTTACCGGTGATGATTTAATCGCCATTGGCAGACTTATTCATTTAGCAGGCATGCTAGGTAGAAAAGTCATGATTTCATCGGCAACTATTCCACCCGATTTAGCATTAGGTTACTTCAATGCCTACAAAAAAGGTTGGCAAATTTTTACTCAAAGTCGAGACCAAGCAAAAGCTGAAATAGGCTGCGCATGGATAGATGAATTTACCACACACGTGCATAGCGTTAACGTTACACAAAGCAAAGTAGTACAAAGCAACGTAACACTAGCTAATAGCGCGCTTGAAAAATATCAGGCTAATCACAATAACTTTATCGATAAACGTATTAACAGTCTAAATAAGCAAGTAGCCAAACGTAAAGCTGACATTCTGCCTTGCCCACTAATATCGATAGAAGCAACAACACCTGAAAATGGATGTGAAGAAAGTAAACAATCTCATTATTTTTCAGTAGTAAAACAAGCTACTTTAACCAAGCATCAACAACAACATAGCATTGATAGCAAAACAGCAATCAAGGTTTCATTTGGCGTTATTCGCGTCGCTAATATTTCGCCCTGTGTTGATTTAGCCAAATATTTACTACAAGCCGACTACCCACAAGATACCCAAGTAAAAGTAATGGCATATCACAGCCAACAAGTTTTGCTACTGCGTCATGAACAAGAAAAACACCTTGATGAGGTGTTAAAACGAAAAGAAAAAGCAGGAGAGCCTCAACAAGCATTTTCCAACCCTGTGATCCGCAACCATCTCGACTTATGTGCAAAAAAATCATGCGCTAAAAATAATAGCCGTATTAACAATGTACTGTTTATTTTAGTGGCGACGCCTGTTGAAGAAGTAGGGCGAGATCATGATTTTGACTGGGCAATTATCGAACCCTCATCTTATCGCTCCATTGTACAACTGGCTGGGCGTGTACGACGACATAGATCTGAAGAAGTAGCATCAGCCAATATTGGTGTAATGCAATATAACCTCAAGGCATTTAAAGCTAATGATAAGCAAGATGGTAAGTATTTCATTAAACCGGGTTATGAAGATGGTTGGGCTCAAACACTACACAGCCACAATCTTAATAAATTAGTCAATGAAGCACGTATTAACGAAAGTTTAAATGCTATTCCGAGGATAAAAGTACCCACCCAAGCAGATAAACAGTTATTAGCATTTATGGAACATCAAGTAACCGCGCAACAACTCACAAACTTTTCTGCATTTGGCGCAAATACCTTACAAGGTTATTTAACCGAAACATGGTACTTAACAGCTTTACCACAAGTATTAACCCCTTTTAGAAAAAGTGAAGCGAGCATTAATTTATTCCTCTTTTATAACGAGAATGAAGATACCTGTTATTTCACTGAAAAAGATGATGCAGGTAAGCCTTTGTTAGATATGAACTATCAGGCCATTAATCGAGAAAATATACACAATATTAAGCAGGTAGAATTAACAGATAAACAGAAACAAAACTTATGGTTTGAGCGCAACTACCAACAGTTATTAGCAAATTACATCGGTGAATCGAGCTTAACTACGCGAAAATGGGTGTCATTGCGCTACGGAGAAATAAATATGGCAGAGCGTGAAAATGCACAGTATGAATATAACGACCAGTTTGGGTTAGTTAAAGTGAACAAAAAAGGAGGTTAATAATGTTAATAACAGAAGTTGATAATTTTTTTGAAAAATTAAAAGAAAATTGGAAAAGAAAAAAAATTAAACCTGCAATGTCTTTGGAGATAAAAGAGGGTTTAATAAAGGAGTGTGATAAACATTATTCTCTTAACCATTGGTTATCTTATGCATCAAATAGAGCTGTTAAAAGGGCACTTTCAAGTCACCCTAGTAAATTTACCCATCCAGATGTTGGAGCTTCCGATACCAATATCAAAAAGAGAACTTATGTATCACCTGTTATTCATCTAGGAAGCTTTGAAAATGATGGATTTCTAAAAACAGGAAATGTTATAGGCATTAATTTAGATTCGACAGGTAATGGCGCTGAAGTGGGTAGTATTGGTGAAATAGGATCTTTTCTGTCTTTAGCTTTAGCTGATGGTAAGCGATTTTTTGAGCACTTGCGTGAGGATAGTGAACAAGCTAGGAGCATATTAAATTATTGCGCCGAGCCATACGATGATTTGAAAGCAGGTTTATTATCAATGATTAAGGATGTTGAACCTCAAACTAGTTCTAAAATAAAACAAGTGTATTTCCCCGTTGACGATGATTATCACCAACTATCACTGCTAACTAATTCGGGCATGGTTTATCAATTGCGTTCTCGATTAGATAAATTACGTTTTTCAGAAGAAGTTAAAGCACTTCGAGATAAAAAGCGTAAAAACGAATTTAGCGAGCAAGGTTATAGTGAAATATATGGCTTAACCACCATAGGTTATGGCGGTACAAAACCACAAAATATCAGCGTGTTAAATAATCAAAATGGCGGTAAAGCGCATCTTTTATCGTCATTACCGCCGAGTATTGAAAAGCGAAATGTTAACTTTCCTAAAAGTGATTTTTTTACCGAGTCATTTAAAAAATATGAATATGCTGCCAATTTCAAAGCACTGCATAAATTATTTCAGGCTGACTACAACAACATCAAACTTCGCGATGCAAGAGATCGTAACCTTCAACAAATCATAGATTTACTGATTGAGAAAATGTGGTCAGTACGTGCGGTTTCACAAACGCAATACCACGCAGACACTTTTTCACTATCAAGTACTCAACGTACTTGGTTACATGATGACTTTGCTGATGAAAGAGAAAAATCAGAGCAATGGCTAAATTCACTCATCACTGAAATATCTGCATGGTTAACGCGTAGTTATGAAAAGGTATTAGACAAAAAAGCAATCAAATTAGGTGAAGCCGAACGTTTACACTTTGCCGAAGTGATTGAACGTAATAAGGAGTTTTTAAAATGAACCAGTTAAAACGATTATTACTATTACCCCATATAAAAGTACATAACGCTAATGCACTTTCTAGTCCGTTTACTATTGGCTTTCCTGCGATGACGGCATGGCTTGGCGCGGTACACGCACTGCAACGAAAGTTAAATGCGCAAGGTTATAGTGATATTAAATTTAATAGCGTTGCTGTGGTTAACCATCAATGTGACTTACAAACCCATAAAGGTATTGATGATTTTGTGCATTCAATTATTGGTACAGGTAACCCGTTAGATAAAACAGGGGCAAGAAGTGCTTTTATCGAAGAAGCACGTTGTCATTTAACTGTGTCATTAGTGATTGAGTACATCGGTATTGAAAAAGATGATGAAGCCGTCATACAAGAAAAAATTACGCATTTGCTGAACAGCAACATGAAAATGGCTGGCGGTGATATTTTAACGTTTAAAGCGCCGCAGTTTTTCAAGGTTGAAAATGGTAATACTACAGATCTTAGCGCGTTAACACGAAAACTTATGCCCGGTTATGCATTAATTGAGCGTCGAGACTTAATGATTGACGCAATGAGATCAGGGCAAGACGCAATGGATGCGCTGTTAGATAATCTCGTTATTCATCATAAATGTGATGAATCGTTACCTGAAAGTGATGAAATTTTTAAATGGACGAGCAAGCGAAAAAATAAAGGTTGGATTGTACCCATAGCAACAGGTTTTCACGGTTTAACAGAATTAGGTGAAGCCAAAAATCAACGAGATCCAAACACACCGCATCGCTTTGCTGAAAGTGTGGTGACGCTAGGTGAATTTAAAATGCCTCATAAAATTAAATCAATCGACGAAATCTTGTGGCGCTATCAAACAGATCAAAGCAATAACTTATATCTTTGTACTCAAAATCAAAAAATTGTTCAAACCGAAGAAGAAATTGAAAACGCTTATTACGCATAACTTAATTTATTAAAAGGAAAATTATCATGGCTAAGAATCAAGACACCGCATCAGTATTGGCATTTGAAAAGAAATTAGTACCGTCAGACGGTTATATGTATGGCACACAATGGGAAGAACGTAATAACAAAAGCAACCAAGTTTCGTTAAAACTTATTGAAAAGTCAGTGCGCGGTACTATTTCAAACCGCTTAAAAGCAGCAATTAAAAGTGATCCTGTAAAGTTAAATGCGGAAGTAGAAAAAGCGAATTTACAAACCGTTGACAGCTGTGCACTTGCACCCGAGCAAGACACGTTAAAGCTGCATTTCACCCTAAAAGTATTGGGTGGCGTGCAAACCCCTTCTGCTTGTAACAATGCACTATTTAAAGAAAGTTACACTAAAGCGGTAAATACCTACATTGAAAAAGAAAGCTTTAAAGAACTCGGTAAACGTTATGCACTTAACTTAGCTAATGCGCGCTTTTTATGGCGTAACCGTGTTGGCGCTGAAAATATAGAAGTACAAGTAAACGCCTTAAATAAAAACAGCAAACAGTCATGGGTATTTGATGCAACACAATTTAGTACGCGCCACTTTAATCATGATGACAAGCAAGTTATTGAACTAGGCGAACGTATCGCAGCTGCACTATCAAGCGAAGACGATTTTCTAATGTTGGAAGTCAATTGCTTTGTACAAGTAGGTAAAGCACAAGAAGTCTACCCAAGTGAGGAGTTAGTGCTTGATAAAGGAAAAGGTAAAAAAAGCAAAATTCTTTATTCAGTGCACGACATTGCCGCTATGCATTCTCAAAAGTTAGGTAATGCGCTACGTAGTATTGATACGTGGTATCCAGAGTTTGACGATGAAGAAAAAACAGCAGGCCCTATCGCTATAGAACCTTATGGCGCAGTGACCAATTTAGGAAAAGCGTACAGAACCCCTAAAGATAAACAAGACTTCTACACCTTTTTTGATAAATGGGCACGCGGCACAGAGTTAGAACGAGTGGAAGATGAGCACTATGTTATGGCTATTTTAGTGCGTGGCGGTGTGTTTGGGGAAAGCGACAAATAGCCTTTATTTCATATAGGAACAAAGAAAATGAAATATTATCTCGATATAACCTTATTGCCAGAAGCCGACATCACCCTTGGCTTCATTTGGCAAAAGGTTTACCAACAAGTGCATATCGCCTTGGTTGATAACAAGGTAGCAAATAATGAGTCGGCTATTGCCGTTAGTTTCCCTCGTTATAATGCTGAAAAAAGTGCTGAGCAAGTATTTCCGTTAGGTAATCAATTAAGATTACTGGCAGATGCAGAGTCGCAACTAACTGAATTAAACATAGCTAAGTGGCTTAATCGCTTTGAAGATTACGTGCATATAAAATCAATAAAACCCGTACCAGAAAAGGTGACGCATGTGAGTTTTGTTAGGGTGCAAGTCAAAGGTGAAGCACGTATAGAAAAAGATATGCTCAGCAAAGCGCAGCGTTGGTCTGAAAAATCTGGACAACCGCTTGATATTTGTTTAGCCGAGCTTGAAAAAAGTAAACCTAAAGCGAATAACAACGCACCTTTTATTTGGTTAGAAAGCCAAGAAACGAAACAACGTGATTTAGCTAGCAGTAGAAAATTTCCACTGTTTATCAAAAAGGTAGACGTTGCTGAGCAACAATTTGGAAAGTTTAATTGTTATGGTTTGAGTGTAAATCATAACCATAAAGAAAAACTGGCAAGTATCCCCCAGTTTTAACCTTTATTTTTGTTCTTTAAAAATAAAAAACTAAAACAACAAGTTACAACAAACGATAAAAATAAGGTAAAAATTCATATTTTACCTTAATCACCTGTTGTAACTTGTTTTTTGCGTGATATTCTATTGTTCACTGCCGCACAGGCAGCTTAGAAAACGAGGCTCAACTCCTGTTATTTTTGAGTAAAGTTCACTGCCGCACAGGCAGCTTAGAAAAAGTGTGCCCGGCGTACCGCCATAAACAACAAGTTCACTGCCGCACAGGCAGCTTAGAAAAACGAGGCTGGCTCAACAACTTCAATAGCTGAGTTCACTGCCGCACAGGCAGCTTAGAAAGACCCGTTAATATTTAACGCGCTGGATAAGGAGTTCACTGCCGCACAGGCAGCTTAGAAAGCTCTTCGCTTTGGCTTCCTGCAAATAAATATGTTCACTGCCGCACAGGCGCAGCTTAGAAAATACTGCAGAAGCGCATCTTGAAGCTCATCACGTTCACTGCCGCACAGGCAGCTTAGAAAAACGACTCGTCTTACTCACCGTTTTGGCGCTTGTTCACTGCCGCACAGGCAGCTTAGAAAACTTAAAAACAACTCAAGAGTTCCCGTTAAGTGTTCACTGCCGCACAGGCAGCTTAGAAATAGCCAGCGTGAACAATCAAATACTCGATGTAGTTCACTGCCGCACAGGCAGCTTAGAAATACAAACTACACGATTAGCGATATTGTAAATAGTTCACTGCCGCACAGGCAGCTTAGAAAAAACACCAAGAGCTGGCCCATTATCCTGCTTTGTTCACTGCCGCACAGGCAGCTTAGAAAATCAAGGCCAAGCTGAATAAAGATCTCGCTATGTTCACTGCCGCACAGGCAGCTTAGAAAAAGTAAATATCCTCAGCAGTGACATTACTAAATGTTCACTGCCGCACAGGCAGCTTAGAAACGTCATACTCGCAATAGTAGCTAGCATCAAAGGTTCACTGCCGCACAGGCAGCTTAGAAAAAAGAAGGCAGTTTAAAGGCGATCAATACAAAGTTCACTGCCGCACAGGCAGCTTAGAAATTACAAGGTAAGCTGCATCGGCCGGATCGGCTGTTCACTGCCGCACAGGCAGCTTAGAAAAATAAAACCAACTGTCTGAAATCTGTACAGAAGTTCACTGCCGCACAGGCAGCTTAGAAATAATGCAAAACACTGCGCTAGGGCTTAGGCAGGTTCACTGCCGCACAGGCAGCTTAGAAAAGAGGGCGGTGCAACATACACGCTTGATTACCGTTCACTGCCGCACAGGCAGCTTAGAAATACTGATGGAAAAGCCGCTTTCGTTGATAGTAGTTCACTGCCGCACAGGCAGCTTAGAAACTACAGGGGTGATGTATGAGTGGAAAGATAAAAGTTCACTGCCGCACAGGCAGCTTAGAAAAACCCCCTGAATGATTCTGGATTTACTTGCCCGTTCACTGCCGCACAGGCAGCTTAGAAAAAAACGGTGCTTTAATTTCCTTGTGAGCATTCGTTCACTGCCGCACAGGCAGCTTAGAAAATCAGAACGGACTTCCACCCATCTAACTCCTGGTTCACTGCCGCACAGGCAGCTTAGAAAACAGGCAAGGAAGGGACGCTGCAAATAATTGGGTTCACTGCCGCACAGGCAGCTTAGAAATTTAGTGTTAACAAATGAAATATTCAAGCTAAGTTCACTGCCGCACAGGCAGCTTAGAAATGTGGTAAAGCTTTTCGTATTCGTCTGACACTGTTCACTGCCGCACAGGCAGCTTAGAAAAGCAAAAAGCAGAGTGGGCAAATGTTGGTACAGTTCACTGCCGCACAGGCAGCTTAGAAATTAACAAACCAGAAGAGGGCTATTTCATACCCGTTCACTGCCGCACAGGCAGCTTAGAAAGTGGAAAACTGACTGGTCAGAAATGGCTAAAAGTTCACTGCCGCACAGGCAGCTTAGAAATATTGCCTTCCGAATCCACCCCAGAGTGCTGGGTTCACTGCCGCACAGGCAGCTTAGAAATCGATAACATTTTCGTTATACGGACCACTCTGGTTCACTGCCGCACAGGCAGCTTAGAAAGATTAACATTGAAAACTCTTGTGGTGATTTACGTTCACTGCCGCACAGGCAGCTTAGAAATTTATGCGAACCTTTTTACCTAACTCATCAAAGTTCACTGCCGCACAGGCAGCTTAGAAAGTCTGAATTCCGATACCAACCAAGGCCGCAGCGTTCACTGCCGCACAGGCAGCTTAGAAATGTATTGCAAAATGAGATTCACTGCCAAAATTGTTCACTGCCGCACAGGCAGCTTAGAAACATATACTATAACAATATCGTATACGTAATTAGTTCACTGCCGCACAGGCAGCTTAGAAAATTACACCGTAATAATCTTGCGGGCCACTTGGGTTCACTGCCGCACAGGCAGCTTAGAAATAGCTAAATCTAAGGCTATGTATGAAAAGCTTGTTCACTGCCGCACAGGCAGCTTAGAAAATAAGGAGTTTACAAATAAACAGATAGCAAATGTTCACTGCCGCACAGGCAGCTTAGAAATTCGACTTTTTCTCTTCATTGTTATTCATGTATGTTCACTGCCGCACAGGCAGCTTAGAAATAATTGCCACTGGTACGTATAATCAATTGGAGGTTCACTGCCGCACAGGCAGCTTAGAAATCGCTAGCTAGTCTTTCAGATCGCTCTTTAGCGTTCACTGCCGCACAGGCAGCTTAGAAAATGCAAGAAGAGGTCGATGTTAGGCGTGCGCTGTTCACTGCCGCACAGGCAGCTTAGAAATGAGAGTAACCCATCTCGGTTTGTTTTATTTCGTTCACTGCCGCACAGGCAGCTTAGAAAAATCTGCAAAGGCTACTATAAAAGCTATTGATGTTCACTGCCGCACAGGCAGCTTAGAAATGTTACGCAATTAATAAAATGCTCCACAGTAAGTTCACTGCCGCACAGGCAGCTTAGAAACGTCCAAAAAGTATAAGCAGGGTGCGCTTTAGGTTCACTGCCGCACAGGCAGCTTAGAAAATAGCAGGATTAAACGACAACGACCTATCAGCGTTCACTGCCGCACAGGCAGCTTAGAAACTTAGCGCTCGTACCGAACATGCGTGTAACCGGTTCACTGCCGCACAGGCAGCTTAGAAACTGCAGCATTGCTTGCGCTGTCTATGCTTTGGTGTTCACTGCCGCACAGGCAGCTTAGAAATAACGGGTCTATTAAAGACGAGACAACAACCGGTTCACTGCCGCACAGGCAGCTTAGAAAGAAAGCGCTGGGAAAGGTACGTACAATATATTGTTCACTGCCGCACAGGCAGCTTAGAAAACATGAGCAAGACGACGAGCAAAGCTTAGCCCGTTCACTGCCGCACAGGCAGCTTAGAAATTGCTGTAGATAACTCAACGATCAACTGGGCAGTTCACTGCCGCACAGGCAGCTTAGAAAAGTAAGGAATTTAGCACCAGTGATAAGCACACGTTCACTGCCGCACAGGCAGCTTAGAAAACACAGGATGATTGGTTATCGTTGAGTAACTAGTTCACTGCCGCACAGGCAGCTTAGAAAGTTCGTAATGTAAGTTTCACAAATTGCTTTAGGTTCACTGCCGCACAGGCAGCTTAGAAATGATAGCGCTTTTCTACAAGGCTTATTCACTAGTTCACTGCCGCACAGGCAGCTTAGAAATTTTGGCAACCGCGAGGTGTGGCTAGGTTACGGTTCACTGCCGCACAGGCAGCTTAGAAAAGTATGTGCAAAAGCTGGCTTTCAATGCTGGGTGTTCACTGCCGCACAGGCAGCTTAGAAAATAAACAAAATAACCATAGAGACTGCATACAGGTTCACTGCCGCACAGGCAGCTTAGAAAAGTCGGCGGAACTGCTTTAGGGCGCGAATAATGTTCACTGCCGCACAGGCAGCTTAGAAAATGCTCGACGTGTCGTCGGGGTCCTTGTCTGTGTTCACTGCCGCACAGGCAGCTTAGAAATCTACTGGTGCTTTGCTTATATTGTATAAGCCGTTCACTGCCGCACAGGCAGCTTAGAAAAATCCACTAGCGTAAGCGACAACAGATTGCTTGTTCACTGCCGCACAGGCAGCTTAGAAATAAACCGAGGCTTTGAGCGCGCGCAGATTCGATGTTCACTGCCGCACAGGCAGCTTAGAAATTCTACCGTGACCGCTGGAACTGTGCCGAGCGGTTCACTGCCGCACAGGCAGCTTAGAAAAAATAAAAACAGACCATCCTCAATACCGTAATGTTCACTGCCGCACAGGCAGCTTAGAAATTACGGGAAGCGTGAGTTTAATGCAAATGATGGTTCACTGCCGCACAGGCAGCTTAGAAAAGCAGGAGAACCCAACTTTGGGGGGACGTACATGTTCACTGCCGCACAGGCAGCTTAGAAAAACCCCAAAGCTCTCAAATATCAGCAGCACTAGTTCACTGCCGCACAGGCAGCTTAGAAATAAGATAACGTCAGTGCCGTCAGTCGCTGCGAGTTCACTGCCGCACAGGCAGCTTAGAAACGTGGATCTGCGAGTAATAATTTAGCAATTTCGTTCACTGCCGCACAGGCAGCTTAGAAAATTGAGTTCACTTTGGGTCAAGCTCACTGCAGCATATGCAGCTATAGAGGTCAATTAACTTGCTCTCTAACTTATTCAATAAACATAATTACTAATTGAAATATAATGGCAAACACACCCAGCAATAACAAATAAGTGCCAAATTGCGTGGCTAAATTGGGTGCTTTTAGCGCTGTAAAATAATGTACCTAAACTATAAAAAATGCCGCCGGCAAGTAGCCAGTAAAGTGCTTTTACATCAACACTTGAATAAAGCGGATATACAATAGCCAGTGCAAACCAACCCATGAGCAAGTAGGTGGCGAGCGATATTTTTTTATTACCGTTTTTTACAAATACTTTGTACGCAACGCCTGCTAGTGCAACAGTCCAAATAAATGTAAGTGTTGCCCATGACCAAGCACCGGTTAATGAGATTAATAAAAAGGGAGTGTAGGTGCCGGCAATTAATAAGTATATGGCGCAGTGATCGCACTTTTTATAAAAGGCTCTTAAGCGCGGTTGAATACTGGCATGGTACAAAGTGGATGACAAAAACAGCACAAATAGGCTGCTGCCATAAATTGCAGTACTAATATACGCTTTAGTGCTGGTGGCTTGGCTAAATAAATCCCACATAACAAACGCGGCAAATATAATACCGAGTGCATGGCTGATTACGTTTAATTTCTCTTCTTTACGGGAATAAGGCGTTTCTAACGACATAACTGTTCCTACCACTATTGGAATTAATTTCAGTGTACAACTGTACGCTGAAGGTTTCAATCTTAGCTGTGAGTAATTCTAAATAACTTTATTTGATACGCTACTTTAGCTTTTACTTGATTTTAAAGAGAATTAATTCACTATGTTGGTGTCTAGTGTAATACATATTACGAGCTGAAATAACCATGAAACAAGATCTAAAAGCTGCTTTACTTACCGCCATTGTTTATCCTGGAGCGGGGCATTTTTCTTTAAAAAAACACCTTATAGGCGCTATTTTTGCAGGTGTATTTTCTGTTCTTTTAATTTTAACCCTACAAGATATATTTGCGATTGCACAGTGTACTGCAAATGAAATTGTAAACGGAAAAATCCCCATGTCGGTTACGGCCATTTTAAAAGCTGCGCAACAACCATCTGACGCTTGCGCTCAACTCGCTGAATATAAATATTTACCTTTAATGATTATAATTTGGGTGCTGAGCATGATGGATGCATACCGTTTGGGAAGAAAAGCGCTGCCCACTAAAAAATAAGCCACTTAATTAGAACTCGGTTTGGTTGGCTTATTAATTTTCTTCCCGCATATTTATCCCTGATATTTAGCTATTATTGATGGCGGTAATAATTATTATTACCGCCTTTTCATTTTTATACATATTTTTTGTAACCGAAATTTTTTGCCCGCATCATGTAAACATCGTGTAAATGCCTGTATATACCCAGTAAAATCCTCAAACCTCGTTAAATCGCTCACTTGTTGATATTTAGTTAACTAAAATCCTTATCTTTGTACCTTTTTATTCATTTAATGTTAATAAATAAATGGTACTTTCTGCTCGCCAAATTAACTTTATTTGGCTATTAAGTATTGGTTTGGTGTCAATTTATTACGTCAAGCAATGACGACTGATAATTTCAATTTAAGGAAATACGATGAATAACAGTTCAAATAATCACAAAAGAAAGGATTTTAAAGTGGCGAGCTTATCGTTAGCTTTATTATTAGGATGCTCAACAATGGCCAATGCCGCTGTTGAAAAGTTAACGGTGAGTGGAAATCAAATTCTTGCAGGTGGGGAAAGCACAAGCTTTGCAGGACCTAGCCTATTTTGGAGTAACACGGGGTGGGGCGCTGAAAAATTTTATACAGCAGAAACAGTAGCAAAGGCAAAAACTGAATTTAATGCAACATTAATTCGTGCCGCTATTGGCCATGGTACGAGTACTGGTGGTAGTTTGAACTTTGATTGGGAGGGCAATATGAGCCGTCTTGATACTGTTGTAAATGCCGCTATTAGCGAAGATATGTACGTTATTATTGATTTTCATAGCCATGAAGCACATACCGATCAAGCAACTGCAGTTCGCTTTTTTGAAGACGTAGCTACCAAATATGGGCAGTACGACAATGTTATTTATGAAATTTATAACGAGCCGTTACAAATCTCGTGGGTTAACGATATTAAGCCTTATGCAGAAACAGTTATTGATAAAATTAGAGCAATCGATCCTGATAACTTAATTGTGGTTGGAACGCCTACGTGGTCGCAAGATGTTGATGTGGCATCACAAAACCCAATTGATCGCGCCAATATTGCTTACACTCTGCATTTTTATGCTGGCACGCATGGTCAATCGTATCGAAATAAAGCACAAACAGCACTCGATAACGGCATTGCACTATTCGCCACAGAGTGGGGAACAGTTAATGCTGATGGTAATGGTGGTGTTAATATTAATGAAACCGATGCATGGATGGCATTTTTTAAAACAAACAATATTAGCCACGCTAACTGGGCTTTAAACGATAAAAACGAAGGTGCTTCGTTATTTACTCCAGGCGGTAGTTGGAATTCACTAACATCGTCAGGCACTAAAGTTAAAGAGATCATTCAAGGTTGGGGTGGTGGTAGTAGCAATGTTGATTTAGATAGCGACGGGGATGGCGTAAGTGACAGCCTTGATCAGTGCAATAATACTCCCGCAGGTACAACGGTTGATAGTATTGGTTGTGCAGTAACTGACAGCGATGCCGATGGTATAAGCGATAATGTTGATCAATGCCCTAATACACCTGCAGGTGAAACTGTTAATAATATAGGTTGTGTTGTTGAAGTAGTTGAGCCACAAAGCGATGCGGATATCGATGGTGTGAATGATGATATTGATCAGTGCCCAGATACACCCGCTGGTACAAGTGTTGATACAAATGGATGCAGTGTTGTAAGTTCAACAGATTGTAATGGTATTAATGCATACCCTAATTGGGTGAACAAAGATTACTCAGGTGGTCCGTTTACTCACAATAACACTGACGATAAAATGCAATATCAAGGTAATGCATACAGCGCAAATTGGTATACAAACAGCCTTCCAGGAAGTGATGCTTCGTGGACGCTTCTTTATACTTGTAATTAAGCACGTTAAATAAAATATGCGAAGAAGGTAAATAATACATCTACCTTCTTTTTAAAAGTATCAGCCTTTATAAACACTTTGGTGTTGTTCAACAATATTGTAGCTTGGTGAGTTTATGTTATCTATATAGCGCCAATCGGTTGTGATTTGCTCGTTTGTAATTGTCAGTATCATATATCCGCGGTGCGATAGGTCACAATAATTTAAGTCGTTTATTAACAATGAAAGCGAGTCAGCCATTTGCTTTGCTTGTGCTGTATTAAGCGCTAAATAATGCTCCATACCCGGGGATGTAACGCCAGGTGTTGCAAACTCTACTCCTACGCTTTCGCCTTTTGCATTTTTTAATATGCCATGCCACGCATTGTGCGTATCACCTGCAACCACGACTAACTTTTTATTTAATGCGGTAACGCTTTTATATAATGCTTCGCGTTCGCTTGGGTAACCATCCCACGCATCTAAATTATAAGGCATTAAAGTATTTACGCGTGCGAGTTGCGCGGGTGTTACCGCTTTATTTTCTAACACGGCTTTTTTAATGGCAACAAGCTCTTTTAACACCTGCGGTATTTTAGTGCGATCGGATTGCGAGAATATTTCAGTAGGTAGCCACATTTTAGTCATCAATACTTGCTGGCCCAATACTTGCCATTTTGCATTTGATTTAGTTATTGCACTGGTGAGCCAGTTTAGTTGTGTGTTACCTAGTAAATGCCTTTTTGGATTATTTAAATCACTGACAAAGCGCGCAACATCCATTTGCTTGGTCTCGGGGTTTTTGTAGTCGCTGTAAGCGAGTTGTTTATCGCGTGCTATTACGCGCGTATCTAGCATATGTAAGCTTATTAAATTACCAAAATCGAAGGTGCGATATATTTGCGGGCTTTGTTCGCCCATAGGTGGCCTAATTGGCAGCCATTCGTAATAGGCTTGAATAGCTGCTGCGCGACGCTTAAAAAAATCACCTTCATCAGGGGTATGATTTTCAGCACCACTTTTATAGGTATCGTTGGTAACTTCGTGATCATCCCATATTGCGATAAAAGGCGCTGCAGCGTGAAGTGCTTGAAGGCCTTGGTCTGTTCTGTAAATAGCATAGCGTTTACGATAGTCGCTAAGGGTAATAATTTCACCGCTGTTATCAGCTGCTAATTGGCGGCCAATGTTTTCTGCATTTTGTGTGGCGTACCCGCCCATTGGGTATTCGTAAATGTAATCTCCCAAATGCAGTACTACATCTAAATCTTTTTGCTTAGCGGCATCTGTGTAGGCATTAAAATACCCCGCAGGGTAGTTTGAGCAAGACACAACAACCATTTTTATTTGTTCAATATTACTAACCGGCAGAGTTTTAGCGCGGCCAATAGGGCTTTGTGTATTTAACCCAATAAAGCGATAAAAGTATTCTGTATTTGGAGTAAGGTCTTGCACATCTATTTTTATTGTAAAGTCGCGGCTTTTATCGGTTTGTTCGCGCCCGCTGCAAATAATATTTTTAAATTTAGAATCACTTGCCAACTCCCAAGCAACAGTTACTTCTGACGTTAATTGAGAAGTTGTTGCGCGTGTCCATATTATTAAAGCATTACTAAGCGGGTCGCCACTCGCTACCCCGTGTTTAAATTCAATTGCTGATAGAGGCTTGCTCATTAATGTTTGAGCACAACCTGTAATGGCGCTCGATACCGCAACTGTAAATATGCTTGCAGCTGAGGTTTTTAAGAAATTTCGACGAGATGAAAGGGTCATACTGCACTTTTTTAATTATTAATAGTGGTGCGCACTTTAATGGTTAGATATGACGTTTTTATAAACGATAAATGTATTTACTGTGACGGTATTAATACACTTAAAACTCTTTTATTTATTAACTAAAAAATAGTCAAAAAATTAAATTAAATGGTTAAATTAACGAGGTATGAATTTATTAAATTAAAGCAATCAATGTAAAGTTGTTTAATTACAGTTGCTTACGATTTATTTTTATGTTGGCACAACCCTTGAGTATATAACTACGTCTAAACAATACACAAACAAGGAATACCATTATGAAACATTCAATTAAAATCGCTATGGCAAGTTTATTAGTATTAGGTTCTGCGCAAGTTCATGCAGTAGAAGTTGACCTAGATGTAACTGATATATTAACTCAAAGTGTAGCAAGCTACGTAAAGCAAACCACAATCGAGCTTGAAAAATCACTAAAGGAAACGCTTTATTTTGATGCTAAAACTGTTTTAGAGGGGTTATTAGATGAGCCCGTTTTAACAGATAGCGCAACGTTTAAAAATACTGACGCTAGCGTTAAAAACGTAAAATAAACCACTTAAAGGATTAAAACGATGAGCAGTGAACTTGGATTATTTGCATTAATGTTAGCACCCGTAGTAAGCATGATTAGCGCTTATTACTCGGTTCAAGTGTTTAAAGCTATGGGAGGTTGGTTTAATCTTTAACCAATTATATAGCTGGTAATTAATTCGATTCATACAAAGCTGATCGACTTAGCAAAAGCGCACGTAAATAAAGGCAGAGTGTTTGAAATAAGTAGACTTTATGAAACGTGCGATTTTTCCATTACCCATTTTTATGTTACCTGAAGGTTTTACGCGATTACGCATATTTGAGCCTCGTTATTTAAATATGGTTAAAACCGCATTAAAAAATAATTCAGGGTTTGTGCTTTGTACATTTGAGCACGACACGCCATTTAATATAAGTGCGCAAGGTTGCCTTGTCGATATTATCGATTTTGACCAAGACGATAACGACGTACTATTAATTGATGTATTTGCCTCGCAAAATGTGCAAATAAACGATGTTTACCAAGACGAAGACGAACTACGTCATGGCTTAGTGTCGCCTTGCAATACGCCTTATTGGTATAAGGATTCTAACAACGACATTGGCGATCATTACCTATTACACGACGCGCTTAAAAACGTATTTGCAGGTAATTCAGAGCTTAATTTATTGTACAAAAAAACTCATTTTGACAAGTTGCCTTGGATTGCAGCACGTTGGCTTGAGCTCCTACCTATATCAATTGAGAAAAAACAGCAACTTGCGTTTGAAACGAACTTTGATAACTTGCTGAGTTTCCTCCATACTGTGATTAATAACGAATTTGCCTAAATTTTATGATCCTAAATTAATTATTGCCCGTATTACTTAATACAAAAGCAATAACGGGATAAATTATTATGGTAAGTCAACAACAGTCACCACGTTGTGAACCTAATACAGGTAAGTACACTGCCATGCCAGAAACGCCGAGTAAAGAGCTCATGCAAGCGCTTATAGATGTTGCGCAATCACGCGATAAAAAAGCATTTTCCTATTTATTTGAATACTTTGCGCCAAAAATTAAACGCTTTGGAATTAAGCAGTTTGGTGTTGAAGCGCAAGCTATGGAGCTTGTGCAAGAGACACTAACGTCAGTTTGGCGTAAAGCACATTTGTATCACAGTGAAAAAGGTGCGGCGACTACGTGGGTTTATACCGTTATGCGTAACGCTTCATTCGATATGCTTCGTAAAATGAAAAGTAATAAAGAAGAAAATATAAGCGAAGACATTTGGCCGTTATTAAACGACTCACAAGATACACATCACGAATACAGTGATCATTTAGAAGATAAGCAAATTAAACGCTACCTCGATAAATTACCTATTGCTCAACGCGAAGTGGTAAGAGGCGTTTATTTTCAAGACATGTCGCAAGAGCAACTTGCGCATCAACTTAATATTCCAGTAGGCACGGTAAAATCACGATTACGTTTGGCCTTGCAAAAATTACGTAATGAAATGGGAGATCAGCATGATTAAACATCACCCGAGTGAAACTTTACTGACACAGTATTGCGATGCATCACTTGCTACATCACTAAGTTTAGCCGTATCTATACATGTAGATATGTGCCCTGCGTGCCAAGCTAAAGTAGCCAAAATTGAAGCAAGTAATGCGGACGCATTATTTAGTGAAGAGCCAGCCAAATTTGAGAAACCTCAAACTGAGCAATCTGAATTACTTGAAGAATTTGAATTAAACGTACTTGATATGATCATGTCTGATGATTCTATCGATGAGGTTTATGAAGTTGAGCCTGTGTCTGTAAGTATTAACGAACACAACTATCAGCTGCCGCGTGCTTTAACACGTATTTCTCATAGCAAATTTACACAAGTTGGTAAGCTAGCGCGTTCTCGTGTTGCATTAGATGATGGCGCGCTGCGTTCAAGCTTATTGCATATTGATGCTGGTGGTGAAATTCCTGAGCATACACATACCGGATTTGAAGTTACTTTACTACTAGACGGTGAGTTTAGTGATGAAGATGGTAATTACGTACCAGGCGACTTTATTTGGCAAGATGGTAGTCATCAACATACACCTTTAACGAAAGATGGATGTTTATGCTTTACAGTTGTCAGTAGTGCGCTACATTTTAATAAGGGCTTCAGCAAGTTACTAAATCCAATCGGTAATTTGATTTACTAAGAGAACATATGCAAACAGATATAATAAAAATAGGTATAAGCGCCTGCTTAGCAGGCGAAAAAGTCAGATTTGACACAGGACATAAAAAGTCTAATTTTTGCATGGATGAATTAGGCAAACACGTTGAATATACACGTTTTTGTCCGGAGGTAGCAGTAGGTTTACCGATACCTCGTCCAACTATTCGTCAAGTTAAAGTAGGCGATACTATTAAAGTATGTCGCCCAGATGGTAGCGGCGAAGTAGGGCAACAACTTACCGAATATGGTAAAAAAATTGCAACTGAACAAGCTAAAGAACTAAGCGGATTCGTATTTTGTGCTAAAAGCCCGAGCTGTGGCATGGAGCGCATTAAAATATACAACGAAGCTGGTACAGGCAATACCTCAGAAGGTGTTGGTTTTTTTGCTGAGCAAATAATGAAGCATAACCCATTGTTGCCATGTGAAGAAAATGGACGTTTAAACGACATGCACTTACGTGAAAACTTTGTGATGAGAATTTACGTTTTTAAAAATTGGCAAAAGCTAGTACAAGAGCCGCTGTCGGTTCACAAGCTTACTCAATTTCATTCTCAGTATAAGTACTTGTTAATGGCTCATAATTACCAAGCTTATCGCGACTTAGGTAACCTACTAGGAACATATGTAGGTGACGATATAAGCGCAGTTGCTGATGAATATATTTTAGGTTTGATGACAGGTCTTAAAAAGCCAGCTTCTCGAAGAAATAACTGCAACACGCTGATGCATTTACAAGGTTACTTTAAAACATTTTTATCGAAGGTTGAAAAACAAGAACTTCGTGATGCAATAGATGAATATCGCGAAGGGTTGGTGCCATTATATGTACCACTTACCTTGTTAAAACATCATTTGAAGGTTCACCCAAATGAGTACCTTGAAAAACAAGTGTTTTTTAACCCTTATCCTCACGATTTAAAATTACGATTTGGTATTTAATGGATACATTATTTTGGTTTAGGCGCGATTTGCGCCTTTTTTCTAACGAGGCGTTAATTCAAGCGCTTAATAATGGCGCTAAACACGCCATTTTTTTTGTGTCTGAAAAACAGTGGCAACAACATCAAGCTGCGCCTATTCAGATTGACCTACTCAAGCGCCGAGTTGCTTACCTTCAATCACAGCTTGCTGATGTCGGTATTACTTTACACATTATTGAAGCGCCAAGCTTTTGCGATTGTGAGCGTGAACTTATTAATTTTTGTAAGTTAAACGATGTAAAACATGTAATAGCTAATGCAGAATACGAGCTTAATGAAGTAAATCGCGATAAGGCAATTTTGCATGAATGCGATGAGCTTTCTATTACTTTTACCTTGTACGAAGGCGATTTAATTGCACCTGTTGGCACGGTTAAAAACCAAAGTAATGAAATGTACAAAGTGTTTACTCCGTTTAAGCGAGCGTGGTTAAAGCAGTACCAAGATACACACTTTAGTTTGCCACAATGGCCTTTAGCTTCTGAGCCAATAAAGTTTGATGAAAGTGACTTACTAAAAAGTGATGGAAGCTCTGATAAGTGGCCGGTTGACGATGAAACACTAGCAACCGTGGTCGATAACTTTATATGCGATAAGCTAACAAGCTACGACGATCAGCGTGATATTCCTAGCATAAAGGGTACATCGGGTTTAAGCCCTTATTTAGCATTGGGTATTGTAGGTACTAAGCAGCTACTTATTAATATTCAACAGCGTTATCCAGATATTTTAACTACGTCGAAAAGTAAAACCTTTACGTGGATTAACGAGCTGATATGGCGTGAGTTTTACAGACACTTAATTGCTGAGTTTCCTAAGCTTTCGCGCGGCGATAACTTTAACGAAAAGTATAACGCGGTAGTGTGGCGTAAAAACGAAAGTGAATTTAAAGCATGGTGCGAAGGGCGTACAGGTTACCCGTTAGTGGATGCTGCAATGCTACAACTAAAGCAAACCGGTTGGATGCATAACCGTTTGCGCATGGTTGTTGCGAGCTTTTTAACCAAGCATTTATTAATAGATTGGCGTGAAGGTGAGCGCTTTTTTATGCAGCACTTAATTGATGGCGATTTAGCTTCAAATAACGGTGGTTGGCAGTGGGCAGCTAGTACGGGGTGTGATGCTCAGCCTTATTTTAGAGTGTTTAATCCTATCAGGCAAAGCGAGCGCTTTGATCCAACAGGCAAGTTTATCCGTAAGTATTTACCAGAGCTTGAAAACGTGCCAGATAAACACATTCATTTTCCTCACACTTATTTAGCCACAATAGGTAAAGATAAAGAATGTTACTGGCCAGCAATAGTTGATCATAAAGCGGCACGAGAACGTGCACTTGCTGCATTTAAGGTGTGATATGGATAACCAGTTACCAGTAGATAAATTTGTTGAAATATACCAACAGCTTGATAGCACTAATCTTGATTTATTGAGTGATATTTACTGTGACAACATACAGTTTATAGACCCGATGCATGAAATTAATGGCATTGTAGAATTGCGCAGGTACTTTGCTAACTTATATAGCAATGTTAAGCACTGTCAGTTTGATATTAATGATTCGTTTGATAGCGGCAACAATGCTTTTATCTATTGGACTATGCACTATGCACATCCAAAGCTTTCATCAGGTAAAACTATTTCGGTAGAAGGTCATAGCAAGCTTATTTTTGAAAATGGCAAAATTATCAAGCACAGAGACTACTTTAATGTGGGCGAGTTGCTGTACAAACATATTCCTTTACTTGGTAGTGTTATAAAGCTAATTGATAAAAGGGCAGGTTAATTATGATCACACTTATAACGGGTGCTACTTCTGGTATTGGTGAGCAGTTAGCAATTAAATATGCGCAGTTGGGAGACACTGTTATAGCTTGTGGCCGTAATAGTGAAAAGCTCGCTGAACTTGCTAAATACGACAATATTCAAGCATGTAAATTTGACGCAACTAACTTGCAAGATATTAAAGAGTCGACAGTTGGCTTTCCTCATTTTGACCGTGTTATTTTAAACGCGGGTAACTGTGAATATATAGATGACGCCCGAAATTTTGATAGTGCATTGTTTGAACGTGTAATAAACGTAAATTTACTCTCTATGGGGTATTGCCTTGAGGCGCTACTTCCTAAAATAAATTCAGGTGGTCAGCTTGTTTTGGTCAGCTCAAGTGTTACCTATCTTGCGCTACCTCGTTCAGAAGCTTATGGTGCATCAAAAGCGGGTGTAAGTTACTTAGCAAAAAGCTTAGCTGTTGATTTAGATGATGTTGATGTAACTTTAGTTCACCCTGGCTTTGTGAAAACTCCGCTTACTAATAAAAATAATTTCCCGATGCCTATGGCCGTTACCGCTGAAAAAGCCGCAGATTATATGATTAAGGGAATACATAAGCGCCGAAAAGATGTTCACTTTCCGTACCGTTTTACACTTATATTAAAAGCATTACGTATTTTACCACTCCCGATTTGGCTTAAAATCGCAAAAGGATTAGCCCGTTGAAAAAAATAGCAATAATAGGAACTGGTGTATCTGGTTTAACATGTGGGCATTTGCTTCATAAACATTACGATGTAACCGTATTTGAAAAAAATGATTATATAGGTGGTCACACTGCAACGGTTGATGTTGATGTGTGCGGCATAAAATACGCAATTGATACTGGCTTTATTGTATTTAATGACAGAACTTACCCATACTTTGAAAAGTTACTATCGCGTATTGGTGTAGATAAACAAACAACGCAGATGAGCTTTAGTGTTCATAACGAAGCCACTGGCTTTGAATACAATGGCCATACGTTTACAAGCCTGTTTGCACAGCGTCGTAATATTTTTAGACCTAAGTTTTGGCGATTATTGTACGACATTGTTAGGTTTAACAAACTGTGTAAAGCACTACATGAAAAAGATGATTACCAGTCTGATCAATCATTAGGGCAACTGCTTAGTGACAATCACTTTAATGACTTTTTTAAATACCATTATATTCTTCCGATGGGCGCGGCTATATGGTCTACCAGTATTAAAGAAATGGACAATGTAGGCGTTGAATTTTTTGTTAAGTTCTTCTTTAATCATGGCCTTTTAGATGTAACAAACAGACCACAGTGGTATGTAGTACCAGGTGGCTCTCGTCAGTATATTAAGCCACTGATCAGAGGCTTTGCTGATAAAATTAAACTTAATACAGATATTAAATCTGTTACGCGTCAAAATGATGAGGTAACAATAGAGTTTGCCAATGGTGAATTAAGTAAGTTTGATAAAGTAATATTTGCTTGTCATTCAGATCAGGCGCTTGCACTACTTGGTGATGCGACTGAGCAAGAAAAGTCAGTATTGGGTGCAATAGCTTACACTGAGAACTCAGTTGTGCTGCACACCGATACAAATCTTTTACCAGATAGAAAAGCGGCATGGGCAAGTTGGAACTACCTACTTAATAACAACACTGATAAAGCAGCTGTTGTTACTTACCAAATGAATATTTTGCAAGGTATACAATCGGATACACAGTTTTGTGTAACGCTTAATCATCTTGAAGGAATAAACCAGAGTAAAATTTTGCGCGAGTTTACTTATCATCACCCTGTATTTAACCAAGAGTCAATTGCTGCTCAAAAGCTTAAACACAGTATTGATGGACAAAACAATAGTTATTTTTGTGGTGCTTATTGGTACAATGGTTTCCATGAAGATGGCGTACACAGTGGTGTAGATGTAGCCAAGCAACTTGGGGTCGAATTTGACTAGTGCAGTGTATTTAGGCGATGTAAAACATCGCCGTTTTGCTGTTAAAGAACATCGTTTTAGTTACCCTTTGTATATGATGTGGGTAGATTTAAATAATCCTCAACAACTAAATGGTGTGCATAAGCACATAGGTACATCAGGCTTAAAAGCGTTAAAATTTAATGAAGCTGATTATCTTAAAGATACCTCAGAACTTGCGAAACGACCTCTTATTGAGCGTGCGCATGATCAACTTGCCAATTTAGGTATTACTGAAACCTTTTCTCATATTTACATGTTAGGGCAGTTTCGTTGTTTTGGTGTGTATTTTAGCCCTGTTAATTTTTACTTTTTTGGCCACAACGACACCCGTTTTAAGTACATGATAGCTGAAGTGAGTAATACACCATGGAACGAACGTCATTATTATTTAGTCCCTTTAGAAAAAAAAGTGAACTTTAAGAAGGTTTTTTCCGTATCACCTTTTATGAATCTGGATATGAACTATCATTGGCATGTTAAACAATCGCCTGATAAAACATTGATACACATTGAAAATAAGCGAAATGAAGAGTTATTATTTGATGCAACACTTCGCTTGAAACGTAAAGAACTCACTAACGAAGAGATTAATAAGTTGTTTAAACGTTTTCCGGCCATGACATGGTCTATTTTCAAAGGTATTTATTATCAAGCGTTAAAGTTGTTTATAAAGCGAGTGCCTTTTTTAGGTCACTCAGGTAAGCCATAAAGCACATCGATAGTCAGGACAATTAATAGGTATTTTAATGGATAAAGTGTCGAGCTTAAATTGCGAGCAAAGTACGAGTTGGTTAACTAATATATATAAAAAATTAGTGACTAAGGCTTTCGCGTCAATTAAAACAGGTCAAATAATTTTAATTGACGCAAATGAACGTACAGTTTTTGGTGATGCATCGTCAGCACTAAAAGCAACAGTAACAGTTAATGATAAAGCTATGTATAAAGCGTTTGCGTTATCTGGAAGCGTTGGCGCTGGCGAAGCGTATATTTTGGGACATTGGTCTTGTGACAACTTAACTTCATTCATTGAGATATTTGCTATAAATGAAAAGCAACTTGATGAGTTTGAAAACAAATTCGCATTTTTTAGTAATATCGCACACCGGTTTAATCACATAAAAAACAAAAATTCAGAATCGGGTTCTAAGAAAAATATTGTTGCTCATTACGACTTAGGTAATGATTTGTACGAATCATTTTTAAGTAAAGAAATGCTCTATTCAAGTGCTGTATATCCTACAAAAGAAGCCACACTTGAAGAGGCTCAGCAATACAAGCTTAAACGCATTTGTGAGCAAGTTGAGCTTCAAAAAAATGATTCAGTAATTGAAATTGGTACAGGGTGGGGGGCATTTGCTATATATGCTGCCACACATTACGATTGCCATGTAACAACAACAACCATATCTGATGAGCAACATGATTATGTAGCTAACAAGATTGTTGAACTTGGTCTTGAAAGTAAAATAACATTACTTAAGCTCGATTACAGACTACTAAAAGGTAAATACGACAAGCTTGTTTCTATTGAAATGATAGAAGCGGTTGGTCATGATTATTTGCCGAGCTTTTTCACTCAGTGTGGTGAGCTCCTAAAAGACGACGGCGCCATGCTTATACAAGCAATTACTATTGGCGATCAGCGTTATAAGCATTACCTAAAAAACTCTGACTTTATTCAACAGTATATTTTTCCGGGTGGGTGCTTACCGTCACTTAACGAAATGAGTGAGCAAATTAAAAACAGCACCGATATGGTTATTCATACCGTTAATGATATTGGCGCTCACTACGCTCGAACATTAGCAGATTGGCGAACTCGTTTTATAAAAAGCTGGCCTGATTTGGACCGCTCTAAATTTGATGAACGCTTTTACCGTTTATGGTTATTTTACTTTGCTTATTGTGAAGGT
This sequence comes from Pseudoalteromonas sp. Z9A4, assembly GCF_011378845.1. NCBI lineage: Bacteria > Pseudomonadati > Pseudomonadota > Gammaproteobacteria > Alteromonadales > Pseudoalteromonadaceae > Pseudoalteromonas > Pseudoalteromonas sp. Z9A4. The sequence continues at coordinate 119,069 of NZ_WTLA01000003.1, forward strand.
GCGTTTAGAGCCAGAGCAACAAGTACAGTACATTTAATGGCGCGTAAACCTCGTTTTACTAGTGATAACGATGATATTGCGCTCGGTTACTAATTTTGTTTTATTTCAAGCAGTGTGGTTTTTATCACTGCTGCTTGAAGCCAATTCGCTACTTTTTAGTGGCTTGATTATTGTTTTAATGTTTTGTTTGTCAAAGCAGAAAAAACAAGACTCTTTACTGTTAATTAAAGCCCTACCTTTAGCACTATTGTTAGAATTTATAGCGGTAAAGTTAGGCTTGTTAGAATTTAAAGTTTATCCCTTCCCTCTATGGCTCGTCTTTTTATGGGCTGCATTATTACTTTCTTTAAACACCTCTATGCTCTTTTTAAGCAGATTAAAACTTTGGCAAGCCTTTTTAGTATGCATGGCTTTTGCGCCTGCAAGTTATTGGGCCGGTGCTCGTTTTGAAGTAATAAGCCTAGAATTACCTTTATGGCAATTTTGGCTTGTTTACGGGGCGCTTTGGTCTACAGTGTTTACTGTTATTCTTTTTATAAACCAAAAAATCAAGTTATTCATCAATCGCTGATCTTCCACAATTTCTATTTCGTAACATTACCCAGTTATTCAAAGGGAGCTCATTTTGAAATTTTTACTAAAGGCAGTTACTTTTTATTTGCTTACAACTTCAATTGTTTTAGCCAACACACAGTTTAGTAAAGTGGGTGAGGCGCGAATGGAGTATTTATTTTGGGATGTATATGACGCTGTGCTATTTACCCCTTCCGGTAATTACAGTGAAGGAACACATCCTGTTAAATTTAAGCTCACCTACTTACGAGACTTTGACGCTACAGAAATAGTGAAAGCGACAAATGAGCAGTGGGAGCATATTGGAAAAACAGGGCTGGCAGATAAATACGACAGTAAATTATTGTCGATTTGGCCTGATATTAAACAAGGTGATTCGCTAACGTTAATCACAAATGAGCAGGGTATGAGCACTTTTTATCATAATGATGAAAAAATTGGTGAAATTAATGAGCTTCAATTTTCGAGTGACTTTTTAGCCATTTGGCTTGATGAAAAAACCTCTGAGCCAAAATTACGAAAGCAATTATTAGGGAATTAATATGAACATATTAAACACGTTAAAAGCAGCTGTTATGAGCCTCTCGGCTCTACTTTTAATTAGCTGTTCGGCACCAAAAGTTGAACATTATAAAAATACATCGCCAAATTTCGATTTTAAAACCTTTTTTAGCGGAAATTTGAAAGCCTATGGTGTTGTACAAGACTTTAAAGGCGAGCTGACCCGAAAGCTTGTTGTAGACATGAATGCGACTTGGGATGGTAATGAGGGCGTTATTGAAGAAGACTTTGTTTACGACGATGGCGAAACTCAAAAGCGTATTTGGAAAATAACGTTAAATAACGACAATAGTTTAACGGGGACAGCGGCCGATGTTATAGGTACGGCAAAAGGCAAAAGCGATGGTAGCGTATTTCATTGGAATTACAATGTAGCCCTTCCATACGATGGCAGCACTTTAGAAGTCAATTTTGACGATTGGATGTACCTGGTTACACAATCGCGCTTGATAAACCGCACATCTATTGTTAAGTTTGGAGTCGAGGTCGGGGAAGTGACCTTAGTTATCGAAAAAATATAGCTTATTTACCCAGTTGCTTAACTTGCGCCAAAATTGTACTCAAATTAAGTCTTTGTTAACCCAACACGCTGTATTCTACCGAGAATTATTTAAATTTTACTCATTTTTTAAGAATTTAAGCAAAAAATGCAATTTGCTGTTGCTAACTCTTTAAAAATGCATAAAGATAGGTTTTGCGAAGGCAAAATAATAACGAATAGGAATCTAACAATGAATAAAGCTCAATTAGTTGAAAAAATTGCTACTGATGCAGAAATCTCTAAAGCCGCTGCTACTCGTGCTCTTGACGCGTTTACAGGTGCTGTAACTTCTTCTTTAAAAGAAGGTGATTCAGTAGCATTAGTTGGTTTTGGTACTTTCTCAGTAAAAGAACGTGCAGCTCGCACTGGCCGTAACCCACAAACGGGTGCTGAGATCCAAATCGCAGCGGCAACTATCCCAAGCTTTAAAGCAGGTAAAGGTCTTAAAGACCAAGTAAACCCTTAATAGGTTTAACGAATTAAAATAAAAAAAGAGCTATTTAGCTCTTTTTTTTTATGTTTAATAAAGACATCAATTGATGCCTTTATATTATAAATTTATGCTTTTAAGGCTTTATCGCCTCGGCCAATGCCAACAGCACCAGAACGTACAACTTCAATAATATCGGTTTCATGGCGAAGTGTGTCTAAAAACGATTCTATTTTGTCTGTACTGCTCACTAGTTGCAGGCTATAGCTTTGCCGGCCCATATCTAAAATAACACCCTGGAACACATCAACTACGCGGGTAACCGCTGCACGAGTCGTCTCGTCTTGAGCAAATACCTTAACAAGCAATAACTCTCGCTCAATGTGACTCATTTCTGTTAAATCGATAATTTTAAGCACGTCGACTAATTTGTTAACTTGCTTTGTGATCTGCTCAACCACTCTGTCATCACCCATGGTGGTAATGGTAATACGTGATAACGACTGATCATCAGTTGTGCCAACAGTTAGGCTGTCGATGTTGTATGCACGTTGTGAAAAAAGCCCAACAATACGCGACAGTGCACCTGGTTCGTTTTCCAATAGAATAGATAAAATACGACGCATTATGCTTTTACTCCTTTACGTAACCACATCTCATCAATGCCACCTAACTTGATTTGCATTGGGTATACATGTTCTTTCTCGTCTACAAGAATATCTAAAAAGACTAAACGATCGTTTATGCTCATAGCTTTATCGATAGCAGGTTGTAACTCATCAAGTGTGTTTACTTGTATGCCTACATGCCCGTAGCTTTCAACTAACTTAACAAAATCAGGCAGTGAGTCCATGTAAGATGATGAATGACGACCGCCGTAAACCATATCTTGCCATTGGCGTACCATACCTAAAGAGCGGTTATTGAGTGATACAACTTTTACAGCTAGGTTGTACTGCAAGCAGGTAGATAGCTCTTGAATATTCATTTGAATAGAGCCATCACCTGTAATACATACAGACTCTTTATCAGGAAAAGCAAGCTTTACGCCCATAGCTGCAGGTAAACCAAAGCCCATAGTGCCTAGCCCGCCTGAGTTAATCCATTGGCGAGGGTGCTTAAATGGATAATACTGCGCTGCAAACATTTGGTGCTGACCAACGTCTGAGCTGATATAAGCATCACCATTTGTTGCTTTGTAAACCGCTTCAATAACGGCTTGTGGCTTAATTTTGTCGCCATCTGTGTTGTAGCTTAAACATTTTTGTTCACGCCAGCTGATAATTTGGCGCCACCAATCTTCTTGCGCGCTTCGATCTATTTTAATTGGGCTTTTATCAATACCCGTTTGTAGTTGTTCTAGTACTGTTGCTAAGCAACCTACAACCGGTATGTGCGCTTTAATTGTTTTAGAAATAGAAGTTGGATCGACATCAACATGTACAATGGTGGCATTTGGACAAAACTTTTTAACGTTATTAGTTACTCGATCATCAAAACGAGCACCAAGCGCTAAAATCACATCGGCGTTTGCCATTGCTTTGTTAGCCTCAAGCGTACCGTGCATGCCTAGCATACCTACAAAGTTTGGATGTACACCTGATATGCCGCCAAGCCCCATTAGTGTATTGGTAATGGGCGCATTTAACGACTCAACTAAATGCGTTAATTGCTCTGACGTATTTGAAATAACAATACCACCGCCAGAGTAGATAACCAGTTTTTTGGCTTCTAAAATAGTTGTTACCGCTTTACGAATTTGTTTTGAATGCCCTTTAGTATTAGGGCTGTATGTTCTTAGCTCTGTTGTTTTAGGAAATTCGTATTCAAACTTAATAGCAGGGTTAAGCATATCTTTAGGAAGCTCAACTACAACGGGCCCAGGACGACCTGTACTGGCTATGTAAAAGGCTTTAGCTAAGATTGTTGGGATTTCTTTAGCACTTCTACAGTTAAAGCTGTGTTTAACTATAGGGCGAGAACAGCCAACAATATCAGTTTCTTGGAATGCATCATCGCCAATTAAGCTTGTAGGCACTTGGCCTGACAATACAACCATAGGAATTGAATCCATATAGGCCGTTGCAATACCTGTTATACAGTTTGTAGCGCCAGGGCCCGAGGTTGCAAGTACAACACCAACGTCTCCAGTAGCACGAGCATAACCATCAGCCATATGTGTGGCAGCTTGTTCATGACGTACTAGTATATGCTCAATATCATCTTGCTGAAAAAGTGCATCATATAAGTCTAAAACCGAACCACCGGGGTAGCCAAATATGTATTTTACCTTTAATTCTTTTAATGCCTGAACTACTAGTTCAGAGCCATTATATTCTTGTTTGCTCATCCTCATTCCTCTGTGCGCTTTTTTTATGCATAAAAAAACCCCCGCGTAGTGCGAGGGTTTTTAAAAAGCAGTATCACCTTTTAATACATCCCCGCTGGGCTTATAACTAAGACCAGTACGAGTACGACTAAAAGGTTTATTTGTGTGTTCATAGTTTTTACTCTACTTAGCAAAACACTGCTTTTAAATTAAAAATTCTGTATAGGTTTATTTTTAAGGGTTTTGAGGCGTCACGTCAACCTTAAAATGCTTTATTTGCATTAAAATTTCATTTTTTATCATTTTTTAATGTGAAAGTACCAAAGCTTATAGTTCAGTTTGGCTTAGACTGACAAAATTATGCAGGTTGAAGTTGGGTGTATGTGATATGTACAAAAAACAAAAAAGCCAGCATATTAAGTTACCCTAATATGCTGGCTTTTTACTTTAACAGTTTACTGTATATTACAGACGGTCAATTACTGATTGAGTGAAATCAGTTGTACCGTGGCTGCCGCCTAAATCACGGGTTGTACGGTCACCAGATTTTATTACATCAGCAACAGCACTACGAATACGCTCTGCCGTGTCGCCCATATCTAAATGCTCAAGCATTTGGATAGATGCTAAAATTACAGATGTAGGGTTAGCTAGGTTTTTGCCAGCAATATCTGGTGCACTACCGTGTACAGCTTCAAAAATTGCTGCGTCTTCACCGATGTTAGCACCTGGTGCCATACCTAAACCGCCAACTAAACCAGCACAAAGGTCAGATAAAATATCACCGAATAAGTTAGTCGTTACTATCACGTCAAACTCTTCAGGTGTCATTACCAGTTTCATACATGTTGCATCAACAATCATTTCATTTGATTCAATTTGTGGGTAACGCTCAGCTACTTCACGTGCTACTTTTAAAAACAAACCAGATGTTGATTTTAAAATGTTAGCTTTATGAACAGCAGTTACTTTTTTACGACCTTCACGTACCGCTAGCTCATATGCAAAAGTTACGATTTTTTCTGCGCCTTCACGCGTAATTATCGATTTTGCTTCTGCTTCATTACCGTCTTCACTTACAATTTGGCCTGCACCTGAGTACATACCTTGCGTGTTTTCACGAATAGTAATGATATCAATATCGTCGTAACGCGCTTTAGTACCAACAAATGATTTAACAGGGCGTACGTTAGCGTATAAACCAAATTGCTTACGAAGTGTTACGTTAATAGATGTAAAACCTTCACCTACAGGCGTTGTTAATGGGCCTTTAAGAGTGATTTTGTTTCTAGCTATTGTATCAACCGTGTCTTGTGGAAGTAACTCACCTGTTTTTTCAAGTGCAGCTAGGCCAGCATCAACAAATTCATAATCAAAATCGCAACCTGCGGCTTTTAATATTTCAAGTGCTGAGTCGATAATGCTTGGACCGATGCCGTCGCCTTTGATCACTGTGATGGTTTGTTTGGCCATTGACTTTTCCTTTAAAGAGTTTGATTTGCACATAAATTATTACCCTGAGAGGGTAATCGCTTGTTAGATCATTTATGTGAACGTGCTTGAAAATTTAAGGGCGCATTTATACCAGTTTATCACCCATTTTGCTAGTTTATACAAAAAATACTGGGTATACACCAAGGTTATAATGGGTATAAAGACGTTAAATAGGTTTTCATAAATCAAATACTATCAAATAGCTCAAGAGATTCTAAATTTTGATAAAAATCTGCTGGATTGTGCCAATTGAGTATTTTTAGCTGTTCATTCAACGTTTGCTGCTGCCACGGAGTTAGCGAAATTTCTGGTTTAAACACATTCTGAGCAACAATTTTAAGTGTGATCCAAACTTTATGAGAGTCAGTTAAGTGTTTTTTAGGTGTTTGCTCTGCTTCTAATAGTGCTGCTGTCCATGGGTTATCACTCAATAAATGAGTAAGCTGTTGTGTTAGTTGCTCGCTGTTAATTGAATTTACCCCAAAAAACGAACAAATAGGCGCACTTAGGGTTTTATTTGGTGTGTCATCAATGAGTGTTTTACGAGAAAGCTGCGTACTACATTGTGTTAATAAAAAATGGGCATAAGCGTATAAAGGTAAAGTAATGTGCTCAAATTGGTCGTGATTATTTTTGCTCATCAATAAGGCCATTATTTTTACAAATCCATTTAATCTGTTAGCAACATAGACTTGTAAAGGGTGTGGGGTAACATTAACTAATTCTTCAAAAACAACCCGTTGAATTATTGCAGGCGCATTATAGTAGCCGACCATCGATAAACTATGCTTTAAGTCTCTAGCAGCCTGGTGTTCTTTATTATAAGGTTTTACCGCTTCACACAAATTAGCAATCACGTGAGGATGAGCAGCCAACAAACGACTTAATCCTTTATAGCTATATTCGTGTTCCAGCTTAATATTACTTATTAGTTCAAGTAAAGAGTGTGCTTTATCAACGTCAATCGTACTTTTAAATTTTACATGCTCACTGTTAAATACTTTGAAGCTAATTTTTTTATCAGTGCAATGCCATTGTTTTGGACTATCGTTAAGTGTTGCTTTTACTCTATACCAAGCTAATTTGCTTGCATTTTCGGTACTAATTAAAACATGCCTTTGCTGCGCATCAGTCGCTAAATAAATCATGGTTTGCTCGGCATAAAAAACGCGGCTTCCCGGTAATAGTGGCCCCAAATGGGCTATAAGTGATTTGATTAGCTGCAGTGCAAACAAATTTGGTGTGCGAATATACAAGTCAGTAAGTGCTTTAAATAAACTCATGTGTTTATTAGCCGTATTACTAGTAATGTTCATACTAATAATATTTGCTAAAGCAATTAGTGTTATGCCCCCATCGTAAAGCATTATTTTAGGAGCACTTACCAATGCTTGTTTATATTTACTTAACTTAGCTAATAATTGCGTAACGGGTTTGGCAGAATCGCCACTGGATAACATTACTTTAGCAGCTAACTGATGACGCATTTTCCATATGTTTTTATCAGAGTCTTGAAAAGGTGTTTGCTCACAGAGCTTGTTTAATTGCGCTCCAACACATAAATGCTCAATGAGTGAAGCCGCTATGTATAGCTCGCTTAGGGCATTGTTATAGTGTTGAGATTTACAAAGTGCAGCGGTTATTACACTTTGACTAACAACTAAGTTGGTGGCATAAGAATAATTAGGATTATAAAGTGTTAAACGAGCTTGTAATGCGAATGGCTGTTCACTATAGAGCACTCTATATTGCTCAGCTAGCTTACTTGCCATGGGGTATAAGGCTGTCCATTTTTGTTTATTGTTATAATAGCTTAAAAACAGCTGCGTATTATTAAGCAGCTGCTCTAAAGTAGTTGAAACAGCTTCATCCATTAAACCTTCACCTAATTTTGTTCTTGATATTTATTATATGCACTAGGACCCCATAAAAATAGCTGCCCATTTTTAAATAATAACCCAGTACATTCATCCATAGTGGTTATACCGTCAGATGTTTTATGCTGTGTACGGTAAAAAACAATCTGAAATACCTGTTCACCATCTCGTTTGGCATAAGTAAGGTCGGGGCTGCCTAAATAATCAAGCACAGTATTTAGTGTTGTTGGCTGCTCAAGTGATAGTTTTTCGATATAACGTTTATTAAAAGCTTCTCGGTCTTGCCAGATCATAGCCTGAGGATCGTCTTTATAAAAGGTGATCACCAACGCTGCTATCAGTGCATATAGCCCTAAACCTAAGATTAAATATCGGATAAATTTTTTCAATATGGTTTACTCTGACTCCGGTAACTAATAATAGTATACGTTTTGTAATGTTTAGAGGCTATTAACTTGCGATTAATGAAGTCTTAGCTGCTTTAAACTAAAACCTAAGTTTATATCAGTGCGTAAACTAACTAAGTGTTTTGAAATTACGTACATATCCATATTAGCGGCTAACTTTGCTTTAATACTTGGGCTTAGGGACTCATCTTCTGCCGCTTGTTCAATTGAATTATAGTTATTAACTATTTGCTGCGCAGACTTAGTACCGATCCCTTTTACTCCCGGAATATCATTTGTTTTATCACCAGCCAAAGCCCAAAAATCAACGAGCTTATTTTGCTCAACACCAAAACGATCTTTTATACTTGTTTCATCCAAATAGAGTTTTTTAAAATAATCATAAACTGTAATATAGGGGCCTATATACGGTAAAAAGCCTTTATCAGTAGAAACAACAGTGTTAGCTATTTGATTATTTGATGCTTTAAACGCAAGCGTTGCAATAATATCATCGGCTTCATCGTTAATAGGCTCAAATACAACAATACCGGTTTCTTCTATTGAGGTTTTAAAATGCTCTAAGGCATCTTTTAGCACTTGAGGCATTGGGGCACGGGAGTGTTTATAGTCTTTATAAAAATGATAACGCCAGCTTTTGTCACCATCAAATACCGCAATCGCATGGGTTGCATTACTTGTATCTAAAAGCTTTTTACACGCATGAGCTACACGTGCACAGCACGTTTGTATCATTTGCTCATCGCTTTGATGTTTTTGATTAGCGTCAACGGCGTAAATGCGCCTAATTAAATTAAGCGCATCAATAAGAAGTAAATGGGGTTTCAAACTATAAAACTCATGCTTTTATTTTGTAACACGGAATGTATTTGCTGCCAGGGAGTTTCATACGGCCTTGATCAACAAATGCTTGTAATAACGTATCCATATTTTCCATAAGGGCAGGCTCGCCACTTAAAATGTATGGACCGTTTTGCTTAATGGCTTTAACGCCTTCGTCTTTTACATTTCCAGCTACAATACCTGAAAAAGCTCTGCGTAAATTAGCCGCTAATAACTGCTTTGGCTGATCAAGATGTAAATCAAGACTTGCCATATTTTCATGTGTTGGTGCAAAAGGTTGTTGAAAGTCGTTATCTATTTTTAACGTCCAGTTAAAGTAGTAGGCATCGCCTTCACTTTTACGGTAATCACGAACATTGGCCATAGCCGATCTTAGCTTTTGCCCAACTAACTCAGGATTATCAATAATAACTTCAAACTTATCTAATGCTTCTTTACCGAGCGTCATTTCAACAAATTCACACAGCTCTTTAAAGTACGCTTCACTTTCTTTAGGGCCAGTTAAAATAACAGGTAAACATTGTTTGGTGTTATCTGGGTGCAGTAATATACCTAATAAATATAAAAGTTCTTCAGCAGTGCCTGCGCCACCAGGGAAAATGATAATAGCATGAGCTGTTCTTATAAAAGCTTCAAGGCGTTTTTCAATATCAGGTAAAATAACTAATTCGTTTACAATAGGGTTTGGTGGCTCGGCTGCAATAATACTTGGCTCTGTCAAACCTAAGTAACGGTTATCGATATTACGCTGTTTAGCGTGGCCAATAGTGGCGCCTTTCATTGGGCCTTTCATAGCACCAGGGCCACAGCCAGTACAAATATTTAATCCACGTAGACCTAGCTCATAACCTACTTGTTTTGTATATTTATATTCAACTTCACTTATTGAGTGTCCTCCCCAACAAACAACCATATTAGGTTCGCTTTTAACACGCAACGCACCAGCATTTCTGAGCATATCGAATACCATGTGCGTAATGGCTTTTTGCTCTTTTAAATCTTTTTCGTACTTTTGACAAATAAATAAAATGTCACGAATAACAGAAAATATATGCTCGTGAATACCGGTAATTATTTCGCCATCAACAAATGCTGTCTCGGGTGGGTTTTCAAGTTCAATTTTAATACCTCGTTCGCGGCTTACTAAACGAATATCAAAATCTTGGTATTTGTCGTAAATATCGTTACTTTCGTCGGTATGGCTACCTACATTAAGTACTGCAAGTACGCAGTTTCTAAATAACTTATAACGCTCACTAGCAGAAGATTGCTCTAATAAATCAACTTCTAATTGCGACAGTAAATCTAAAACACCTGTTGGGTTTAACTGTATTAACATAGACGTTCTCCTTACTGCTAAATCGTAAAACTGCTTGTCATAAAGTTATAATAGCTATGACATTATTTACTGGTACAAAGTCTATCTCGTCCCGAGTTTTTGGCCTTATAAAGAGCGTCATCGGCTCTATCGAATGCTATGAGCGGGGTATCGCCTTTTTTAAATTGAGTTGCACCAACTGAAATAGTGATTTCAATTTGTTTATCTCGGAATTTGAAGGGTATACTTTTAATTGCTTCTCTTACTTTATCCAAGGGTAAGGTTGCGTTTTCTAGCGACAATCCTGGCATTAAAAGTACAAACTCCTCGCCACCGTAACGCGCTATAAAGTCAGAGTTTCTAACTGACTTTTGTAACGCTTTAGATATAACCTGTAAGGTTATGTCACCTGCGGTGTGGCCAAATCTATCATTTATTGATTTAAAGTGATCAACATCAATTACAGCAAGCGTAACATCTGAGGGTTGCACATTAAACAAATGCATTTCGTGATTATAGCGTTCATCAAATGCAGCTCGGTTTGGTAATTTCGTCAATCCATCAAGTAAGCTTTTAAAACGCTGTTCGTTTAGGCGTTTTTTATAGGTTGTTAATTTTTCTTCTAAAGTAACAATTCGTTTATTTATTTCACCAAAGCTAGTGCTAAGCATTTTTCTATCTTTTTGCTCTAGCTTCTCTTTTACTAGAAAGTCTTCGCTTAGTGATTTTAATTCGTTATCCACGAGTTCTTTTAAAGATGAAATTGATGTTGCTTTTTGCGTTTGTTTGTTGAGGTTTTTAATTTTTAGTTCAATGCTTTTATTTAACGAATCAAATTCAATACTCATCGACTCAGAGTGTCTGCTAGTAGAGACAATGGAATTATGTAAGTCCTCGAGGGTTTGATTCAATGAAACTAAAAAGCTTTGCGCCGATTTACGCTCTTTACTGATGTTTTTTACTACGACTTCAATTATGTTGATCGCGACGTCGAGTAACGCATCGACTGTGTCGCTTTCAGTAATGTTATTTTTTATATTATTAATTTGCAGTGTAGCTTCTTCTTCAAGAACAAGTTCATTAGCTAGCTCAAGCAGCTTCTTTGCATGAGTTTGTTTCGCTCGGCGTTTCTTATCAACCTCAGGGTCTTGTTTAGTTATTAAAGCCTGATGATAAAAAGTAATAAGTTGATCAAGAAGTGGGATATAGCCATGAGTTGACTGGACATTATTAATTTCGTTATCAATTAAGTTTCTTAGTGTTCTGCGAGTATCGTCAGGTAAACCTTTGGTTTTTTGTAATTTCTTGCCTGCATTTTGTACACTGTTGAACAGATCTCGTTGCTGAGTTTGTTGAGTCGACTCTTGATTTTTAAGTAGCGTTAAAATTTCACTAATAAGCGGAGAGAGGTGTTCAAAGCTTACACCCTTATTTAGCGCACTTCTAAATTTTGCAAGGCGGTTATCTAATTCAGTATCGAGCCCTTTACAGCTCAACGATAATTTTGCCGTAAAATCACACAGGATATCTACTTGATGTTTACGTGCACTTTCAACAGCCATACGAGCATCAATTGCTTGTTTGAGTTTTTTTTCTGTTGCATTAGAACTTTCGGACACCTAAGCATACCGCCATAAAATTAATTTTATTATCTTTAGTTTACAACAAATTTTTGTTAAGTGTAGTAATCCAGTAAAAAACTTAAAAATTTTAATGCTCTAGAACACATAAACTTGTATATGAGGTAATTTATCGTATTTAATTCGCTTTTAGGTAGGGGCTTGTTAGTCTTGTGGCAATTAAGTTTCCACTAAGAGTCTCTATGAAAAAGTTATTAGTCCTTTCTATTCTAGCTGCATGCTCAGCGCCTGTATTTGCCGACGTAAATTATTCTTTAGAAATCTCGCAACCACAACATCATTTAGGTGATGTAAGTGTAGAGTTTCCAAAAACAGCGCAAGCACATCTTGATATAAAACTTCCAGCTTGGCGAACAGGTCGCTATGAAATGCTGAACCTTGCCAATGGCGTTCGTTATTTCAAAGCTAAAGATGAAGCCGGCAAAGAGTTAAAGTGGGAAAAAATTGACCATAGCACATGGCGTATACACCTCAATGAGCCAACAGAAGTTAATGTTGACTATCAAGTGTATGCAAACGAACTTGGTAAGCGCGCTCGCCACATTGACGACAGTCATGCATTTATAGATGCGTCAGGCTTTTTTATGTTTAGCGAGTCATTTCGCCAAGAGCCAGTAACCGTTAATTTAGACGTGCCTAAAAAGTGGCGCTCTGTGTCGGGTATGGACAATTTAAAAGGTAAAAATTCATTTAAAGCAGCCGACTACGACGTGCTTGTTGATTCACCAATCGAAACGGGCATTAACCAACTACACACATTCGAAGTAGATGGCCGTGAATATGATTTAGTTATATGGGGCGAGGGTAACTACGACGTAGAGCAAATGCTTACCGATCTTAAAAAATTAGTTGCTACTGGCAATGTAATTTGGGATGGCTATCCGTATGAACGTTATGTATTTATGGTTCATGCTACATCGGGAGCGGGTGGTGCTACAGAGCATTTAAACTCAACGATTATACAACGTCCACGAGACCGATTTGGTAGCCGCGAAGATTACCTAGCCTTTATAAGTACCGCTGCGCATGAGTTTGTTCATACGTGGAATGTCAAAGCATATCGGCCACAGGGTTTAGTGCCTTACGATTACACAAACATGAACTACTCAAAACTACTGTGGATCGCTGAAGGTTCAACAAGTTATTTTGAAGACCATTTGATGGTTCGCTCTGGTATTGAAACCACAGATGAATTTTTTAAAGTGATGAGCAAAACCATTAATAGCCATTTACAAACACCGGGTCGTGAAGTGCAAAGCGCAAGCGAAACAAGCTTTGATAAATGGATTAACCAAGGTGGCGATCATGCACGTAACTACAGCACCAACATTTACTCAGAGGGCTCGTTACTCTCTTTAGCTTTAGATATCGACCTACTTGAAAAAAGCCAAGGTAAAATAAGCTATCGCGACGTTCACAAAGCACTTTATAACAATTATAAAATGCCAGCTGGTTTTACAGACGTAGACGTGCTTAATATCTTAAAAGATTTAACAGGACGTGATTACTCGAGCTGGTGGCAAGACAATGTAGAGTCGCCTGCCAGTATCAACTTTGATGACTTACTTTCAAAAGTAGGCTTGAAATTTGAGCGGCCTGAAAAAGCAAAAGCGCTTGCAAGTATTGACGCTACTGCTAAAAACACGGGCGAGTTACTTACGCTAAGTTACGTTCGCCGTGATGGAAGCGCATGGAAAGCGGGTTTAACTACCGATGATAAAATTGTCGCAATAAACAAGCATCACGTAGGTAAAGATTTAAAAACCAGCTTAGAAACGTTTAAAAAAGGCGATAAAGTAACCATTGACTATCTTCGTCGCGATGCTCTTGAAAGCTTAACATTAGTATTATCAGAAGATTTTGATAAACCTAAAAAAGTAGTTGTCAATAAAGACGCAACAAATGAGCAAAAAGCGCTATTTAAAGCGTGGATAGGCGTAGAGCATCCAAATGATATAATTAGCAAATAACTATAATACTTATATTGTTATGTTGATTTCATAACGTGATTCACAGTATTACAGTGTGGATCATGTTATGTGTTGGTGTAGTTTTAGTTTCATATATAAAGATAAGTAAATCTTGAATTTTAGTGTATTGAAATTAGGTATGTTAAAAAAATGAAATAATGTTAACAGAGGAAAGTTGTCATGTTCTTTACACTGAGTTTATCAAAAGTAATTTCAAGACTAAATTAGTATCATAAAATAATAGAGTGAGCTATAGGCCTGATAATTCAGAGCATACAGCTACATTTTGACTCAAACAGAATCTGTTTAGATAAAGTTGCTGTATGAAAAACAAACGATCATCTTGTTTTATTGCTAAAATCAAACTAATTACTAATTTAAGCGCATTTTTTAGAGAAAAATTAGTCATTAAATACTATTATTATTAGTAAGTTCTTCTTGATCCCTGTCATCGAAATGAAAATAGATAAAGTTGTAAATGCGCTAACTCATCAATTTGTTACAAATGACCCCCTCCATCAATTATTTGATGCGGTTAATGCTATTTCTGTGCAAGGGTATGACGAACAACGACGTGTAATTTATTGGAATAAAGGTAGTGAGTATCTTTATGGCTATAGTGCACAGGAAGCTTCTGGACAAAAACTTGAAGATTTAATTATTCCTCCCCCAATGCAAGATGCGGTTGTATCTGCTCATACAAATTGGCTTAATAATGATGAAGAAATCCCTGCAGCGGAGCTTATTCTGCAGCGTAAAAATGGCGCGCAGGTGTGTGTTTTTTCAAGTCATGTAATGTTTATAAATCAATATAATATTAAACAAATGTATTGCATAGATATTGATTTAACCGATGTAAAAAAGGCCCAAGGGCAGGCTGTCTTCAAAGAAAAAATGCTTGAAACCATATTCGAAGCAATTCCTGATTTATTTTTCTTAATGCAAGAAGATGGCACCATAGTTGACTACCACGCCAGCAATGAGAATAACCTATATGTTAATCCAGATGAATTTATTGGTAAAAGAATGTTTGCAGTATTACCTGATGAAATTGCGATTAAATTTCAGGTTAATATTGCCCTAGCACTAAAACAAAAAGTAATGGTTAGCTTTGAATATGAACTAAAACTGCCTAAAGGCACCGTATATTTTGAAGCTCGTATAAATCATGTACCTCAATATGAGCAAGTTATGGTTATTGTACGTGATATTACTGAACAACATAAATCAGATGAACTGATACGCCATCAAGCCTATTTTGATAGCTTAACATCACTTCCTAATCGTTTTTTAGCTTTAGATAAGTTATCTGAAATTTTGAAAAGTGCAAATGAACATAAAGGTAATGCCGCTGTATGTTTTCTTGATTTAGATGATTTTAAAAAAATAAACGATTCACTTGGGCACGAAGTTGGCGATAAACTATTAATTGAAGCAGCTGCAAGGCTTCAGGGAACTATCAGTGATAGCGGTATGGTAGGAAGACTAGGAGGCGATGAGTTTATTGTATTATTACCAAACTTAACCTGTGCAAAAAGTGCGCTAGCTATAATTGATAAATTACTTAAAAACTTTAGAGAACCATTTAAAATAGAAGGCCGCGAATTAATGGTTACGTTGAGTGCAGGCATTGCTATGTATCCTGAAAACGGCAGTTCAGCTTCGGATTTACTACGTAATGCAGATACCGCAATGTATCAAGCTAAAGCATTCGGCCGAAATACTTATTCTTTTTTTGCAAAACAAATGAACGTAGTTATCCAACGGCGTTTAGCAATTGAAGAGCAAATGAGTTCAGCGCTTGAACGCAATGAGTTCGAATTATTCTATCAACCCCAATTTGATGTTAAAAATAAACATATTATTGGCGCAGAAGCTTTATTAAGGTGGCATAACCCCGTATTAGGCAACGTAACACCAGATGAATTTATACCTATTGCTGAAAATACTGGGTTAATAGTGCCTATTGGCAAGTTTGTGATTAGCCAAGCATTACACTTCTTAAATGAGTGGCAAGGTAGTTGTAAACACGAGCAAAAATATACAATGGCAGTCAATTTATCTCCTCGTCAGTTTAGAGATGAGGGATTACTTCGTTTTATTCAAAACTCACTGATCGACGCTGATGTAAATCCCGAAAGTTTAGAATTTGAAATTACGGAGGGAGTATTGATGAGTTGTCATACTAATGTTGTTGATATATTGACTGAAATCACTGCATTAGGCATTAACTTATCACTGGATGACTTTGGTACTGGTTATTCATCATTGAGTTATTTGAGAGAGTACCCTTTTAATGTACTCAAAATAGATAGAAGTTTTATTGATGGCATCGTATTAAATAAAGAAGATTTTAACCTCGTAAGAGCAATAATTGCTATGTCGCACAGTTTAGGACTGACAGTTGTAGCCGAAGGTGTAGAAACAAAAGAGCAGCATACTTTATTAAAACAGTTGGGCTGTGATTTTATGCAAGGTTTTTACTTTAGCAAACCAATACCAGCAAAACAGTTTCTTGATTTTTCAATGAATTTTAAATAATTAATAAGATTAAACACTTGATTGTAACATATCATTGCACGGCTATTGACCTAATTAGCTACTGACGAGTAACCTGTTATAGAAACAAATAAAAAGGATTCTATAATGCGTTTAAAACCTCTTGTAGCTACATTAGTCGCTACATAATGTGGGTAATGGATAAAGTAGATAACGCACAAAACTTATTAGACGAAATGACAATCGTAAAATAAGTAATAAGTAATAAGTAATAAGTGGATAAGAGAAGGGCGCTTACCGTGAAGGAAGCGCCTTTTTGTAGGGAGTTAACTGATTAATTAATTGTTTTTCTTCTTTATACGGGAGTTTAACTCGCACAAATATAGGAAAACCGCAAAGCGCGGCATAAAGCCCCGCTCACCAATATAACAACAGCTCTGTAGACGGGAGTTTACCTCGCGCGCAGTAAAGCAGAAACGCAAAACTACAAAAGCGCGGCATAAAGCCCCGCCTACAAATATAACGCCCGCCCTGTAGGCGGGAGTATACCTCGCGCGCAGAAACGCAAAACCACAAAAGCGCGGCATAAAGCCCCGCCTACAAATATATCGCCAGCCCTGTAGGCGGGAGTTTACCTCGCGCAAATATAGGAAAACCACAAAAGCGCGGCATAAAGCCCCGCCTACAATATAACGCCAGCCCTGTAGGCGGGAGTTTACCTCGCGCGCAGTAAAACAGAAACGCAAAAGCGCGACATAAAGCCCCGCCTACAAATATAACGCCAGCCCTGTAGGCGGGAGTTTACCTCGCGCAAATAATGCTTAGTTTTGCTAAGCACTCTTCTCTTCATCGCGAAGTGTTAAAACTTCGAAGCCCGTTTCTGTTACTAGAACGGTATGTTCCCATTGAGCAGAAAGTTTCTTGTCTTTTGTTACGACGGTCCATCCATCTTTTTTAGTTTTTACCTTCTTGGAACCTTGGTTGATCATAGGCTCTATAGTAAAGGTCATACCTGCTTCAAGTACTAACCCTGTATGAGGTTTACCATAGTGCAAAACTTGCGGCTCTTCATGCATTTCTTTACCAATACCATGACCGCAATATTCACGTACTACACTATAGCCAGAAGATTCAGCGTGCTTTTGAATAGCATAGCCAATGTCACCAAGCGTTGCTTTTGGCTTTACCACCTTAATACCTTCCCACATAGCATCATAAGTCGTTTTAACCAAACGTTTGGCTTCTGAGCTTGTCGCTGCAAAAGTATACATTTTACTTGAATCACTGATATAACCATTCTTCTCTAAGGTAATATCAATATTTAAAATATCTTTGTTTTTTAATTTATAAATATTATTGGGTACACCATGGCACACTACGTCATTAACAGATGAGTTCAATGAATACCGATAGCCATATTGGCCTTTACTGGCAGGACGAGCATGTAACACATTGGTAATATAGCTTTCTACTTTAGTGTCTATATCTAACGTAGTTATGCCCTCGCAAATAAAATCATCAAGCATTTTAAATACCTGAGCTAAAAGCTTTCCTGATTCTCTCATGAGCTCAATTTCTGCATCAGTCTTTATTGTTGCTTTACTCATGTAAAAGATCCTGAATAGTAAGCTTTTCTTTTATAAGTTGTTTTTTAATTATTTCATGGTAGGTAAGTGTCGGATTTAACTCAGCAAGCATGCCTATTTTAATCCAAAACTCTGCTTGTGAATTGATAGATCTGGACATGATATTACTCGATTTTCTAATTTCTTCATGCAGCCCATCTGATATTTTCACTATTCCCATTATATATACCGTATATGATTTATATGTAAATCGTATACATTGAGGGTTGTTATGTCAACATAGACGTTTTACAGTATGTTTTTGCTCACTACCCTTTGTGTTTATATTTAATTATACGGCTAGCACTCTTAAACTGTATTTTTAGGTTAATAAATTTAATGATTATAGTATGCCTGTAGGCAGGAGTTTACTTCGCTCAAAATAATGATTGTTAACTTTTTATTAAATGATGACCCAACAGGTGGTAACTCAGGTTCGCCAACACTTAACGGTAAAGCAGAGCTTGTAGGCTTACTGTTTGACGGTGTTTACGAAAGTATTATTGGTGATTGGAATTATAGCCCAGAGCTTAATCGCTCAATCCACGTTGATTCACGCTACATGCTGTGGGTAATGGATAAAGTAGATAATGCACAAAACTTGTTAGACGAAATGACAATCGTAAAATAAGTAATTAGTGAGATAAGAGAAGGGCGCTTACCGTAAAGGAAGCGCCTTTTTTGTTGGTGTTTGATTCGCTTATTTATGGCTACTAATTGCAGGGCTTTTTATGGTACGCGGCCAAATCACATTGGCGTGATGGTTTGAAAAGCCTTGCCTAATTCGTCAATATTCTTAAATCTAATAGCCTTATCGCTGCTAAGACCTCTATTAATGAAATCACGGACATTTTCTGGTGACTTTTCAGTCTTACTTTTTCCGGTTAACACATAATATAAAATGCGAGTCAACGCGTATGTTTCATGCAAAATACTATAGCTATCAAAGCCTTCCGTAACTAAGCTTGGATCATTATAGTACCCCTTAAAATCTGAATCAGGCGAAGTTAGTTCACTATCAACGATTTTCACTAGTCCAAAATCTGCTATTTTCACTACTGCTACATCATCATATTCTTTAAGTAAGATATTCTTAGGATTAATATCTCTGTGTAAAATACTTTTGGAATGTATGTACGAGAAAGCTCTGAGGATTTGTAATCCTAACTTAATGCGATCTTGGAACGACAACGTGGAATTATTTTTTAACATGTATTTATCTAAAGAGCTGTCCATAAATTCCATAACATACTCATTGTTTTTTTCATTGAACCCATAAACTTCGAGAATATATGGTGAGCTTAGCATGCTCATTTGTTCGTGCTCACGCCTGAACCTTTCAATTTCTTTTGCATTTAGATCTTTCTTTGCTCGTTTTAAAGCAAAATTTTTAAGATAGAAACTGTCGAAATATTTATAGACGTTTGCATAAGATCCGCTACCAAGCGCCTTTAGGTCAGCTGTATTATTTTTATTCTCAATTTTTACAGAGCTTTGTGGAAAAAATATCGGGATAGTGTAATAGAGCTCTAACTTTTCAGTATAAGCGGGAATTGTACTCCCACCACTTTTGCTTAAAAAGCTCTTGCAAAAAGTAAGCTTGTCTCGGTGGTACTCCTCGATAGAGAATGCATGTTCAGAGTTCTTTAAAGATCTCTCTAAAGCTTCAATGGTTTCTATAGAGCTAATGAGATCTCTACTCGGTTCTGCCCAGAAGTGAGCCGAGTCTTCATCTGTCGGAAGTCTATTATTCATCGAATCAAAAAGACTAGTGACGCTAGAGTGAAGCGTAGAGAATAAAATTCTTAACTTGTCACTCTTAATTGATTCGTAAAGATTTTCGAACTCATTATTTAAAATATCAGAGAGCTTTCGGTGATGGCTCTCTATGGCGTTTTCAGCATTCATTAATATTGTATAGCCTTACTTTGATTGCTTGGTATGAATAACGTTACGCAAATAGTTTCAAGTTATAACTAAGAGAACCAACTACCTTTCTTACTTAATACAGAGTAAGTTATGAGAATAGAGACGACAGCTAAACCTAGTCCTACAAATATGTTATGGAATGATATGTATGTAGCGCAAATTAATGTCACTCCACAACTCATTTTTATGGCAATATTTTTGTTTTATTTTAACTCGAACACTTTTGACATACTAATAACTCCTTTTATTACACTGCAGGTTTATTGAAGGATACTTTTATTTTTTACGCTGGAATATCCTTATTTTATGGGCTTCTATTAATAGCAAATTGTGTAAATTATTACCAATAATAAATATTATACTTGGGGTGGGTTATTATATTGTTAGTAAAAGGGCTGACTAGTTGCTATTTAGCCTTGGAATGTCTGCTAATCACTGCCTTTAACTTAAATCAAACCACCTCAGCATTCTTTACTATATTTCATGTGCATTTTATAGCCAAGAAGTGCTAGCTTAGTGGTAAATTAATTGAAGGAAATAATTATGAAATTAGAGTCATTAGCTCTGCACCACGGTTACGAATCTGAGGCTACGACCAAATCGGCAGCCGTGCCTATCTATCACACTTCTTCTTATACATTTGATAATACGCAGCATGGCGCTGATTTATTTGATTTAAAAGTACCTGGAAATATTTACACCCGCATAATGAACCCAACCAATGCCGTACTTGAACAACGTATTGCTGCGATGGAAGGGGGTATTGGTGGGCTAGCCGTGGCCTCTGGGATGGCCGCTATTACGTATGCTATTCAATGCTTGTGCGAAGTAGGCACTAATATTGTGAGTACCAGCCAAGTATATGGTGGCACGTATAACTTATTTGCACATACCTTACCTAGGCAAGGTATTGAAGCACGCATGATAAAGGCCGATGACTTTACCGCGTTCGAGAATGCAATTGACGACAACACCCGCGCTGTTTTTTGTGAATCTATTGGTAATCCTGCAGGTAATATTGTTGATATTGAACGTTTAGCACGTATTGCACACAGCAAAGGTGTGCCGCTTATTGTTGATAATACCGTGGCTACGCCGTATTTATGCCGCCCATTTGAGCTGGGCGCCGATATAGTGGTTCACTCACTTACAAAGTATATAAACGGGCACGGTACTGCTATTGGCGGCATGATTGTCGACTCAGGAAAATTTGATTGGAAAGCGAATGCTACACGTTTTGCAATGATGAACGAGCCCGATCCGTCGTATCACAATGTGGTTTATACCGAAGCCTTTGCTGAAGCTGCATTTATTGGGCGTTGTAGAGTAGTGCCACTTAGAAATACCGGCGCAGCGCTTGCGCCTAAAAACGCATCTGACATTTTAATCGGCCTTGAAACCTTAGGCTTAAGAATGGATCGCCACTGCGAAAATGCACAGCATCTGGCTGAGTATTTAGAAAATCATCCAAAAGTGCTTTGGGTTAATTACGCAGGATTAAAATCAAGCCCGTATAACGAAATGAGCCAAAAAATTACCAGTGGCAAAGCATCGGGTATTTTAAGCTTTGGTATTGAAGGTGGTCTAGAAGCAGGTACTCGTTTTATTGATGCGCTAAACATGATTTTACGCTTAGTTAATATTGGCGATGCCAAGTCGCTTGCGTGCCATCCTGCGTCAACCACACACCGCCAACTAAATGATGAAGAACTTGCTAATGCGGGCGTAAGTCGCGATTTAATTCGTTTGTCGGTTGGTATTGAAAACATTGCAGACATAATTGCCGATGTAAGCCAAGCGCTCGATAAAGCTTAAAATTACATTATTTAGAAATGCTTGTTCAGCTTTACTGTAAATACAGTATCGTTTGTTAAAAAGGTTTAGGTTTTCTAAACTTTTTTAACCATTCAGTTAGCAACAGTTTAAATACAGGCGGTAGGCTAAATATTTATTATTTTAACCTAAATAAAAATGGCTAAAAGTAGTGATTTTTCACAATAGTTGGTATGTTACAAGTAACATTTTATTTAATTGTGTGTGATGAAAAAAAACAAACGTTCTTCTCTTCAAGATATTGCCGATGCGGTTGGTGTAACCAAAATGACGGTGAGTCGTTATTTACGTAATCCCGAAAAAGTATCAGAGTCTACTCGCACTAAAATTAGTGCAGCTATTGATACGCTAGGTTACATTGCAAATAAAGCCCCTGATTTACTCTCTAATGCTAAAAGCTACTCTATTGGTGTACTCGTTCCATCGTTAACGAACCACGTATTTGCTCAAGTTATAAAAGGCATTGAAGATGTAACAGGGCCTGCAGGATACCAAACAATGTTGGCCCATTATGGTTACAACCCTGAAATTGAAGAAAAACGGGTTGAGTATTTATTGTCGTACCACGTTGATGGTTTAATTTTATCAGAAACCACACACACAGACAGAACGCTAAAAATGATTGAAATGTCAGGCGTACCTGTGATTGAAATAATGGATACTCATCACTCTCCTATGCAGCAAGCGGTTGGTTTTGATAACGTTAAAGCCGCTTTTGATATGACGACAGCACTTTTAAATAAAGGCTATTGTAATATTGTTTATATTGGAGCAAGGCTCGATGTACGAACACGCCTAAAATTTCAAGGCTATTCAGATGCTATGTTAGCTAAAGGCTTTACGCCTAAAAGTGTGATGACTGATCAAGCTTCATCTTACAGTTTAGGCGCTGAACTTTTACAAAAAGCGCGTACTGACTATCCAGATACTGACTGTTTGTTTTGTACTAATGATGATTTAGCAATTGGGGCTATTTTTGAGTGCCAGCGAAACAACATTTTAGTGCCTAGCCAAATGGGGGTTGTGGGTTTTCATGGCCATGATATTGGCCAAGCAATGGTGCCTCAATTAGCAAGTGTGATCACACCTCGTTATCAGATAGGTAATGTTGCGGGAAGAGAATTGTTGAGCCGGATTAATTCCGATTTGGATACGAGCATGAATTATAAGCAAGTAATTGATACTGGTTATATAGTTCATCTAGGTAAAAGTGTTTAAATACTCAAATTACATGAGCTTAATTACCTGAGCCTAAATAACAAAAGGCTCAGGTAATTTTTATATGTGTGATAGCTCTACGCACTGTAATTTTACAAAAACAGAGAAATAATCATAGCGACAAGTGCGCCAACAGTACCAATAATGGTTTCCATTACCGTCCATGTTTTAAGAGTTTGCATTTCGCTCAAACCGAGATAGCGACTCGCTAACCAAAATCCTGAGTCGTTTACATGGGAGAGCACAATAGAGCCCCCACCAATAGCGATAGTGACAGCGGCAAGCTGCGCTCCATCAAGGCCTAAAGGCTGAAGCATTGGAATGATTAAGCCACACGCTGTAAGCATAGCTACTGTCGCTGAGCCTTGAATAACCCGCACAGCGGCTGATAATACAAAAGCGAGTATTACAATCGGTAAGCCTGAGCCAGCTAAGTAATTACCCAGTGCCGTACCTACTCCTGAATCAACTAATACTTGTTTAAATACCCCACCGGCACCAGTGACAAGAATAATAATTCCCGCAGGTTGTAAGGCACTACCACAAATTTCCATGATTCTAGCATTAGGGACACCGCGCCTTGCGCCGAGCAAATAAAATGCCATTAGGCAGGCAACTAAAATTGCAGTAAATGGATGACCTATAAAGGCTAACCAATTATATAAATCAGAGTCTTTTTCAGCAAAGCGACTACCAATAGTATTTAAACTAATCATAATTAATGGCAAAGCAATCAAACCTAATGCTAATCCAAAACTAGGTGTGCCTTTACCAACTCTTTGGTTATCGTCGATTTGTTCGTGTTGTGGGAGTTCTACATGAATAGATTTAGAAATAATAGAGCCCCAAATTGGACCTCCTATAATCATTGCCGGTATGGCAGCAATAAGGCCAAATAAAATCATATAACCATAGTCAGCGCCTAATTGAGAGGCAACCAAAATCGGCCCTGGCGCAGGAATAAGAAACGCCTGACAAGACGCTATCCCAGCAAGTAGCCCAATACCAATTTTAACAACGCTGCCACCGCCTTTTCTTACCACAGCAAAAACAATACCGATTAAAAGTACAACGGCCACATCAAAAAACAGGGGGAGGGCACAAATAAAGCCCGTAAAGGTAAGCGCCCAATTAGCGTTTTTTTCTCCAAAACGGTATAAAAGTGTGTGGGCAATACGATCCAGCGCGCCGGTTTCTTCCATTACTTTGCCAAACATGGCGCCTAAAGCGACCACCACCGCTACAAAGCCTAGTGTTCCAGCCATTCCTTTTTGAATTGTAGCGGCAATTATTTCAGGGCTCATTCCTGAGAATAATCCTGCAATCATAGAAACAAGGATCAAAGAGACGACAGCATGTAGTCGTACTTTCATTACTAAGAAAAGCAATAAAAATATGGAGCCTGCCGCTGTTAGTATTAATGATAAATCTGACATTTTTCCCTACTTATATTCAGTGTGAATTATGATGTTTAGTGTGTGTTTAACTTCACTTTCGCATTTGTTACGAGTAACATGTTACCCGTAACTCAATATAATATATACATTGAAAATAATTAATTATTAAATTAAGGCGAGGGTAAATACATGAGTAACACAAATGTAGGTCGTGTTTATATTGTAATGGGGGTTTCAAGCACAGGAAAGTCAAGTGTGGGTGATGCATTAGCAAAGCGCATTGGCGCTAAATTTATCGACGGAGACGACTTACATCCCAAGGCTAATATATTAAAAATGTCATCTGGGCAGCCTTTAAACGATGCTGATCGTGTGCCTTGGCTAGAAAGAATACGTGATGCTGCATTTAGCATTGAAAAGAAAAATGAAATTGCGGTAATAGTCTGCTCTGCATTAAAAAAGAAATACCGAGAACAAATATGTGACGGAAATATAGGTATTACCTTTTTACATCTTTATGGTGATTTTGAGCTGGTTAAAAACCGTATGCAGGACAGAAAAGGGCATTTTATGCCTGTTGATTTACTCAAAAGCCAATTTGAAGCGCTAGAAGTACCAAAAGAAGATGAGCCCAATGTTATAAATATAGATATTAATAACTCATTTGAGCAAGTAGTCGAAAGTTGTATTAGCGCAACTAAAATGAATAGCCACAACAAGTAAAAAGTTTTTAGTTAATCAGTTAACTAAAAACTTTTAACATTTAGGGGCTTTATTTGTTATGAGTTAGCATCTGCTCGTGGTGTTTCTAAAATCGCTTTTTTTTCATCTTCAGATAATATTATCCAATCAAAAATTTCTTCGTTGGTACGCCCACACCCGGTGCAGTAACCGCTGCGCCTTTCGCATATTCCTAGGCAATCAGTTTTAAATTTAGATGGTTTTTTGTTTTGATTTAATTGGCGCATTATTAAAGTCCTAACGGTGGTGCAATTTCAAAGCGAGTAGTGAACCCATTACCTTCTTGATTGGTAGAGAGTGTAATGACAGGGGTTTTAGTATCAAGTACAAAGGTGCTGTAAATTGAACTTGCTGTTTCTTTTTGGCTTTCAAACCAACCTGTTGTGGTTAAGCATTGGCGTAATTGCTTAGCCAGTTTTTGATGGGACTTTACGGTTTGCGTTTGTGTATTAACAGGTGTTTGGCATTGGTAGCTTGTTTGCTCTGACTTATTTAAAGTAACCGTACAGGTTGCTCCAATAATATGAGTATTAGTACGCCATTTATTAGTAAACTGGTTATTTACTTTATCTGTTTTTATTGAATTAAAACCAGATTCATAACCATTTATTAGGTTATTTATGGTGCTGCATTCATCGAGTGTTACTGTGGTTTTTACAGACTGATTCGTTGTAGTAGTGGTTGCTGTAGTTGTAGTCTGATTAGTTTTGCTGGTACAGCCCGCTAAAATAAACGCGATAACTAAAATAAATGCGACAATAGAAGGAATAATATAGTTTTTCATAGTTCACAGTAACCGATTAATTTAGCCACGCACTATATCACACGTGATTTACTGTAAAAATAAAAAGGCCCATATAAATATGAGCCTCTTTGTTAGTTACAACTAATGCTATTTATGGCGACCTTGTAAGCATTTAACTACATCTTCAAGGGCTAAGCCTTGGCGTTGTAGCAATACGGTAAGGTGATAAATTAAATCAGCAGACTCGTTTGTTAGCTCATCGTTATCGTGTTTCATAGCGGCAAGGGCAACTTCTACGCCTTCTTCACCTACTTTTTGACAACTACGGCTTAAGTCTTTTGCAAATAATGACGCTGTGTAGCTTTTTTCAGGGTCGTCGTTTTTACGCGCTACAATCACATCTTCTAACTGTGCTAAAAAGCTTAAACTTGGTTTTGCTTCATCACCAAAACAGCTTTGTGTGCCTAAGTGGCACGTTGGGCCTTCTGGGTTGGCAAGTACTAAAATTGAATCGTAGTCACAATCGGTATGCACAGATACTACGTTTAAGTAGTTTTCTGATGACTCGCCTTTAGTCCATAAACGCGATTTTGAACGGGAGTAAAACGTCGCTTTATTGGTATCAAGCGTAACAGCGAGTGCTTCGCTGTTCATAAAGCCTTGCATTAAAATAACACCAGAGCGGGCATCTTGAATAATAGCAGGGATCATTTCACTTTTAGCGAAATCGACTTGAGCTTGGTTTTGTTGTGTTACTTGCATAATCTTGCTGCCACTTGGTTATCTGTTAAAAATTGTTTTAGTTCGCCAATGTTAATCACATTTTTATGAAAAACGCTGGCGGCTAATGCACCATCTACTTTGCTTTGTTTAAATACATCAACAAAATCTTGCATACTACCCGCACCGCCAGAGGCGATTAAAGGAATGTTACATAGCTCGCGAATTTTACTTAACTGCTCGTTGTCGTAACCGTTACGAACGCCATCTTGGTTCATACAGTTTAATACAATTTCGCCTGCGCCTAAATCTTGTACACGTTTAACCCATTCTTGTGTTTTATAACGCGTACGGCTTGATGCATTAGGATCGCCAGTAAGCTGATAAACTAAATACTCGCCAGTAGTTTCATCAAAAAAGCTGTCTATGCCGACTACTACACATTGCTTACCAAACTCATCGTGTAATTCTTTAATAAGTTCAGGGCGTGCAATAGCAGGGCTGTTAATACTTATTTTGTCAGCACCGCGCTCAAGTACACGCGCTGCATCAGCGACCGATTTAATACCGCCCGCTACACAAAATGGAATATCGATATTGCGTGCAATGCTCTCTACCCAGTTTACATCAAGTAGGCGTTTTTCAACGCTTGCACTGATTTCGTAAAAAACCAGTTCATCGGCGCCAGCTTCGCTGTAGGCTTTAGCCATTGTCAAAATGTCGCCAACAACTTCATGACCTTTAAACTTAACGCCTTTAACTACTTGGCCGTCTTTAACGTCTAAACATGGAATTATGCGTTTTGATAACATGCCAATGCCTCCTCAACGCTAAATGCGCCATCAAGCAATGATTTACCTAAAATAACGCCGCCCACACCTAGCTCTTTAAGCTTTTTAATGTCGTCAAGTGAGCTTACGCCCCCTGAGGCTTGCACTTTAATTGTGCTGTTGTGGCGAGTTAGATCTTCGTAAAGCTCAAATGATGGACCCGTCATGGTGCCATCTTTACTGATGTCCGTGCATAAAAAGTCAATAACACCTAAGCCCACGTAAAAATCTACCAGCTCAAGTAAACCAAATTCAGATTCACTTAACCAACCGTGCGTTGCAGGTGCCCAGCCCGTGGCTGTTTTATTTACATCAAGAGCAATTACAAAGTGCTCTGCGCCAAATTGCTCAATCCAGGCTTTTACTTGTTCGCGTTTTTCTACTGCCATTGAACCAATAACAACTTGGTTTGCACCGGCTTTTAGCCAATCACTTACATCTTGCTCTGAGCGGATACCGCCACCTACTTGGTACGGTACGTTAAGTGCTTTGGTTGCAGCTTGAATATGTTTCCACTGCTTTTTACTTGGATCGCGTGCACCTTCTAAATCTACAAGGTGTAGTTTACCTGCGCCACTGTCGGCGTATTCTTTTAAACGCGCGCCAAGTTCGAAAGGGTAAAATTGTGCTGTGTCGTATTTACCTTGGTACAAGCGCACAATTTGATTTTGTAATACGTCTAATGCTGGAATAATCACAAATAATCTCTTTTTTGTTAGTTAATGGACAGCTTACAACTGCCAATCAACAAAATTTTGTAATAAACGTGCGCCAACTTTTGCGCTGCGCTCTGGGTGAAATTGCATGCCCGCGTAATTGTCTTTAGCAACAATGGCTGAAAAGGTTTGACCGTACTCGCCGCTCACGAGTGTGGCGTCGTTTACAGTGTGCGCAAAGCTATGAACAAAATACACTTGCTCATCAAGCGTTAGCCCTTTAGTTAACGCATGCTCTTTGTTAACGCTTAAGTTATTCCAACCCATATGCGGCGACGTTAAATTGCCTACATCAAGCGCTTTTACTTGTCCTGGTATTTTACCTAGGCACTGTACGTTACCTTCTTCGGTGCTTTCGCACAGTAACTGCATACCTAAACAAATACCCATAAGCGGGCGCTGGTATTCATTTATAGCTTGTTGCCAGCCGTTATCGACTAGGCGTTTCATAGCAACCGATGCATGACCTACGCCTGGCAATATAGCGCGCTCAAAACCCGCTAATTGCTCTGGTGATGTAATTACTGTTGGTGTTTGCCCTAAGCGTTCAAACGCAAAACGTACTGAATTTATATTGGCACAACCGGTATTAATTATGGCAATCATAAACATCCCTTAGAGCTGGCTGTTTGTTGGGTCGTGTCTTGTGCTACTGCCATACGAAGAGCGCGTGAAAATGCTTTAAATAAACCTTCTACTTGGTGATGGCAGTTACCGTCGCTTACCGATAAAATAAGGCTAATGGCGGCGTTATCACTTAAGCTCTTGAAAAAGTGCTCAACCATTTGTACGTCTAAATCGCCTGCTTTTTCGCGGCTAAAGTTAGCGTTTAATACAAACGATGCACGGCCCGATAAATCAATTTGTGCTTCAGCTTTACATTCATCCATAGGTAGCGCAAAACCATAGCGTGCAATTTGCGATTTAGTACCGAGGGCTTGTTTAAGTGCGACACCTAAGGCAATACCAATGTCTTCAACAAGGTGGTGCTCGTCTATGTGTAAATCACCTTTGGCTTTAATGTTTAAACCAATGTTTGCGTGCGTGCGAATTTGATCAAGCATGTGATCAAAAAAGCCAAGTCCGGTGTCAATGCTGCCATTTTTAGTTTGATCTAGGTTTATGGCTACATCAATTTGGGTTTCTTTAGTGTTGCGTGTAACACGACCTTCGCGGTTTGCAGTGGTCAATTTAGTTACTATTGCACTCCAATCGCCGTCGTATAAAATACCTTCACAACATAAATTTTGAGCAAGACCAATATCTGTTTCACGGTCGCCAATAACAAAAGAGCGTGCTAAATCTACTTTGCCTGAGCGCATAAGCTCGGTAAGTAAGCCTGTTTTAGGTTTACGGCAATCGCAGTTTTGCTCGTTAAAGTGAGGGCAAATTAATACGGTCTCAAAGCTAATGCCTTGGCTTTGCATTATGTCCATCATTTTGTCTTGTGCAATATCAAAGTCAGCAGTCGGGAAGCTATCTGTGCCCAAACCATCTTGGTTAGATACCATAACTAAACGGTAACCTGCAGCTTGTAATTGTAATAACGCAGGGATAACGCCAGGTAAAAATGCTAGCTTTTCAAGGCTATCTACCTGTTTGTCGGTAATCGGCTCTTCAATAATAGTGCCGTCGCGGTCGATAAATAAATAGGGGTTACTCATGATACTTCGTTTCCTGCTAAAGATGCTGCGGTAGCTGGCGTTTGTAAGCCATCTAACCAAATTTTTACTTGTTCAAGTTCTTGTTCACTGCCAATTGAAATTCGTAGCCAGTCGTCTTCACCGTATAGCGTAAAAGCGCGCATAACCAAACCTTGCTCAAGTGCAATTTTAAAGTAGTTTTTATCGGCTAATTTTAAAGTAACAAAGTTACCTCCACCAGTGAGAATTTTTAATGCAGCAGGGGAGGCGTTTAGCCAATCTACCAATTTAGCTTTTAAGCTATTTAAAATAGTCACTTGGCGACGCATTGATGCAATTGCATCAGGTGCAATTGCTTGCGCTGCAATGCTTGCTATTACGCCAGATACCGGATACGGCGCAATGACTTTACGAATTGGCGCAAGAGTTGCTGCTTGTGCAAGGGTAAAGCCTGTTCTGAGGCCTGCTAGTGCAAAGGCTTTAGAAAGCGTACGCAAAACCACTACATTGCTAAATTCATTAACAAGCTTAGTCGCGCTTTGCTCTGGGCAAAACTCTATATAGGCTTCATCAACAATTACCAGTGCTTTACCCGTTAGTGCCGTTGCAATTGCTTTTACTTTATCAAGTGGCGTTAAGCTGCCCGTTGGATTATTTGGGTTACAAATAAATACTAGTTTTGAGCTGCCAACAGCTGCGACTATTTCGTCAGCACTGCCACTTAATAATAATTCTTGCGTAAGCGCATTAATGCCAACGTTGTGTGTATCGGCGGTTACTTTGTACATACCGTAGGTTGGTAAAAATAACGCGATGCTGTCTTTAGCTGGCTCACAGTATGTGCGCACTAAAAGCTCAATGCCTTCATCTGCGCCGCGCGTCATTAATACATTTTCGCTTTCAAGCTCTGTATAAGCGGCGTAACGGTCAATAACCAGTTGCGGTTGTGGATCAGGGTAGCGATTTAAATCTTCAATACTCAGTTCAAGATTTTTAGCATACGGGCTTTCGTTAGCATTTAGCCACGTAGTACCGGTTAGCTTTTCACTTTTTGCAGAGCTGTATGCAGCAAGGGCTGCAATATTTTTAGGTAATAAGCTTGTCGCTTGTGCGCTCTCACTGCTCATTTTTAATTGCCTCTAAACGAATTGAAACCGCATTAGCGTGGGCATCAAGGCCTTCTGCATCTGCAAGTGGTAAAATAGCTTTCGAAAGCTCAGTTAATCCACTTTTACTTATTGTTTGCACTGTATAAGTACGGAAAAAATCAAGTAAGTTTAAGCTTGAGTACGTTGCACTGTAGCCATACGTTGGTAATACGTGGTTAGTACCCGATGCGTAATCGCCTGCTGATTCTGGCGTGTAGTCACCTACAAATACTGAGCCTGCGTTTTTAACTTTATCTAGGTATGGTGTTGCATCAGCTAACTGTAAAATTAAGTGCTCTGGTCCGTACTGCGCCGATACGTCAAATGCTTGCTCAATTGAATCAACTAAAATAAGCGATGAATTAGCGAGCGCTTTTTCGGCCGTGTCTTTTCGGCTTAAGTTAGCTAGTTGCCGTGTAAGCGCCTGCTGTGTTTGTTCTATAATATTCTCGCTGTTACATAATAAAATAACTTGCGAGTCTGCACCGTGCTCTGCTTGTGAGAGTAAATCGGCGGCTATAAATTCTGGGTTCGCACGTTCATCTGCAATAACAAGTACTTCAGACGGACCTGCTGGCATATCAATTGCCATACCCGGAATAGTTTGCGCAACAAGCTGTTTAGCCATTGTTACAAAGCTATTACCTGGGCCAAATATTTTGTTCACTTTAGGAACCGATTCGGTGCCATACGCCATTGCTGCAATTGCGCCTGCGCCACCACTTTCTATTAAAGTAGTAATACCGCATAACTTAGCTGCATATAAAATAGCAGGGTTAATGGCTTTATCACCTTGTACTGGTGTAGCAAGTACAACGGTTTTTGCGCCGCTTAATTGCGCCAATACACCCTGCATAATAACCGACGATGGCAGTGGAGCACTGCCACCGGGTACATAAATACCGACTGCTTCGATGGCTTGATATTTCAGTTCACATACAACGCCTGGTTGGGTCGATAATTTAATATCTTTTGGCAATTGCGCTTCGTGAAAACGTTTAACGTTTGCATAAGCGGTATCAATTGCGTATTTAAGCTCTGCACTTAGTGCTTGCTCTGATGCGTTAATTTCATCAAGCGGAACACATAAGCGAGGGTTAGATCTATTATCAAACTCTTTAGCCATGCTAAGTAAGGCTTCATCGCCTTGCTCTTTTACGTTAGCTAAAATAGTTTTGCATATAGCTTCAACCTTGGCGCTGGCAGAAACTGCAGGGCGCATTAGCGCCGCTGCTTGTACTTGTGAAGATTCCTCATTCCAACGAAGCATGGCACTTACTCCATCATTTTTTCAATTGGCATAACTAAAATAGAGTTAGCGCCTAGGGCTTTTAACTGCTCCATTGTTTCCCAAAATAATGTTTCGCTGCTTACCATGTGAAGTGCTACGTATTCATCGTTACCAGCAAGGGCAAGTAGAGTAGGTTGACCAGAACCAGGTAAAATTTCACAAATTTCATCAAGTTTGTTTTTTGGTGCGTGTAGCATGATGTATTTGCTTTCTTTAGCTTGTCTAACACCACGTAGGCGCGGCATAAGCTTATTGATTAGTGCTAGTTTATCAGCATCTTGAAGATCTTTATTTTGAATTAAACACGCGTTTGATTCTAAAATTGTTTCGCCTTGAATTAAGCCGTTAGCTTCAAGTGTTGCGCCAGTAGATACTAAATCACAAATTGCATCAGATAAACCCGCACGCGGTGCTACTTCAACAGAACCCGTAAGCATTACTGTACTTGCGTTAATACCTTCGCGCTTTAACCACTGAGTTAAAATTTCTGGGTAGGTAGTCGCAATACGTTTGCCTTCAAACCAGCTCTTATCACGAGCGCCAAGCTCTTGTGGCCATGCAAGTGCAAGGCGACAGTAACCAAAGTCTAGTTTTGAAAGTTTGGTTACTTCACTTGGAACACCTTGGCGCATCCGTTCTGCTTGAACTTCTACTAGTACGTTTTCGCCAACTATGCCTAAGTCACATACACCGTCCATTACTAAACCCGGAATATCGTCATCGCGCACACGTAGTACGTCAATTGGCATATTAGTTGAGTGTGCAATTAAGCGTTGTTCACGAAGGTTGAGTTTAACACCTAACTGTTTAAGCAGATCTTGACAATCTTTAGATAGGCGGCCGCCTTTTTGGATGGCGATACGTAGACGATTACTGTTGTTCATTATTCATTTTCCTTTAATTTAAAAACTAAAAACCCCGAGGGGAACCTCAGGGCGAAAATGAATCAATGTTATTTGAATCGCCAGAGGTTCCTTTTAGGAATAACCTCTCAGCGAAAGACCTGACAGGTTATTCCGGTGAATGGTGGTGATGATGTACTGTTGTCAGGTTTAAGCGCATTTTTTATCCTATGTAACTGCCCGTTGTTTTGTTAACGTGCAGTTGTTATCTGTTTAAATAAATTTCGCATTCATAAAAACATAAACAGCTATATTATGGCAAGTTTTTTTTAGCTTAATTAAAGCATATGTTATAACTGTCGATAATATTAAGATAATAAGCGCAATTTTCGCCAACAATTGGTTGTTTACCACTCAAACCAAGTGGTTAATTTATAAAATGAAAAAATAAGGAAGTACTTATGGATATTATGATCCCTTATTTAGGAAGAATAACTAGGCTAGAAGTTGAGTCAAAAAGTGCTTTTCATATTGCGGGTGTGCAAAGTGGCGCTGCCGCTGAAAAAGTTGAACTAGAGAATAAAAAAAGGCGTGAGTTACAAAAAAAGAAACAGCTCAATATGC
Source organism: Pseudoalteromonas sp. Z9A4 (assembly GCF_011378845.1). Lineage (NCBI taxonomy): Bacteria > Pseudomonadati > Pseudomonadota > Gammaproteobacteria > Alteromonadales > Pseudoalteromonadaceae > Pseudoalteromonas > Pseudoalteromonas sp. Z9A4. Next base: position 152,853 of record NZ_WTLA01000003.1, read on the forward strand.
TTGATGATCAAAATAGTAAAAAAAAGTCCAACCTAGATGATGACGAAAACACCCATTTAGATACATGGGCTTGATAATACCAACTTTACTAAATACATAAGCAATCAACTCAAAAAGGCCCTGCGGGCCTTTTTACTATGTATTTTGCTTACGCCAATTAGCTTAAACTCTTAAGCAGATTGGCATTACTCTTGGTTTTTGCTTTTAAATATATAAAAGCTAAATATAGCGAACACACATATTTGAGCCACAATACCTTGCCATGTTGACTTTATACCAAGCCATGCAATATCAAAGCTCATTGGTAGCGGCGCAATACCTATTATGTCGGCCTCTTGTAATGCAATAACGGCTTTGCCCATAAGTACAAACGAGAGTGCAAATAATAGGTAAGTGGTAATTGCAAAAAACTTAGCAACCGGTAATTTAATTGAGTACTTAATTAATACCCACGTAATAATAGCCAGTATTGCTACAGCTATCGCAAAACCCGAAGCAATAGATGAATATTGAGCAGGCGAGCTTTGCGTTAATAAAGACTGATAGAACAGTACGGTTTCGAATACTTCACGGTATACGGCTATAAACGAAAGCCCTGCTAAACCCCATAATGTACCCGACTCAAGACGCTTATCTATATTGTCTTTGATGTATTTTTGCCATTGCTGCGCACTGGTTTTACTGTGCATCCATACGCCAACATAAAGTAAAATTACAGCGGCAAACAATGCACCAGCACCTTCCATAACTTCGCGACTTGCACCACTTATTTCTATTAATGTTTGCGCCGCAGCCCACGTTAAGCCACCAGCAATAAGTGCGGTTACCCAACCAACATGTACATATTTAAGTGCGTCTTGGCGTTTAGTTTTAATAAGTACGGTCATAAGGGCAATAATAACGAGGAGTGCTTCTAGGCCTTCGCGTAGTAATATAACTAAACTCGCTGAGAGGAGTGCACCATCAGTTAGTTTGGTTTCGTTTAGCATGCTATCTGCTTTAGCGAGTTGAGCTAGCGCTGAACTTACTTTTTCGTCAACGATGGCTGCATCTTTCTCGTTTTTAAATGTTTGGCGCAGGTTCATCAGTTGTACTTCGATGTTTTTACGCAGTGTTTCGTCGTAGGCATTTAAGTTGTTTTCAACAAGCTCAAAGCCATCTAGGTAAGCGCTAATTGCTAAATCACTTGCTTGTGAGTAATTGCCTTTAGCATGCGCGGCTTGCGCTGCAAGCAACTGTGTGCGAGTAACCGTTAACGGATTCTTTTTACCGGTAAATAGTTGCTCTGGATTACCACGAAGCCATTTAACGTAATGTGCTTGTGCTTCACTTTGACCTGCCGATAATTGTGCAGGGTTTAAGTTTACAATCTGCGAAGCGGTAATGTTTTGCTCTAGATTTTGTGGTTTTTGAACATCTTTAAATGCCAAGCTACCTACATAAAAAGCTAAAGACCAACGTTGTTGTTCATTAAATTGAGTAAAAGCAACCATTGGCGTGTCGTTAATACCGTTACTTACAGCGTCAAATAAACCCATTAATGAGCGGTTAGTTGCGCGTTCTTCATCGGTAAAGTTGGTAGGCTCTGGCGATAAGCTTTTTGCAAGCGGGCCGTCGCCTTGACCACTAGGGCCGTGACACATTGAACAGTTAGCAGCAAAAAGCGCTTTGGTTTGCTCAACAGGAAGTAGTGATGCAGGTAACGATAGTTGCGGCATAAAGGTAAGTAGCGACTCACGAAGCGCTGAGCTTGCTGCACGTACATCGGCAACACTCGCTTTATTGGCAATCGCTGTATGCAGGGCTTTAGCTTGTGCCTTTACTGTATCAAACTCATTTGTTTGGCTTGATAGCTGTCCAGCTTGCTCAATAATAACGTGCGAAAATTCAGTCATTTCTTGATATTCGTCAGGATCAAGTATTTCACCATTCCCAACAGCTGCCACGTAATCAACACCTACATACTCTGCAAGCTGTGCAATTTGTTTTATTTTTGTTTGCTCATTAGGCGAGGCTGAAACACTAAAGCTTGCCATGACCATTATAAAAAGCATAAAAAAACATTGAAATTGTCGTTTGCTCAGAGACACCAAATTTAAAAACATGTGAGAATTATTTATGGACATCGAAAAGCCCTGTAGAGGAAAAGTCAAAATTATAATTGTTTTCATTTGCATTTCAAGCGGATTAATTTAAACAAAGCAGATAAATAAAAAGAATAACAATTTATAGAACTTTAAAGTGTTTTTGTAACACATGAGTAACAGTAACCAAGTGGTTTTTATAATAACTTGGTTACTGAATGCGTTGCAGACAAAGCATTTATTACTTGGCTTGCTCAGCTGACTTAATGCTGCTTTGAATAAGCGGCGAAATAGTTAATCCTTGTACAATAATAGAAAATATAACCACTACGTAAGTAACAATAACGATTAGGTTATGTAGGTCTGAACCGCCTACAAAAACTTGCTCGCGTGGGATTGCTGCCGCCATTGCCAGAGCAAGGCCACCACGTAGTCCACCCCAGGTCAAAATTTTAACACTGTGTTTATCGTAAGTTCTAAAGCGTTTAAAAATTACAAATGGTGCGCCTACACTTATAAAGCGTGCTAGCAGTACAACAGGTACCATTAATAACCCTAAACCAATTTCGCCAAGCGTGATTGGCATAGTGACTATTAGCATACCTATTATTAAAAACAGTAGAGCGTTTAGAAAGCTGTCGGTTGCATGCCAAAAATCTTTTACGTAGCGCGTGTCTTCGGGACCCGTACGCTCGGTTGCTTTAGTGCGGGTAATATTACCCATTAATATGCCACTGGTTACCATGGCAAGTGCGCCAGATATTTCCCAAATATTTGCTGCAGCAAAACCTGCTGTTGGGATAGTTAAGGTAATTAATAAGCGAATATTTACATCGCGGCTATTAATAATTAAAAAGTGGCCAACTAATGCAATGACTAAACCAAACGCAATGCCCCCTATTGCATCAACAAAGAATAGCTCTGCTATGTCACCAAATTGTGCATCTGTGCCATAAAAAGCAACAGAAAATATAGTGGTAAATATAACTAAACCAATACCATCGTTAAATAGCGACTCACCTTCTACTTGAACTGAGATGCCTTCTGGCGCTCGCATTTGTTTAATAATAGCAAGTACAGCGATAGGGTCGGTTGGGCTAATAAGCGCACCAAACAGTAAACAATAAATAAAAGGGACATCAAAACCAAAAACTGAAAATAAATAAAAGCTCAAATAACCCACTATAAATGTGGAAGCAATGGTTGAAAACAATACCAGGGCAGTAATTTCCCACCGCTGCTTACGCAGGGCAAGTAGGTTTATTTCGAGCGCACCCGCATAAAGTAAAAACCCCAACATGCCTTTAAGTAGTAACTCGTTAAAGTCAATACTGGAAACAATTTGGGTCATTGCTAATGCGTTCTGATCGCCTAATAATTTTACTGCAATAATCAGTAATAAAGAAATAACCACAGAGCCGGTAGTAATGGCAATGGTAGTTTGCATTTTGAGGATGTACTGGTTTGCAAAGGCTATAAAAATTGCAATTGCAGAGAGAAAACAAATGAGGTACCAAGCATTCATTGATTAACCTTAACTATTTTTTAAACGACACACAAAAAGGAGGATTATAAACCCGCGTATGTTACTCCTGTAACTAGCAAGAGTCACAGTGTTTATGGCAATTTCGTTACTTTTTATTATGTCCAGTAGAGACATTTAGTTAACGTGAAATTGCCAGTGTTATCGATTGTAATTAAATTTTTAATGGCAGGTTTATAACTGCTTTTTCGTTTTTAATTTAACTAAAAAACGATGTTTTTGTGTGACTTTGTAGGTAAGAGTAACTTAATGTTTACACTTTGTTCCTTTTTGTTAGAGCTGTAGCCAAGATATTACTGTTAACCATTTGTAAATTTTGGGTTTAATTATTTATCTAATACTTTATTTGTAAATTAAATGTTTAATTTACAAAAAGTCAATTTGTAACATAAGCTGATCCCTTATCGGGGACAGGCGTTCTCGGTTAATACAAAAATACTACAAACTAAAAATCTAACGGAGCATAAACGTGAATTTATCTAAAATCACAATAGCAACTCTTGCTGCTTTTACATTAGTACAAGCGTCAAGTGCAGTAGCTGCGAATAAGAGATACCTAAACCAAGAAGCAGATCTAAGCAATGCAATGCAAAATAGTGCATCTTTTATTGCAATGCAGAGCCCGGATCAATTAGTGGGTTTAGGAGTAGGAAACAAACTAGTTGTATTAAAAGAAATAAAAAGCAATAACGGTGATACTACTCGTCGTTATCAACAAACTTACAATGGCTTGCCTGTAATTGGCGATACGTTAAGTCTAACGTTTAGCAGCAATGGTGAGTTAAAGCATGCGCACGGTGCAGCCGTATACGATATATCAAGTGATATAAATACGGTGGTGCCGAAGCTCAATCAAAAGCTTGCCATTGCTAAAGGTTTACAAAAATCATCGGCAGCAGCCAAATCGGTTGGACTAAAAAAACACAACGAAAAATCACAACTAGCCATTTGGGTAGACAATCAAAGTAAAGCGCATCTAGTATACGAGGTATCTTATGTTACTTATGGAAGTAATCCATCTCGTCCATATCAAATCATTGATGCGAACTCGGGTGAGCTATTATTTAGCTTAGATAACCTACAACATGCCGATGCTACAGGCCCTGGTGGTAACTTAAAAACAGGGAAGTACATTTACGGCACTGACTTTGATAATTTAGACGTTAGTCAGTCAGGTAATAATTGCACGATGAATAACGCGAATGTTCGTACGATAAACTTAAATGGCGGCACAAGTGGAACGAGTGCTTATTCATTTACATGTCCTGAAAATACATTTAAGGAGATAAACGGCGCGTATTCACCACTCAACGATGCACATTATTTTGGCAATGTAATTTTTAATATGTATAACGACTGGATCGGTACACCTCCATTTTCGTTTCAGCTAAAAATGCGAGTGCACTATTCAAGTAACTATGAAAATGCATTTTGGGATGGCAGTGCAATGACATTTGGCGATGGCCAAAACACTTTTTATCCACTTGTTAGCCTTGATGTGTCGGCCCATGAAGTTAGCCATGGATTTACTGAGCAAAACTCAGGACTTGTTTATAGCGGAAAATCTGGTGGCTTAAATGAAGCTTTTTCAGATATGGCAGGTGAAGCCGCTGAATTTTACATGAAAGGCACGAATGACTGGTTAGTTGGTAAAGACATATTTAAAGGCAATGGTGCATTGCGCTACATGAATAACCCAACGCAAGATGGTAATTCAATAGACAACCAATCAAGTTATTACTCAGGTATGGATGTTCATAATAGTTCTGGCGTATTCAATAAAGCATTTTATAACTTAGCGACCACACCAGGTTGGGATACTAAAAAAGCATTTATTGTAATGACGAGAGCAAATCAGCTTTATTGGAGCGCAAGCACAAACTGGGATTTAGCAGGCAATGGTGTAATGGATGCTGCTTGTGATTTAAATTACGATCCTAGTGATGTTCAAGCCGCGCTGAATGCGGTGGGTGTCAGTTCTAACTTAAGCTCAGGCAGTTCGTGTGGTTCGACTCCACCAAGTGATGACGAAGCCCTAAGCAATGGTGTAACTCGCACTGGGATAAGTGGCTCAGCTAAAGAGCAACTTTTCTTTACGTTGGAGGTGCCTGCTGGCGCAAGCAATTTAACGTTTAACACGAATGGCGGCACTGGTGATGCAGATCTTTATGTACAGTTTGCATCTAAACCAACGTTAAATAACTTTGATTGCAAAAGTACAACCTCATCTAGCACAGAAAGCTGCTCAATTAGTAATGCTCAAAGTGGAACTTACTATGTGATGGTGGAAGCGTGGAATGAAATCTCTGGCGTATCCTTAACAGGTAGTTACGATGGAGGCACTGGCGGCGGTGTTACACCAATTAATAAAACGCAAAGTAATGTAAGCGTTGCCTCTGGTAGCTGGACCCGTTTTACACAAACGCTAGGGGAGGGCTATTCTGCACTTGATGTGACTATTTCTGGTGGCACTGGTGATGCGGATTTATATGTGAACTTTGGTTCGGCTTCAAGTACAAGCACTTATCTTTGCCGCCCATATAAAAATGGCAATAATGAAAGCTGTTCTATTGATAACCCACAAGCGGGTACATGGTCAATAGACTTACGAGGCTATAGTACGGCTAATGGTATAACGCTAAGTATTTCAGCGAATTAAACTAACTTTAAGGGAGCATGAGCTCCCTTTTTTATAGCTTGAAGTTGTATTTTATAACAAGAGATACTTATGAATAATTCAATTAAAGTAGTGGTGTTTAGTGCGTGTACCTTTGTGAATGCTTTTCAATCGCACGCACAAGGTAATGACAGTGTTTGGGTGAGTATTGACCCCGTTGCTGCAAAACATTATCAGCAAAATCAAAGAGCACTCTCACGAAATGAGCAAATATTAAGCGTACAAAATACAAAGCTCAATACTGTAAATTTACTAAAGGTAGAAAAGCAAAATATTGCACAACTGAGCGAGTTTATGCACCATAACTATAATCGTTGTGGTGGGTTTGTTGCTCATGATTCGTTAACAGAAGCTAAACAGTATACCGACCAGCTAGCATCAGTTCAAAATCAGAAAATAAGTACAGCTTTTGCTTACTCCATTGATAATAGCCAAACAGTGCAAGGGTTAATTAATCAGATAAGCGCTAATAACTTAACGAATACAGTGAATACTTTAACTAATTTTAATAATCGTTATTACACATCACAAACAGGCGTTGATGCATCCCAGTGGCTAAAAGGCTATTGGCAGCAACTGACAAGTTCACGAAGTGATATTTCGGTAGATTATTTTACACATAGTTGGTCACAATCATCAGTGCTTGTGACTATTAACGGTAATGAAGAAGCGGATGATATTGTGATTATTGGCGGGCATTTAGATTCCATAAATCAATCTAATCCAAGTAATGGACGCTCACCTGGCGCCGATGATAACGCGTCAGGCATTGCAGTACTAACCGAAGCTCTTCGCGCTGTGGTAGAGCAAAACTATAAGCCGCAAAAAACCATTAAAATTATGGCCTTTGCTGCTGAAGAAGTGGGTTTAAGAGGCTCCAAAGATATTGCTTCTGCATTTAAATCTCAGGGAAAAAATGTTGTTGGTATGGTGCAGTTTGATATGACAGGTAACAATGGCAGCAGTGAAGATATAGTAATGATGACTGACTACACAACTGCGGCTCAAAATCAGTATTTAGGTCAGCTAATTACGACTTATTTACCTGATATTACGTACGGATTTGATCAGTGTGGTTATGGTTGCTCTGATCATGCATCCTGGTATCAACAAGGTTTTGCTGCATCGATCCCTTTTGAATCGAGAATGAACGATATTAATACGTTAATTCATACTGAAAATGACGAAGTGTTTGATGCTGATCATGCCAGTAAATTTGCAAAACTTGCTGTTAGTTACTTGGCCGAAATGGCCAAAAATGCGGGAGATGTAGCTCCGCCTGCTAACAATGAGCTACAAAATGGTGTAACAGTATCAGCAATAACGGCTAATGCTAAGGCACAACTTATTTATACGTTGCAAGTACCAAATAATGTTAGCGATTTAAATTTTACTACAGCAGGTGGAAGCGGAGACGCAGATTTATATGTAAAATTTAATACGCCTCCCACACTTAATAGCTTCGATTGTAAAAGTACAACATCAACAAGTAGCGAAAGTTGTGATATTAGCAGCCCTCAAGTCGGTGTTTATTATGTAATGTTAGAAGCATGGAACGCGATAGCGAATGTTTCTCTCAAGGGAAGTTACAATGAAGCTTCGATTATTGAGCCGATAAACACGGTAGAGGCAAATGTTAATGTATCGTCAGGGAACTGGACTAGATTCATACAAGATTTAGGCCCCGGGTATTCCTCACTGAATGTAAGCATGTCCGGCGGTACGGGTGATGCTGACTTGTATTTAAATTTTAATAATCAATCATCTGAGTCGGTTTACTTGTGCAGGCCTTATAAAAATGGCAATGCTGAAGCGTGCAGTATTACAAACCCTCAAGAAGGTAAGTGGCACATAGATTTAAAAGGTTATAGTGTGGCAAGCGGCATGACCTTAACCATTAGCGCTCGATAGCTATAACTACAGTTCAGGTTAAATAAGGGGAGCTAGGCTCCCTTACTTATAAAATAACGCCTATCACTTAATTACTTGCCCTTGATGTTTAGCTTACGTAAAATCGGCGTATTATTTATTTTAAAGTGATTGGTATTATCAAACAGCTGTTTAGTGCAACCGGACCTTTGGCGTTATCGTTAGATGGATATACGCCTCGTCAACCACAAATTGATATGGCTGTAGCCGTTGCTGATGCATTAAAAAACAGTTCGCAATTGGTTGTTGAAGCAGGCACGGGTACAGGTAAAACATTTGCATATTTAGCCCCAGCACTCAAATCAAAAGGCCGAACGATAATATCGACAGGTTCTAAAGCTCTCCAAGAGCAACTTTATCACCGCGACTTGCCTCAATTAGTAAAAGCGCTTAGTGCATCTAAAAAAACCGCCTTATTAAAAGGGCGTGCCAATTACTTATGTACTTACCGACTAAATCAGCATGTTGCGCATGTACCTACTGACGACTCCGACGTAATGCATCAACTAGCCATGGTGGCTAAGTTTGCCAGTGAAACCCAGTCGGGCGATTTAGCCGATTGTATTGGTATAGAAGAAGACGCCAAAGTACTGCCTTATGTCAATTCAACAGCCGATAATTGCTTAGGCAAAGAATGCCCAGACTTTCAAAGCTGTTATATACGTAAAGCGCGATTAACAGCAGCTGATGCTGATGTGGTTGTTATTAACCATCATTTATTTTTTGCTGACATGGCCGTAAAAGAAAGTGGCTTTGCTGAGCTTATGCCAAAAGCCGATGCGTATATATTTGATGAAGCCCATCAGTTAAGCGAAATTGCCAGTGACTATTTTGGTGAAAGTGTAAGTACTAAAAAGCTGGTGGATTTAATTAATGATTTACGTGCTATTTATAGAGCCGAAATTCCCGATATGCTACAACTTGGTAAAAGCTTAAATAAGCTTGAAACAAGCGTTGCTGATTTACGATTACAGTTTGGTGTTGATGGCAGTAGAGGCGATTGGCGAGAAAAGCTAAGCGATAAACAAATATGTGCGGCACTTCATCGTGTTATCAGTGATTTAGATTTTGTTTATCAAGTACTTAAACTTTGCCTAGATAGAAGCGATAAAATAGAGCACCCGTTTGAGCGTGCATTGGCATTTAAAGGGCAGTTAGAACGCGTTTTTGATACGGCTCAAACCGGTTTTAGTTACTGGTATGAAACAACGCGCCGTTATTTAACGATTAATATAACGCCATTAAATGTATCAGCTAAATTTGCTCAAATGATGCAAGACACGGGCGCAGGCTTTGTATTTACATCAGCTACACTTTCGGTCGACAACAAACTAGAGCATTTTAATGCAAGCCTTGGTTTAAAACCAAAGCAAAGCATGATGGTAGATAGCCCGTTTGATTACCCTAATCAGGCGCTGCTGTGTTTACCGCGTTACTTACCAGAATCGCACGCTGATAATATGCCCCATGCAATTGTAAAATTAACACTTGAGCTTATAAAGTCAGCGCAAGGGCGTTGTTTTGTGTTATTTACCAGCTATCGAATGATGCACTTAGTTGCCGAAGGACTCACCACACAAATAGACTACCCAGTTTATATGCAGGGGCAAATGTCTAAGCGTATTATTTTAGAGAAATTTACCCGCCATGGTAATGCAGTATTACTCGGCACGGCTTCTTTTTGGGAAGGCGTTGATGTACGCGGTAGCACGTTAAGCTGTGTTATTATAGACAAATTGCCATTTGCGGCCCCTGATGATCCATTGCTTCAAGCTAAAATGCAAGATTGCCAAATGCAGGGGAAAGACCCTTTTTCACACATACAATTACCGCAGGCTGTTATTGCGCTAAAACAAGGTGTAGGGCGTTTAATTCGAGATAGTAAAGACAAAGGCGTACTTGTAATATGCGATAATCGCTTAGTTACACGCCAATATGGCCAAGTATTTTTAAAAAGCTTACCGCCGATGCGCCGCACGCGAAGCTTAGAAGATGCCAATACATTTTTAAAACAAATTAATTAGAGTAATAAAATGATCAAAAGTAATATTCTTGCCCTTGATGCTTCAACAGAAGCACTTTCAATTGTTTTACATTTTCAGGGCCAAACATTTCATCATTTTGAAGAATGTCCGCAGCAGCACAGCCAAAAAATATTGCCACTTGTGGATGAGCTGTTAACTAAAGCAAACTGTAAATTAAAAGATTTAGATGTCATTGGTTTTGGGCAAGGCCCGGGCAGTTTTACTGGTGTACGTATTAGTGTAGCAATAGCACAAGGTTTAGCGTATTCAACTAACTTGCCGCTTGTAGGTGTGTCTACTTTGGCTATTATGGCGCAACAAGCGTTTGAGCAAAACGACAGCCTGAGTGTTTACCCAAGCATAGATGCGCGTATGGGGGAGATATACTTTGCACATTACCAAGCGCAAAATAATTTAATGCTTTTAGTTAACCAAGAATGCGTTATAAAACCTGATTTACTAAATAATGATTATATAGCGACTACAGAGCCATCTGTAGCGGTGGGCACGGGCTTTAAAACTTACCCTGATGCGCTTAATGATTTTGAAAATGTGACAATTAATACTGATATTACATTGCCTGATGCGCGTTATATGTTAGCGCATGTTGAAGCCGCGTTTTTAGCGAGTGACGTTGTAAAAGCGAGTGACGCTCAACCTAAATATGTGCGCGATACGGTAACGTGGAAAAAGCTACCAGGACGTGAGTAATCATATTATTTGCAAATTGGTTGTTTTTAAATCATAATTTTATGCAATATTAAGGTTGGAGACGCGTAATGACGCTGCCTATTGGTTCAGGTTTTTTTACCGGAGATATTCCGGGTAGGGTTAGCCCTACTAAAGTTGTTACTAATAAACCACAGAGTTTATTAGACCAGCCGGCTGCACAAAAAACGAATACCGATTATGTAAAAAGCAGTGTTGAGGGCGTCGAACTGGCTAATCAACTGTTTAAAAGCAGTGCTAAAAGCAATGAATACAGCCAAACAATTTACGACCAACCGACAGCTCAAGTAAGTAAAGCGATTTCTACTTATACTGAATTTGCTAATTTAGAGCGCCGAGCAGAAGTACAAAATTTAATAGGCGTTGATATATACGCTTAAAGCTCATTCAAACCTTTTAGATAAATACAGCGATAAAATTCAATAAAAAGCCCGAACATTCGTTCGGGCTTTTTGTGTTCAAAACGAGGTGGAATTTACTGTTCAATAAAGCCGATTAGTTTATCTGCAATATCAGTATTATTTTGTGAACCAATAAATTGATCACTGCCTTTACCATAGGCAAATACTTGAACGTCTACAGCGGTGTGTCCGCCGGTTGTCCAGCCAGTAAAGCTCGCATCACTAATAATACTTTTAACAGCTAAATTAAGCGTTTTTTCGCCCATTTTTTTAGCTTGCTCAAGTTTGATTTGGTTTTCCGTTGTAAATTCAATATTGGTGTTAGCAGTCCATACTGGTTTTAAGTCTTTAGACTCCATAAGTTTGTCTGTCAACTTACTAGCTGTTGCCTTAACACCCTTAATTACGTCTGTTTCCCATTTGAATTGACCGTGCGAACCAATAGTTAAGCCGCCCGTTGAGTGATCGGCTGTAACTACAAGTATAGTATCTTTATTTTTATCAACGTACGCTTTTGCTTTTTCGATTGATTTAGCAAAGTCGTCCATTTCAGCCATCGCACAGGCTATATCGTTAGAGTGACCACACCAATCAATTTGGCTGCCCTCAATCATCACAAAAAAGCCTTTTTCGTTCTGGTTATCTAGTAAATCAAGCGCTTTAGATGTTAACTGAGTAAGGCGAGTTGGGTTCATATCAAGTGCAAATGGCAGGCCTTTGCTTGCATACAAACCTATGGCAGGTATTTGTGTAATTTGGCCCAGATTATTAATATCGTCACCGTATTGGTAACCTGCCGCTTTAAATTCTTCAACTAAATTACGGTCATCTCGAATAAAATATTTAGTACCGCCACCGAGCATTAAATCAACGGGTAATTTACCAGCAATCTTATTATCAATATAATCGTTGGCAATATCATCGTAGTTGTAACGAGATTCATTGTGAGCTGTAAAGCTAGCAGGCGTTGCATGGTTTATTTGTGACGTTACAACAAGCGCTGTTGTCATACCGCGCTCTTTTGCTATTTCAAGCATAGTTTTAACTGGTTTTTTATCTGTATCTACAGCAACCGCGCCATTATAACTTTTATGACCGCTACTAAGCGCTGTAGCACCCGCTGCACTGTCTGTTACATAAGTATGGTCGTCAGGGTAGGTATGAGCCATGCCTTTTAAAATGGTGTCAAAAACTGTGCTTTCTACTTTTTTTGTTGCAGGGTCATCTTTAAAATAGCGATAAGCCGTGGTGTAAGCCGGACCCATGCCGTCACCAATCATATAAATTACATTTTTAGGTGCTGATTCTGCGTAAGCACCAGTAGCGGTGCATAAAAGTGCCAATAAGCTGATCTGTTTTTTCATGGTTGTACCTTATGAGTGTACCTTATTTAATAGCCGCTGATATTGTATACAGATAGGATGATAAATAAATGAATATCTGAGATATTTATAATTTATACTTTGATTTTATATACATAGAATTGTAGTTAACACTGTTAGTTCTATTTATTTAAATTATACTAGGGCCTGTATATCTTTCGAGGTTAAATTTGCAGCAGTGTGTTTGGTATTTAGGCAAGGCAGAGCCTATGTAGTGTGGTTATTCCCCATAAATTGGCGATAACACAGCATAAATACCAAACACGCGCTGCCTGAAGGTTCGTCCTAGGGACGATTAACTCTTTGTTGCTCGGCTTTTACTTAGCCCACTAGGTTACAAACCTCGCGCCGTGATTAAATCGTCCCTAGTTAGAACAAATTTTAATCCAGAAAGGTTAACAGGCCCTAGCTATAAGCTATCTATACATGGTGCTCTCACCTTTTATTTGTTTAGAAGGAACTCAAAATTAATATGTAAAAAAATTTTGCTTATTACGCACTTTTTAAGTTATTGAAAATATTGAGTTTGGTTTTCTACTTAGTGCTATATTTGTTACCATGAAGATAATTGGATAGTAAATCTGGCACCATTTTATAAGTTAGTGGTCTGACAACTTGTATGCTATAAATAATGATGCTCTAAATTGAGAAAGGACTTACCGTGCAGCCGTTTAATATTGAAACCAATAATTTAAATATTCATGGCTTAAAAGTAGGTTCAGGGAACGAAGTAGTCATAGCGTTGCATGGGTGGTTAGACAACTGCCATAGCTTTATGCCAATGTTAAACAACGTTAACCCAAAGCACACTTGGTATTGCATTGACTTTGTTGGGCACGGTTTATCGTCTTGGCGAAGTGATGATGCACACTATTATTTTGTTGATTATATTGATGATGTGTACCAACTTATAAATGCGCTTGGTGTTAAAAAAGTACATTTAGTAGGTCATTCAATGGGAGCTATGGTTGCAGGACTTTTTGCTAGCTGCTTTAGCGATTATGTAAAGTCTGTTACCTTTATTGAGGGAATTGGTTGTGTTACAACCCTTAGTGAAGGTGTGTGTGAACAGTTAAAAAGTGCGGTACTTAATAGAGCGCGTTTAAAAAATAAAAAGTCGAGAATTTATAAATCGAAAGAACTTATTTATGAAGCACGCGCTCAAACAACCGATTTAAATAGTGATCTTATTACGCTCTTAATGCAACGTAATATAAAACAGGTTCTAGATGGTTTTGCGCTAGCAACAGATCCAAAGCTCAAAAATCACTCAGGTTTTAGGTTTAATGAGGCGCAATGTATTGGTGCAATAAAAGATTTAATTGCACCATGCCAATTAATTTTAGGTAACGAAGGTTATTCGTTTGTAAAACAAAATTTGGCAAAGTATATTAGTTATTACAACAGCTTGAAGGTCATTAATATAGATGGTGGGCATCATTGCCACATGCAAAGCAGTGAACTATGTTTTGAGCATATTCAAGACTTTATGCTGCAAAATGGTGCATGTTAATTGTAAGTTTACGTAAAATGTGGGATTATTCCTGCATTAGAGTATTTGCTCAATTGTTAAAGTGCCTTACTTAGATTAAGGTTAATAAAAATATAATTATAAACAGGGGCTAAGAGTGGAAAAAATCTGGCTTAAGCGCTACCCAGAGGGTATGCCTGAAACAATCGATCCTGAGCATTACAACTCGTTACTCGAAGTGTTCGAAAAAAGTTTTAGTGATTACACCAATTTACCTGCATTTACGAATATGGGTAAAACGATGTCTTACGATGAAATAGATACAGCAACAAAAAAAGTTGCTTCCTATATTCAAAATGATTTGGGTCTTAAAAAAGGCGACAAAGTTGCCGTAATGATGCCTAACTTACTACAAACACCAGTCACAATTTTAGGTGTTTTGCGTGCAGGTTGTGTGGTTGTAAATGTTAACCCACTTTACACAGTACGTGAATTAGAGCATCAGCTAAAAGACTCTGACACTACGGCTATTTTCATCCTAGCAAACTTTGCTGACACACTTGAAAAGTCACTTGCTCATACTGATGTTAAGCATATTGTGGTCACCCAAGTAGGCGATATGGTTGGCGGGCTTAAAAAGCATATAGTTAACTTTGTTGTGAAGCACATTAAAAAAATGGTGCCAAAGTTCAACTTGCCTAACACAATTAAATTTTCAGACGTTCTAGCTGCAGATGAAGCTAAATATACGCGTCCTGAAATGAGCTTGTCTGATCTTGCTTTTTTACAGTACACAGGTGGCACAACAGGTGTATCTAAAGGGGCAATGCTGAGCCATGGCAACATGGTTGGTAACCTTCAACAAGTTTCAGGTTGTTTAGACAAAGTGTTAAATCGTGGTACAGAAGTCGTTGTTACTGCTTTACCGCTTTATCATATATTTGCTTTAACAGCTAATTGCCTAACATTTATGAAGTACGGTGGTTTAAATATATTAATTACAAACCCACGAGATATGCCTGGTTTTGTTAAAGAGCTGGGTCAACATAATTTCACAGCTATTACCGGTGTTAATACATTATTTAATGGTTTATTAAACACACCAGGTTTTGCTGAACTTGACTTTAGCCATTTAAAAATGTCTTTGGGCGGCGGTATGGCCGTTCAACGTCCTGTTGCTGAAAAATGGCAAAAAGTGACTGGTTCAAAATTAATGGAAGGTTATGGCCTTACAGAATGCTCTCCTTTAGTTACTATTAGTCCTTTTGATTTAGAAGCATATAATGGCTCTATTGGTTTGCCCGCGCCTAACACTGATATTAAATTGGTTTTAGATAACGGCGAAGAAGCAGCTAAAGGTGAGCCTGGCGAGCTTTGTGTTAAAGGCCCTCAGGTAATGGTTGGCTATTACAAGCGACCAGATGCAACCGCTGAATGTTTAAAAGACGGCTGGTTTGCTACAGGTGATATTGCGACTTATGATGATGAAGGTTTCTTCTTTATTGTAGATCGTAAAAAAGACATGATTATTGTATCTGGCTTTAATGTTTTCCCTAATGAGATTGAAGAAGTAGTGGCTATGCACGAAGGTGTGCTTGAAGTAGCTGCTATCGGTATTCCTCATGATGTAAGTGGTGAACAAGTTAAAGTTTTTGTTGTGAAAAAAGACCCTTCTTTAACTGAAAAAGATATAATAAGTCACTGTCGTGATAATTTAACTAATTACAAGGTCCCCAAGCTGGTAGAGTTTAGGGATGAGTTACCTAAAACTAACGTAGGTAAGATACTCCGAAGAGCCTTGAAAGATTAGCAACCTATAAAAAAGCCGACATATGTCGGCTTTTTTATTGTAGGAGATTAAGTGCAATACCAATTGATTGAAACCCAGAATCAACTTAATACATTTGTTGAGCAAATTAAAAATAAACCCGTTTTAGCCATAGATACTGAGTTTATGCGTCGTCGTACTTTGTATCCAGAAGTTGCACTTATCCAAGTTTTTGATGGTGAGCATTTAGCGCTTATTGACCCATTAGCGGAACTTTCACTATTTGATTTTTGGGAAATACTTAAAGATCCTGCAGTTTTAAAAGTACTGCATTCTCCTTCAGAAGATATTGAAGTTTTTCAAAAGTACGCAGGCTTTGTCCCAGCCCCATTATTTGATACACAATTTGCGTTGCAGCTACTCGGTGAAGGTAACTGTATGGGTTTTGCTCTTATGGTAAAAGAGCTGCAAGGTATTGAAATAGATAAAAGCGAGTCACGCACTAACTGGCTGCAACGCCCGTTAACTAAAAAACAATTAGACTACGCGGCTGCTGATACTTTTTACTTATTACCGTGTTTTGAGCTGATTATCGATCGTATTAATGCCGCTGGCTTCTTTGACATTGTAATAAACGAAAGTGAATTGATTGCCAAAAAACGTGCATTTCAAACACCTGACGAGCTTTTATATAAAGATATTAAAAATGCATGGCAACTTAAACCGCACGAACTAGCGGTGTTAAAAGAGCTTGCTGTATGGCGAAGAAATAAAGCTATCAAGAAAAATTTGGCGCTTAATTTTGTGTTAAAAGAACATAACATGACTGAAATTGCCAAACGTGGTCCTTCAAGTTTAAACGCTCTACGTCAAATTCCAGGGGTTGAAGCTATTGAAGTTAATCGCTCTGGTGTAGATATAATAAAGTGTATTGAAGCTGCCAAAGAAGTTCCAGATGCTCAGCACCCTGATGTACTTAAGCGCTTAATTGATTTTCCTACTTATAAAAAAGTAGCAAAAGATATAAAACAAAAAATCACTAAAGTAGCTAAAGAACACAATATACCAGAAGATGTTATGGCCTCTAAAAAGCAAGTCAATCAACTGATTAGTTGGAATTGGAAGTTAACTAATGAGCAAAAACAGAGTCATATAAAGCCTGATTTACTTAGCTCTTGGCGATATACCTACGTTAAAGACGCTTTAAAAGAATGGGATACTTAAGACTAAATATTTTCTTTAACTGTGTAATACTTATCTATAGTTTTTGTGTTACATAGTTAAAAGTTTTAGTTGCATGAAGGGGATTGAAACGTAGATATTTAGAAAGTTATTGCGAAAATAAAGAGGGCGCTTATAAAGCGCCCTTTCTTCAATTACTTCTTTTCTTCATCAGGTAGTGTAACGTTTAGCTCAAGTACGGCTAAATCGTCTTCGTTCTGATCAAACTGAACCTGAACTGCATCACTACTTACATTCACGTATTTACGGATCACATCTAAAATATCTTGTTTTAATTGTGGTAAGTAATCCGGTGTCCCTCGTTGAGAACGTTCATGCGCGACTATAATCTGCAATCGCTCTTTTGCAAGTGACGCACTGTTTTTCTTTTCCGAGCGGAAGTAGTCAAGTAAAGACACGTTAACCTCCAAAAATCCGTTTAAATAAGCCTTTTTTCTCAACGTCTAAGAAGCGAAAATCGACGGTTTCACCTAGTAAGCGGTTAATTGCATCAGAATAAGCTTGACCTGCATCAGATTCTGTATCCAATATAACAGGTTGGCCTGAGTTTGAAGCACTTAATACCGCTTGCGATTCAGGAATAACCCCTAATAATGGGATTGACAGAATATCTTGCACATCTTCTACCGATAGCATTTCACCTTTTTCAACACGACTAGGATTATAGCGTGTTAATAGTAAGTGTTCTTTAATGTTTTCTAGGCCTTCTTCAGCACGTTTTGATTTGCTGTGTAAGATACCTAAAATACGATCCGAATCTCGAACTGACGACACTTCTGGATTTGTTGTCACGATTGCTTCGTCAGCAAAGTACATTGCCATCATAGCGCCAGCTTCAATGCCTGCTGGTGAATCACATACAATGTAATCAAAGTCTTCTTTTAATTCGTTTAATACGCGTTCAACACCTTCACGAGTTAATGCGTCTTTATCACGAGTTTGTGAAGCGGGTAGTAAAAATAATTTATCTACACGTTTATCTTTAATAAGCGCTTGGTTAAGGTTTGCCTCACCATTAATTACGTTTACAAAGTCATAAACAACACGGCGTTCACAGCCCATAATTAAATCTAAGTTACGTAAACCAATATCAAAGTCGATAATAACTGTTTTATAGCCTTTTAACGCTAAGCCTGTGCCAATTGCAGCACTTGATGTTGTTTTACCAACACCGCCTTTACCTGAGGTAACGACAATTACTTTTGCCATGAGATTTATCCTTTAACCAAAGCTGAAATTTCTAATGATTCGTCTTTTTGTTGTATTTGCACTGCATTTCCCCAGTGTTCACCTTGTAGCGAATCACTGATCCAGTAGTTACCATCTATTGAAACCAGTTCGGCTTCAAGTTTTTGGCAAAAAATGTGTGCTTTTTTAAACCCTTTTGCGCCTGCAATAGCGCGACCGCGCAACGTGCCATATATATGGACATTACCATCGGCAATGACTTCAGCACCGTGACTTACCGCGCCAAGTACTATCAAATCCCTGTCCTTTGCATAAACTTGTTGGCCAGAACGAACGGTACCGCTAATAATTTGCGCCGGCAAATGCACTGTTTTTTCTACAATAGACGTATTAGCCTCCTGTTTAACAGGTTCGTTCTTAACGTCTTGTGAATAATTTAAAACAGATAAGCCAGCAGCTTTTGCCTGAGTGTGTTGCTCATCTGAGCCATTACACACACCAACTGCATTAAAACTCATGCGCTCAATTAGTGATTTTAAGTGAATAAAATCGAGCGGACTGTTTTTAATTTCCATTAAATTAACAACAATGGGGGCACCTTCAAAAAACCTAGGCGCTTGGGCTATTTTTACATACAGCTGTTCTGCTAAAAGGTTTATATCAGTACTATAAAGATGCAAAACTGATAACGTAAAAAGATTCCCTTTTAACTCAAAAATTTGGTCCGACATACACGCTCAATTGAATTGTCTGATTAGAAATTAATTTTAGATAAACGTAGGCTGAATGAGGCCTTTGATGAAATTTCTAATCTAATTTTTCTAACTTATTATTACTCTCATGTTATAGTGTGCAGCATTGTTAAGCAAGAATTTATGGGGCCATAATGTTAACTGCAGTGTATAAAAGTAAGAAAAAAGCGGATGCGTTCTTATTTGTCGAGAAAAGAGATGATTTTAGCAAAGTTCCGGAACCTTTAATGACTATGCTTGGTCAACCTCATTATGTGATGATTATCAACTTAGCAAAACGTGAGCATTTAGGCGGGTCTGATTTAGAAGTTGTAAAAGCTGAGTTAAGTGATAAAGGCTATTATTTACAACTACCTCCACCAGAGCAAAACTTGTTAAGTGAACTTAGAAAGCAAAATGGAGCCGATAGTGATTAAGAAGCTGGCAGTTATATTGTGTGGCGTATGTTTAAGCTCATCTGTGATGGCAAAAACACAGGCCGAATTTCAAGATTATTTATCTAATTTAAAGCAAGAAGCCATTGCAAAAGGCTATGAAGCCAAATTAATTGATGATGCTTTTGCAACAGCAACGTATAAAGAAAAAGTGGTTTCGGCTGATAAAAACCAGCCAGAAGTAAAAGAAACCCTTGAAACGTATTTACCAAAACGCGTACCACAGTGGAAAATAGACCGCGCACGCAAGCTTTATGCAGAAAACAAAGATGTACTTGAAAAAGTAGCGAAAGAGTTTGGCGTACAAGCACGCTTTATAGTGGCACTATGGGGACTTGAAAGTAACTTTGGCGCTATTCAAGGTGGCCATAATGTTATTTCGTCACTTGTTACACTTGCTTTTGATGGACGCCGAGAAGCGCTTTATAAACGCCAACTTTGGGCTGCACTCGACATTTTAAAATCGGGCCACATAACGCTTGATAAATTTAAAGGCTCATGGGCAGGCGCAATGGGGCAAACGCAATTTATGCCAACTTCATTTAATGCTTACGCGGTTGATTACAATAATGATGGCCGTAAAGATATTTGGACCACAAAGGAAGATGCTTTTGCTTCAATTGCTAACTATTTAAAGCAAGAAGGCTGGAACGACTCTCTTACGTGGGGTCGCCAAGTACAGTTACCTGAAAACTTTGATAGTAAATATGTTTTGGTGCGTGGTACAAAAACGCGCAAGCAGTGGTTAGAATACTGGAATGATTCTGAGCGCTCATTAGCTGATTGGCAAGCACTGGGTGTACGTAAAGCCGATGGCTCTGATTTACCTAATGTGGACGTACGTGCTGCGCTGGTTATGCCTGATGATATAAATGGCCGTATGTACTTAGCGTACGATAACTACAAAGTGTTTATGCATTGGAATCGCTCGTATTACTTTGCTACTAGCGTAGGTTACTTGTCGGATAGAATTGGTTATCCAAAAATCTAATTTTTAAAATATACCTATAAATAAAGCCGCAATTGCGGCTTTATTCTTTTTTGAATATCTTATCTTTTAAGTCAATAACTTTACCAATTCCAGAACCTAGCTTCATCAGTTTATTAAGTTGCTCTGGCGTTAAACGTTGCAGCTCTGATGACCATTTAGTGACGGTTTCAAGCAGGTTGTGAATTTCCCCCATTTGTTTTTGTGCGTAAAGTTCATCGTCGTTACTGGCTTCGTCTAATAAGTTATCGCGTAGTAATGTTAAGGTGGGCTCAATTTCGCGCTTCTTACGTTCTTCAAATACGCGATTAGCCATATCCCAAATATCGCCAGCAGGGGCGTAGTACTCTTTTCGATCGCCAGGGATATGCTGCACTTTAATTAATTGCCACGATTGCAACTCTTTAATACCCATGCTTACATTACCGCGAGAAATACTAAGCGCATCTGCAATCTCATTGGCTGTCATTGGATTTTTAGTAATAATCAGCAAACCACACATTTGCCCAATCGTACGATTGAATCCCCAGCGGCTGCCCATCTCACCACAATGCATTACAAAGGCAAAATTCTTTTCGGATAAACTCATAGCTTAGTAACTTTCAGTAATTTCAGAAAGTAAATGCTAGCACGCTCATTTTGGATAGCAAGTTCTTAGCCATTTTATAAATTGATTTTAACGACTAAAGTATGATTTAGATTAATATTTATACATCTACATTGGGATATGTTGTACACAACAATACGTAAATAAATCCTTTTTTTATTTTTTCAAATACGATGGAATGACTATGAAAGCTGCAATTAATAATGAATACAAAGGTAAATTACAAATAACAGATCTGCCAATTCCTGAGGTTGGAATAAACGACGTTTTAGTAAAAATAGCCGCTTGTGGTGTTTGCCATACTGATTTACATGCCTGTCATGGTGATTGGCCGGTAAAGCCAAAAATGCCATTAGTTCCAGGGCATGAAGGAGTTGGTGTTATTGATAAAGTTGGAAGCAACATTAAGCACTTAGAAGTTGGCGATAGGGTGGGTATTCCTTGGCTCTATAGTGCATGTGGGCACTGTGAGTTTTGCCTAGATGGCAAAGAAACACTGTGTTTATCGCAGCATAATACTGGCTATTCTATTGATGGTAGCTATGCAGAATATTGTTTGGCTCACGGTGATTACGTTGTAAAAATACCTGAGGGATTAGGCTTTTCTGAAGCTGCTCCATTATTTTGCGCAGGTGTTACAACGTATAAAGCATTAAAAGTATCCGGTGCTAAACCGGGGCAATGGGTTGCTATTGTTGGTGTAGGTGGGCTTGGTCATTTAGCAGTACAGTACGCTAAAGCAATGGGCTTTAATGTAATAGCTGTTGATACAGGTAAAGAAAAGCTCGCACTTGCTAAAGAGCTTGGCGCAGATATAACCCTCGACTTTAAAGAAGTTGTTCCAAGCGAAGCTATTTTTGAACAAGTTGGTGGTGCGCATGCTGTAGTGTGTACTGCGGTATCTAAAGCTGGGTTTGAACAAGCTTATAAAAGTGTACGCCGTGGCGGTAAATGTGTATTAGTGGGATTACCTCCAGAGGATATGCCGCTTCCTATTTTTGATACTGTGCTTAATGGCGTGTCAGTAGTGGGCTCTATTGTTGGTACACGTAAAGATTTACAAGAATGCTTAGAGTTTGCCGCACAAGGTAAGGTAAAAGCAATTATTGAAGAAAAACGTTTAGAGGATATTAACGAAATTTTTGATGATATGCTTAAAGGCGAAATTAACGGCCGAATTGTCGTTACTATTTAATTAAATAGCTACAGTAAATAAGCACGGTTTGTAAAAATACAAAACCGTGCTTTTTAAATACTAAACCAATTAAAGTGTGTAACTAAAACTTAGTTTTGCATTACGCTCTTCGCCTGGCATGCCACCTAAAAACATTGCTTTTGAGTAATACTTTTTATTAAACAAGTTATTTATGTTTAACTGCATATGCCATTTATCAGTTGTATACGATACCGCTGTATCGTAAATCGTGTAACTTGGTACATAACCATCAGGAATCGAGAACGAACTTGAATTAGTGCTTCTGTTATCTACAAATGTAATACCACCACTTATATTTACAGCTTCAGGTAAGTTAAACATATCTGCGTAGTAAGTTACCCATGTGCTTGCTGTTACGTAAGGCACACCTTTTTGGCGTGTATCATAACTGCTGCTATTAGGATTACTCTTGTCACGTGCATCTTGATAAATACCGTTTACGTTTACTTTCCATTTATCATTTAAGTAAGCGTTTAAATCAAGTTCAATACCTGTTGTTTCTTCTTTACCATCATAATAGCTTTCAGGTACATTTGAGCCTGATGTTAAAGCGTCATAAAGCGGGTTTGCGTATTCTAAATTAGTACGAGAGCTTTCGAATATAACAACAGAAGCTAGTAGTTGATCATCAAACGCTTTAAATCTAAAACCTAAATCGTTACTCATTGATTCAGAATCTTCTCTGTCTGCTTCATTACCCGCCACAGAGCCTAATACACTATACGCTGTACGGCCTTTTGAATGATTTACAAATACAGATAAATCTTCAGATGGCTGATACGTCGCACCAAGGTTATACGTTAAGCCAGAATCTGATGTACTCGCTTCAGGTGTTGGCTCTGCGCGGCTTGAGCTATAGCGCTCATCTACACCAAAGTGCTCGTAAGTTTGCTCAATTCGGTTATATGCTACACCAATACGCGTTGTAAGCTCTTCAGTAAGATAACCAACATGTTGAATGCCTAAGCCCCATGCTTGTACTTTTTTATTGTAGTCGCTGGTTTTAAGTGGATCGAAGTCATCAAAGCTGCCAGATGGCCAATTTGGCTCTCTTATATCGTAAATATACGGCAATGAACCTTGGTACGTTACATCACCAGCATCGTTTGTGAGTACGTAATCTTGATCCCATATTGAGAATTGTTTAAAACGAATATCTCTATCTTCGTAGTTTGCGTTAACAAGCAATTCGTTATCTACGTCGCCTAAAATAAAGTCATAACGTAAATCTAAAAAGTACTGCCATGATTTTTCATCTGCTTCTACTTGGCGGTATTCTTGGCGGCGTGCTGCATACGGGTAAAGTACACCGTCTTCAACTAACGGAGCACGTGGGTCATTATTTATAATTCCATCACGAGTAGAGTAAACGTAGTTATAAGCACCTGTTTGGCGCGCAAAACTAGATGTGTAGTTGCGGTACTGTAGCTGCTGGTTTAAAAACAAATCGTCAGTAATGTAATAGTTATGCGTTAATTTAAAACGCAGTTCTTCACCTTCGTTAGCATCAGCCATTGGTGAAATAATACCATTTGTGCCAAAGCTATAAGGTGTTAATCCATCAGATGCAGATAGCGAATTAGCAAGTTGGTCGCGCTGCGCATCACTTAACTGTACGCCGTTTCCTGTCGGATCGTTTACTAAATCGGCACCGGTTACTTCACCCGCGCTTAAACCATTTGCAGTTTCTGCATTGTAAATACGAATAGGGTGACCAATAGAATCAACCGCTATTTCATCTTTTATATATGCTGCAGAAAGCATGATGTTTTGTCTGTCGTTTAGTACGTATTTAAGCGAGGTATAAATCTCGTCGCGATCTTCTTTTAAATCGCGAAAGCCGTCACTTGACGCTGTTTTAGCCATTACACGATAGGCCAAGTCATCTGTTATAGCGTTAGTGCTATCAAACGATAATGAATAGCTATCCCACTGGCCAAGCTCAGCCGATACTTTGTGTTTTTCTTCAAATTCTGGCTTTTTCTCAATTAGGTTAATTACGCCACCCGCACTACCAATGCCATATAAACCTGTTGCTGGGCCTTTTAAAACCTCAACAGATTCAACATTTGTAAGTGAACGAGTTGGATTAAATGTATTACCCAGGCCTGCACCACCATACATACCATCGTAGGTGTAGTTTGCATCTAAACCACGAATTACTAAGTTATCACCAATACCGTAGTTATTACCTGCTTGTGTTAAACCACTTACGTTTCTAACTAAATCTTGTAGGCTATCTACACCTTGAGATTCAATAAGTTCACGGTCAATAATCACAACCGGTGCAGGTGTTTCCATTAAAGACATGTCTGATTTAGTAGCAAGACCTGAGCTCATCACCACGCGGTTTTGTTTTTCGTATACGCTGATGCGTTCAATATCAGCATCAACTTGTGTATTTTGGGCAAATGCCATATTTGCATTTAAACAAGCAAGAGTAATAAGAGAGTACTTAAACGTTTTCATAGAGTGATAACTATTCGCGTTATTGAATTTACGCGAATGATAATGGTTATTGTTTTTAAAGTGAATAGAAAGTTCATTTTATTTGATTAAATAAAACTGTTCGGATAATTAATAAACAAAGTTAAGCCTATAAAAGGTACGTTGTACCTTTTATAGGCTGTTTGAGATGGGTGAGGGGTTTATTAAGGCTAAGTAAACTCAGCCTTAATAGCGTGTTTTTACAATTGGTTTTTATAAACAACACCGGCTTTCATTACAAAGGGTACAGACTCTAAGGTTTTAATGTTTTTAAGAGGGTTTGCTTTTACAGCAATTATATCAGCTGCAAATCCGGTTTTAATTTGTCCTAACTGAGTATCCATTTTTAATAACTTAGCGCTATTAATAGTGGATGCTTGAATGGCTTGTAGTTCTGTCATGCCAAATTCAACCATGCGGCTAAACTGTTTTGCATTATCCCCGTGCGGGTAAATTGCTGCATCAGTCCCGAACACCATTTTAACACCCGCTTTTACAGCACGGCTAAAGCTATCACGCTGCCTTTTTGATACTTGGCGTTCTTTATTTAGATTTTCTTCGTCTACGCCATTTTGCTCGCCATAAGTTAGCGTGTATTCGGTGTTATAAATATCCATAGAAAGCCAAGTTCCATGCTCTTTGGCAAGGGCTATGGCTTCGTCATCTAAAAAGCTGGCGTGCTCTACGCTATCAACACCTGCTTTAATGGCTGTTTTAATCCCGCTTGTACCGTGTGCATGAGCTGCAACAGGTAAATCTCGCATATGGGCTTCATCAACAATGGCTTTCATTTCTTCAAAAGAATACTGCTGTGCACCTACTTTAGTCCCTTTTGAAAATACTCCACCTGTGGCGCAAAACTTAATAGCGTTTGCCCCGTATTTAATGTTTTCGCGTACTTTTATACGCGCAGCCCATGGACCGTCTGCGACACCACTTGAAGTATATTTAAGCTCAGGAGGTAATCGGTTGTTATCACAGTGCCCGCCGGTAATTCCGAGTGATGGCCCCGCAGCCCAAATACGAGGGCCAACTATGTCACCCGCATTTATGCCGTCACGCACCGCTATAACGCTGTAACCTTCTGCGCCAACATTACGAACTGTTGTAAATCCGGCTTCTAAGGTTTTTTTAGCAAAATGAGCCGCTTTAATCGCCATTCTAGGTACTGACTGGCCTAAACGTTCACTGCGTGGAACCGTTGGGTCACTTGTTAAATGCACGTGCATATCCATTAAGCCAGGCATAAGTGTTAGCTCCGGCAACGCAATATGCTCATCATTTTTAGAAAGTGTCGGTTTTTTGTTTTGTTCAATTGATACGATAACCCCGTTATCAATAGCAATTAACGGCGAGCGTATTAACGTGCCGTTTTCTACATCTAACATTGCTTTAGCTGATATGTAAGTAACAGCTTGTGCATTGAAGCTGTTTAGGCACAGCAGGGCAATGGAAGCACTGAGCAATTGTTTTTTCATTTTATTCTTCTTTTAGAGAAGTTAGAGTATTTATTGACTCTACCAAGGTAAATTTAAAGTGCAAATAAATAGCGATAAACGCAATCTATCGTAATTACTTTATTAAGTAAGGCTTAATGCGCATAATCAAAAAACGATATTAAAAAGGATTATCATGAAATCAATTAAATTAGCATTAGTTGCCAGTGGCGTTATGTTTGCTTTAAGTGGCTGTATGAATACTGAGCTTAGTACACACACTAACACCAGTGCGCAGCTAAACACAGTTAACGCATCGGCAGGTATTGTTTCAGAGCTTTCGGCAGAGCAACAGCTCGATGTACTTGTTGCACAGTATTACGATGAATCGCTTACATATAGCCCTATAAGCGCAACGTATAGTGGCCGTAACGAGTTTAACGATCAATTTACGCCAGAAATCTCAAAAGAAAATAGAGCAAAAAAAGCGGCTTTTTATAAAAAATATCAACAGCGATTAAACTTTGTAGATAAAGCACAGTTAACAGGGCAGTCGCTTTTAAGCTTTGAAATATTAGAGCGCGACCTTGCACTAAAATTAGAGGGCATGCAGTTTCCTAATTATTTATTACCAATTAACCAAATGGCGGGTGCGCATAACACGTTTGCAGGTTTTGGCTCAGGTCAAAGCGCTCAGCCGTTTAATACAGTTGAAGATTACACTGCTTTTATGTCGCGCAGTGAAGGTTTTGTTAAGTGGCTTATTAGTGTAGAGCGCTCAATGGCGCAAGGTATTAAACTAGGTATTACCTTGCCAAAGCCTCTGGCTGAAAAACTGCAACCACAATTTGCGGCTCATGTAGTTAAAAATGCTGAAGACTCACTATTTTGGGGACCAATTAAAAAATTACCAGAATCGTTTAGCGCACAGCAAAAGCAAAAAATTACAGCGCAGTATCGCGAACTGATTATGCAGCACCTAGTACCAGCTTATAAAAGCATGAGTGACTTTTTAGCTAATCAGTATATTCCTAATAGCCGAGAAAGCGTTGGTTATAGTGACTTACCAAACGGTAAAGCGTGGTACGTATACCAAATTAAGAAAAACACGACGCTTAGCTTATCTGCAGACGAAATTCATGAGATTGGTTTAAGTGAAGTGTCGCGCATTTTAAGCGAAATGAAAAAAGTAAAAGAAACCGTAGGTTTTAAAGGCGAATTGTCTGAATTTTTTGACCACTTACGTAATTCAGACGAGTTTTACTACAATACGCCACAGGAGTTAATTGCGGCATATGAAAACGTTAAGAAAAAAATAGATGCTCGTTTGCCTCTGCTTTTTAACATAGCACCAAAAGCACCTTACGTTGTAAAAGCGGTTGAAGCATACAGAGCGCAGTCGGCAGCAGGTGCGTCGTATGCATCTCCTGCACCTGATGGCTCTCGCCCAGGCATTTTTTATATCAATACGTATAACTTAAAAGCACAGCCGAAATTTTTACTCGAAACCTTATCTATTCATGAAGCAGCGCCAGGACATCACTTTCAAATAGCCCTGCAACAAGAAATAGAGGGCTTACCTGATTTTCGCAAATTTGGTGGTTACACCGTATTTGCAGAAGGTTGGGCACTTTACGCAGAAAGTTTAGGCAAAGAGCTTGGATTATTTACTGACCCCTACATGTGGTACGGGCGTTTATCAGACGAGCAATTACGCGCAATGCGTTTAGTGCTTGATACTGGTTTTCATGCAAAAGGGTGGACGCGTGAGCAGGGAATAGATTATATGCTTGCTAACTCATCTATGGCCAAGAGCGATGTAATTGCAGAGGTTGAGCGATATATTGCATGGCCAGGACAAGCGCTTTCTTACAAGTTAGGGCAATTTAAAATCCAAGAACTACGTGATTATTCTAAAAAAGAACTCGGCGATAAATTTGATATTAAAGCGTTTCACACGCAAATATTAATTGATGGCGCATTACCAATGCCAATCCTAGAGGAAAAAATTAAGCGTTGGGTTAAATCTCAAAGCTAATTTGTAGCGCAAAGCCAGTACTTTGAAAGGGTATTGGCTTTGCGCCATTTGCAGCAATACGGTAGAATGCGCGCTCTTTAGGGGGCACGAGTAAACTATGTTTGATCAACAATTAGCAAATACACAATTTTGGCTTAAAAAAAGCTTAAGCGACATGAGTCAAAACGAATGGGAAGCCATTTGTGATGGATGCGGAAAATGTTGTTTAAATACGTTTATTGATAGCGAAGATGAAGACGAATTTACCGCCACCGATCAGTTACGTGAAGGTGAGCAGTTAATATTTACTAATATTGTGTGCCAGTATCTTGATAACAACACCTGTGGTTGCAGCGAGTACGAAAACCGCCAAACGCTTGTTCCTTCTTGTGTAAAACTCACAAAAGAAAACCTCAAAGACATCTTTTTTATGCCGCAAAGTTGCAGTTACCGCCGTTTACACGAAGGGCGTGGCTTGGCTTCTTGGCATCCGTTATTAAACAATGGCGATAAAACAAAAATGCACGAGTTAGGGATTTCTGTAAAAGATAAAACAGTAAAAGATTGCGATGTGAAGCTAGATGACTTTGATTTGTACATTGCAGAGTGGCCAACAAAGGACGCTGATTAATGAGCAAACAACAAGCGGTAATTGGTTTAATTAATCCTAAAAGCCCGACTAATGTTGGTGGCGTATTGCGTGCTGCAGGGTGTTACGACGCTAAACAGGTTTTCTTTACTGGTAATCGTTATTTAAACGCCAAGAAATTTCATACCGACACAAAAAATGTACTTGAGCGTATCCCGCTTACCGAAACTGATAGTTTAGAAGTAGTAAAGCCACAGGGTGCTACCGTTGTTGTTATTGAACTTATTGAAGGTGCAACGCCACTTCCTGAGTTTAAACACCCTGAAAACGCATTTTATATATTTGGTCCTGAAGACGGCTCAATCCCAAAAGATATTTTAAAGTGGTGCGATGAAGTTGTTTATATTCCCACTATTGGCTGCATGAACTTAGCGGCTACTTGTAATGTGGTTTTGTACGATCGCTTAGCTAAATTAGGCGGCGTTGAGAGCAGCGATACAACAATTATAAGCTCGCGCGATACAAATAATAAAATGAAATGGGAAAAAGCTGATTAGTTAACCTTGCTTTCACGCTTACTATAGAGCCTTGGTTGCGCATAGCTTATAATGCGCAACAACATTACCTATATTCTATAAACACTCTTTTTCTGTTAAATCCTTACCCACTTAAATCATGCAAAAAATTCATTTTTAACTAAGCTTAAATAAATTAAGACATTTTAAGATATTACAATGCGTTGGTTATTTTTATTAGTTCTATTATTAGCGAGCAACCTTAGTTATTCAGATTCAATAGTTGAATATCATCTAAAGGGTAGTCATCAAGTTGTAAACGGTTACAACCATAAATCGGGCATATTTTTTGAGTCTAAAACTCCCAAGCAAACACTTCATCTAGCTACTCTCGACTGGCCTCCATATATTGGTAGTAATTTATGTAATAAAGGGTGGGTTTATCAGTTTTCTATTGCCTTATTAAATAGTAAGGGCTACAGCGTATATATTGAATTTTTGCCTTGGGCAAGAGCTGTACGAAATGTAGAACTAGGCAAAGCTGATATATTAATGCCTGAATACTTTATAGAAGATACAGCCCCCTCTGATTATGTTACTGGCAAAACCCGTCGAGAATTACTTGGTTTATCTAATTCGTTTAAAGGTGGCGAAATTGCATTTTTAAAACGAAAAGGTGATAAGGATCGTTTTACTGGAAATTTAAAGTCGCTCAAAGGACAAAAAATTGGGGTTGTTCGTGGGTATCAAAACACACCTGAGTTTGATGCCATGATGGATAATAATGAGTTTGAAATTATTACCTCTGTTGATGATTTACAACTTGTTCAGCTACTGGTTGCTAAGCGTGTTGATTTGATTATAGGCGATCCCGACGTTTTAAAGTTCTCAGTTTCTTACTCCTCTTTGAGTAAATCTAAAAAACACACCTTGCTTTCATCCATTGAAATAGAAAACATCCCTTTGCAATACAACCCTTTATATTTCGCTATTAGTAAGCTTACACCTAACTGGCTTTTAGTATTAGAGGATATAAACGAAGGGCTTTATCAGTTTCATAATAGTGGCGAAATAGACCGAATTATTAGTGCGATCAATACGCAATGTGAACAACACCGCTGGAACGTTCCACAAGTACGCTGACTAATTTATATTTAAACATGTAAAATCGTTTTCAACTTGTTAATGGAGTGAAAACGACGTGAGTGAAATAAATACAAACCAATCATTCGCGGTCAACGAACAGCCAAATAAAAATTATCTGTTTCCACTGACTGCAATGACGACCCTATTTTTTTTATGGGGTTTTATTACTGTTTTAAACGATGTACTAATACCACGCTTAAAAGGCGTATTTGATTTAAGTTTTTTTGAAGCGATGCTAGTACAGTTTTGCTTTTTTGGTGCTTATTTTATTGTTTCTATCCCTGCGGGGATTTTAGTTAAGCAGTTTGGATACAAAAAAGGGATTTTAACCGGTTTAATTGTGGCTTCAATTGGGTGTATGTTGTTCTACCCTGCTGTTGTTGTACATGAGTATTGGCTATTTTTAGGCGCTTTATTTGTTCTTGCATCAGGTGTAACAGTACTCCAGGTTTCTGCAAATCCTTATGTTGCAGCTCTTGGGCCTGAAAAAACAGCTTCATCTAGGTTAAATTTAGCACAAGCTCTTAATGCACTCGGCACTACAGTTGGTCCGTACGTTGGTGGCATACTATTTTTTGGAACCGCAGGTACATTAGCGGCTTCTGCAGCAACTGCTGAATCGGTAAAAGTGCCTTACTTAATGCTTGCCGGTGCCTTATTACTTATCGCTATTATATTTGCCTTTATAAAGCTTCCAGAAATTGAAGCCCATAAAGAGGAAAATAATGCTGCAGTAGAATTTCGTTCATTAACTCAAGCACCGCACTTAACTATGGGTGTACTTGCTATATTTTGTTATGTAGGCGGTGAGGTTGCCATTGGCAGCTTTTTAGTTAATTATTTTGGTGAGGCACACATAGCAGGACTTGAAGAGCACACTGCAGCAGCGCTTATTAGTTATTACTGGGGCGGGGCAATGGTAGGGCGCTTTATTGGTTCTGTATTATTACAAAAAATAGCACCTTCAAAAGCCATCGCATTTAATGCATTTAGTATTATTACACTCTTACTGATCACTATTTTTACTCAAGGTGACGTCGCTTTATATTCAGTATTGGCAATTGGTTTATTTAACTCAATTATGTTCCCGACTATATTTTCGGTTGCTATCGAGCGACTAGGATCATTGACCAGTAAAGGTTCTGGTTGGTTATGCTTAGCTATTGTAGGCGGTGCACTTGTGCCATTACTCCAAGGCTTTATAGCCGATACAGTAAATATACAACAAAGCTTTTTTGTACCAATGGTGTGTTACATATTTATAGCATGGTACGGATTAAATGTTGTTCGCTTAGCAAATAAGTGGCAATAACCGCTTAATATTAAGTGACTGAATACGTATTCAGTCACTTATAAAGCTACATTTAATAGGAACGTTCCATAAGTAATTAATATAAGTCACAATTTATTTCAATATTAGTCAGTTACCCCCTAAAGCCTTTTATTTTTTAATCCTTTATCCTTATTTTTATCTAATAATCTAGTCGCAAGCCTTATTAATTAAGACATTTAACTAAATTTTTGCTAAAACTGTATGGATAATAACGAAAAAATAATAAAAGGGCTTATATGCTTAACTCGTTAAAATTTACTTCCAAAGTGACTATTGCAGCCTCTTTAATTTTAGTTTTGGTACTAGGGTTATTTACTTTTAATAACTATATTGCAATGCGCAAGCAAACCGAGCAGCAGTTAAGTCTAGTATTACAACAAAATTCTGAATCTGTGTCGCAAAATATAGCGAGTTGGTTAAATGCAAAGTTGGCAATTGTTATATCAATTGCTAAAACGCATAAAGCGAATGATTCTAAAGCTCTCACCCTTTCACAATTAAATACAGCAGAGCTTGCCGGAAGCTTTAAAAATACTTACATAGGTAAATCTAGCGGCACGTTTATATTAAACGATCAATCAGTCGTTTTACCTGCTGATTTTGATGCGACTTCTCGTCCTTGGTATAAATTAGTTGAAAACAAATCTAATACTGCTTTTACGACTCCTTACATAGATGTAACAACTAATGAGCTTACAATTTCAGCAGTAGTGCCTATGTTACAAAATGGCCAATTTGGTGGCGTTGCAGGTGCCGATATTGATATGCAAACCGTGACTAAAATTATTAACGATATTGATTTTTTAGGTCTCGGTTATGGTTTTTTACTCGATAACAAAGGCCAAGTGCTAAGCCATCCAAATGCGAAGTTAAATTTAAAAAACACATCAGATATTTTTGGCACTAATACACCTTTGCAAAGAGAGTTTACCCAATATGAGATAAACGGAGAGTCTAAGCTTATCTCATTTACAAAAATAAGCGGTATTGAAAACGTAGATTGGTACCTAGGTGTCGTTATAGATAAAGATAAAGCGTATGTCAGTGTTTCTAACTTTGGCCAAACTGCGGCTGTTTTTATGGTGATAGGGATCATTACTATCATTATTATGATGCAGCTTTTATTACGCTATTTAATGCAGCCTATGAACCGTTTAAACGATGCCATTAAAGATATAGCACAAGGCGAAGGCGATTTAACAAGGCGCTTAGCCGTTGAAAATGATGATGAGTTTGGCGAGTTAAGCCATTCGTTTAATATTTTCATCGAAAAAATTCAGCATTCAATAGAGCAAGTAAAAGACTCCACAGAGCAATTAGATACAGCTATTGAGAGCTTGGTATCACAAACACATTCATCGCTGTCTATGTATGATGACCAAAGTAAACGAACCGATAGTGTTGCAGCAGCTATCAATCAGTTTTCAGCTACATCAATGGATATTTCAAATAATGCAGAGAGTGCATCGCAACTTGCTAAAAATGCAGATGAGCACTCAACTCAAAATCAAGAAGCATTAAGTCACAGTGTTGCAACCATCCACCAGCTTTCGGCTAATATGGAGAAAGCTCAGCAAACTATAAACAGTTTAAATACGCATACAGCTAGTATTGGCCAAGTGCTTGAAGTTATTAAAGGTGTAAGTGAGCAGACGAATTTATTGGCACTTAATGCCGCAATAGAGGCTGCGAGAGCAGGAGAGGCAGGACGCGGTTTTGCCGTTGTAGCAGATGAAGTACGCCAATTAGCACACCGCACTCAACAATCAACGCAAGAAATTGAAGACACCGTGAGCCAGTTACAAAAAGGCTCAAACCTTGCTGTAGAGCTTATGAAAACAAGCCTTCAAGACAGTGAAAAAAGCGTACAACAAGCAGATGCCGTCGGCAATTTAATGAGTCATGTTATACAATCTATTAAGCAAATTAACGATGCAAATCATTCTGTGGCCAGTGCAACCGATGAGCAAAACCAAGTTGTTAAGTTATTAGATACTGATATTCGAACAATTAGTGCGCTTTCTATACAAGGCAAGGCTAACTTAAATGACACGCTTAACGAATGTACCAAACTAAAACAGCAGTTTAGTGCCTTAGAAAATATGGTTCAAAAGTTTAAAGTATAAAATTAATGACTAAAAAAAATGTGAATAAACCAAATTGGCTCAGTCTAATAAATATCGACAGTGTTTATAGCTCAGACATGCAACGCAAAGCGTTTTCTTTATTTACCATGATTGGGATATCAATTGTGGTGATCGCAGTATTAGTGTTTTTGAATTATAAGGTTTACTCACCGATACTCACAGCTTTATTAATTATCGTTAACATTACAAATATAAGCTGTTCTATATACTTTATAAAAACGGGTAATCTTCAAGTAGTGGC
Source organism: Pseudoalteromonas sp. Z9A4 (assembly GCF_011378845.1). Lineage (NCBI taxonomy): Bacteria > Pseudomonadati > Pseudomonadota > Gammaproteobacteria > Alteromonadales > Pseudoalteromonadaceae > Pseudoalteromonas > Pseudoalteromonas sp. Z9A4. The sequence goes on from NZ_WTLA01000003.1 coordinate 187,199, forward strand.
ATTAATAAGTATGAGCATTGTGTGCATGATGTTTGTTGCACTTGTTTATACCGGCGGTAAAGACAACACCGCGCTATATTGGCTAATGTTTTATCCTGTAGTGACGTTTGCATCTTTAGGGGTTAGATTAGGTGCTTGGTTAGGTTTTACTTTACTGTTTTCTTGTCTTGTTATTTTATACGGCCCTGACTTCGGTCAAGTTAGCTATGGCGACGTAGAAAAAGCACGATTTATAGCGTCCTTTTCTATGGTGTTTTTATTCTCATTTATTGGTGAGTATTTTAGGTATAAAAGCCACATGGCTATTGCTGATATTACGCTAGAGCAAAAAAAAGATGCTTATACCGACCCCCTTACTGGTATAGCAAACAGACGTTTTATTACCTCTCATTTTTTAAAGCTTGCCCAAACTCGCCCAGAGCAGTACTTACCTTTTTCAATTTTGTTAATTGATTTAGATAACTTCAAATCTTTAAACGATACGCATGGACACGATTTTGGTGATACAGTATTGATTGAATTTACCAAGCTCCTTGAATCTCAGTTTTTAGCAACTGCGTTAAAGGCCCGTTATGGAGGTGAGGAGTTTGTTGTTATTTTACCGCAGGTTACTGTTCCTACAGCCACTGTAATAGCAAACAAATTTCGAGAGGCTGTTGCAGGGCATGTTATATTTACTGATGACAAGCAGCGTATTTCAATCACCTGTAGTATTGGTATTTCCCAAGTAAATAAAGTAACTGATTATGATGATTCGTTAAAACAAGCTGATGAAGCTCTTTATAGTGCAAAGGCTGCTGGTCGTAATAGTGTCGTCTCGAACTAGTTGAAGGATTAATATGTCTCAAAGTAAATTAATATATGTTCATGACCCAATGTGTAGTTGGTGTTGGGGTTACTCACCAACCTGGCTTAAGCTAAAATCAGAGCTTGCTGGTAAAGTGGCAATAGAATATAGAGTAGGTGGCCTAGCACCCGATAGCCAAGACCCAATGCCACAAAATATGAAAGAGATGCTTGAGGGGACTTGGCATAAAATTTCAGCGCAGCTAGGCACTCAATTTAATTATGATTTTTGGCGCAATTGCCAGCCAAGGCGTTCAACGTATCCCGCATGTAGAGCCGCACTTATAGCGCGTAAAGCGGATAAAGAAGCTCAAATGGTGGCTGCAATTCAAAATGCTTATTACCTAAATGCGCAAAACCCGTCAGATGAAAGTACATTAATTAGTTTGGCTGAAAAGATTGGCTTAGATAAAAATGAGTTTACCGTGCAGCTAACGTCAAGCGAGCTTAATGATGAATTTAAAGCTGAGTTATCCTTTGTTCGTACACTACCAATCCAAGGTTTTCCCTCACTAGTGCTTATTAAAGGTAATAAAGCATACCCAATTGAAATAAATTACACCGATTGGCATTATTCCCTTAATCAAATTAATTCAATTTTAAAATAATCCAGCCTGTTTATAGGGCATTTGGCTAACAAATGCTCTTATCATCTTAAAAACCCCCTCGTAAGTCTTAATTATTACCACTGTCATAAAATCGACTTTTTTGCGCAACATCCTTGTCATGTTTCATCTATAAACTCCTGCTCATTGAAATTATTAAGCCATAAATTATTTATATAACAAAGTTTATGACCTAAAAAAACAAACTAGCAAATCCGCTAACTAACGAGTAAAGGTGTATGCGATGAAAGGCGTTAAACCATTAATCTTAGCTGGTATTGTGGCCGCAAGTGCAGCAGTACACGCAAACGATTTAGATAAGGTTATTGATAAAAGCAGTGAAATTAATAAATCAGCTGCGCAATCACAAACAAAAATAGACAAGATTGCAGATTCAATGCAAGGACGTTTACAGCAATTTAAAACCCTCAATAAAGAAATTGATGGTTTAGCTGTTTACAACGCTCAGCTAACTAAACAGTTAAATAATCAAGTAGAAGAGATGGAATCTTTAAACCTGTCTATGGATCAGGTTTCTATTATTGAACGTCAAATTACGCCGCTAATGCTTAGAATGATTGAAGGCCTTGAGCAGTTTGTATCTTTAGATATTCCATTTTTAGCTGATGAGCGCACTAAGCGTGTTACATCTTTAAATGAAATGATGAATCGTGCAGATATCAATTCAAGTGAAAAATTTCGCCGTGTACTCGAAGCCTATCAAGTAGAAGTAGACTACGGGCGCACTATTGAAGCCTATACCGCACTTTTAAACGTGGATGACAAAGAGCGTGAAGTCGATTTTTTACGCATTGGCCGTTTAGAGCTTATTTACTTAACACGCGATGGTAAAAAAGCAGGTAGTTGGAATGCAGATACAAAATCATTTGAAGCATTACCAGACTCTACAATAAGCCAAATTAATAAAGGCTTACGTATTGCGCGTAAGCAACTTGCCCCAGATATGTTAACTCTGCCAGTACATGCAGCAGAATAAGAGGTTAAAAATGAAATTGTTTACTCAAATGACAAAAATAGCTCTTTTTGCTGCAAGCCTAAGCATTACTGGTGCAAGTATAGCGGCAGAGCCAATGAACCTAGATTCATTACTTAAAACGCTCGAAAATGGTCAATCAGCTCAAAGCGAGCAAAATAAGCAGCGCGAACAAGAGTTTACTGCTCGTCAAAACGAGCAAGTACAAACGCTTAAAAATACCCAAGCAAAGCGTAATCAAATGCTGGTGGAATCTGAGCGCTTAGAAACGCAGTTTGAAGAAAACGAAGTTAAACTTGCTAACTTAACAGACACGCTTTCTAAACGTATGGGCTCACTAAAGGAGTTATTTGGTGTGTTACAGCAAGTAGCGGGTGATTCTAGCAATAAGTTTGCAACATCAATTATATCTGCCCAGATTGATGGCCGCAGTACGTTTATGGATGACCTTGCTCAAAAAATGGGTTCAACTTCAAAACTTGCTTCAATAGAAGATATTGAAAAAGTATGGTTTGAACTACAGCGCGAAATGACCGAGCAAGGCAAAGTAAGTCGTTTTAACGCAAGTGTCATTGTTGAAGGCGGTACTAAAGCACAGCAAGAAGTTGTGCGAGTTGGTGCATTTAACCTTATATCAAACGGTAAGTATTTAGAGTTTAATTCCTCGACTAATTCTTTGAGTGAATTAACTCGCCAACCCGTATCGCGTTTTACCGCAACGGCAGACGATCTTCAAAGTGCTAAAAGTGGTGTAGTGCAATTTGCACTTGACCCAACAGGCGGCTCTATTCTTGGTTTATTAGTTCAAGCACCCGATACACAAGAACGTGTTCATCAAGGTGGGACTGTTGGTTATGTGATTTTAGGCGTGGGTGTTATTGCACTACTTATATCACTAGAGCGTTTTTTCTCATTATTGATTATGGGCGGTAAAATTCGTCGTCAGCTTAAAGATACAGTTGCACGTGATGACAATCCGCTTGGACGCGTAATGAAAGTAAAAGATCAGTTCCCAAGTGTTTCACACGACACACTTGAGCTTAAATTAAGTGAAGCTATTTTACGTGAAATGCCAAAAGTGACGCGTAATTTAACACTTATCAAAATCATCTCTGTTGTTGCACCGCTGTTAGGTTTATTAGGTACGGTAACAGGCATGATCAATACATTCCAAGCAATCACCTTATTTGGTACTGGGGATCCTAAGCTTATGGCAGGTGGTATTTCTCAAGCACTAGTAACAACGGTACTAGGCTTAGTGGTAGCAATACCAACGGTATTTTTATACACCTTACTTAATACGCGCGCTAAAAATATTTTGTTAACTATTCAAGAGCAGAGCGCCGGTATTATCGCAGAGCGTAGCGAGAAGGGAGCATAAACCATGGTGCTATTGATTGATTCAATCAATGCTATCCGTGATTTTCTCGACACTGGTGGCCAAGTTCTCTTGGTCATCGGGGTGTTAATCTTCGCGATGTGGTTATTGATACTCGAGCGATTTATTTACTTTTTCAACGGTTTTCGAAGCTATAAACAGGGTGTGAAAACCGATTGGATTAACCGTGCAGAACGTAATAGTTGGAACGCAGAGCAAATACGCGAAGCGATGATATCGCGAGCAGGTATGCGCTTAAACACCAATCTTTCTTTGATTAATGTGATGGTTGCTTTGTGCCCACTACTTGGTTTGTTAGGCACTGTAACGGGCATGATAGAAGTGTTTGATGTAATGGCAATAACAGGTACAGGGAGTGCGCGTTCAATGGCATCAGGGGTATCTAAAGCGACTATTCCGACAATGGCAGGCATGGTAGGTGCGTTATCTGGGGTATTTGCCTCAACGTATTTACAACGAAAAGCTAAGCGCGAAGTAGAACTACTACAAGACAGCATGGTTTTAGACCATTAAGCAAAATTTTGATGAGCGGCTCTTATAAAGCCGCTCATCCTAGGAGAATAAAAATGAGAGCCCCGTTAGGAAACCTATTTCAAGAAGACGAAGCTGAAGAAATAAACATGACCCCAATGCTAGACGTTGTATTTATCATGCTTATTTTCTTTATTGTAACTGCCTCTTTTGTTAAAGAAGCCGGTATTGATGTTAACCGCCCAGAAGCCGCAACTGCTGTGAAAAAGGAGCGTGCAAATATCCTTGTGGCGATTTCAGATACAGGTGAGATTTGGATTAATAAACGTCAAATTGATGTACGCGCAGTACAAGCCAATATCGAGCGTTTAAAAGCAGAAAATCCACAAGGTAGCGTTGTGATTCAAGCGGATAAAAAAGCCACTACCGAAATGTTAATAAAGGTGATGGATGCCTCGCGCGCGGCGGGCGCATTTGATGTATCAATTGCCGCACAAGATGCGTCTTAAGGGCTAGTTATGTTGCGATATTTAGTTGCATTAGTGATAGCCGGTGTAGTGACCTTTATGTTGTTTTTAGGCATGCAGGCACTGATTACTGGCGGTGAAGGCGCTATGTCGGATCCGGTAAAGGGTAACGTACTTGATTTTGTTCGCTTGAAAAAAGAAGAAACCGTACAAAAAAAAGAGCGTAAACCTCAAAAACCACCAACACCAAAAGAGCCGCCACCACCAATGGAGTCGCCGCAAATGCAAAACAGCGATGCGACAGCAAATGCTAATAACTTTGATTTTGCTGCCAATGTAGATGCAGATGTAAATTTAGCGGGCGGTTTAGCTCTAGAGACAAGTGACGGTGAATATTTACCGATTGTAAAAGTGGCCCCAGTGTATCCGCGTCGTGCGTTATCTCGTGGCATAGAAGGCTACGTTATTGTTGAATTTACAGTAACTAAACAAGGCACAGTGCGTGACCCACAAGTAATTAAAGCACAGCCTGAGTCACTGTTTGATAGAGCCGCGATGGATGCAGCACTTAAATTTAAATATAAACCACGTGTAGTAAGCGGTGAAGCCGTTGAAGTAGCGGGTGTTCAGAACAAAATATCTTTCCAAATTAGCGGTTAATTTAGTAACTAACCACGAGTAAACGGACAGAAATGCGAGGCGATTATGAAACCATTTATTAAATCAGTTATGAAATTAAACCCTACGGCTAAACTTTTGAAAGTGACTTTATTTTGTACCGCTGCAGTAAGTACAAGCATTGTAACTCCAAGTGCTTTAAGCCTGATACCAGGGCTAAATGTAGCTACGGCACATGCAGAGTCAGAACAAAAAACTAAACGTGTACCAGCGCTTCGCGAAAAGGTCTACAGCCAACTCGCACGTGCACAAAAACTCGCTGATGATGGCGATGTTAAAGCAGGCCTTGAGGCGCTTGACAGTATTAACGAGCGCTCATCGAGCATGAACTCGTACGAAATTGCGATGATGCATAATTTTTATGGGTTTATTTATTACAACGAAAACGATTTACCAAAAGCGATAGCTTCGTTTGAAAAGGTCGTAGCAGAGGAAGCCATTCCTGAGTCGCTTCGTTTAAGTACTACCTTTAGTTTAGCGCAACTAGCTATGGCTAATAGTGATTACACTAAAGTTATCGCATTTTTAGATGACTGGGACACTATCAACACTAAGCCTAAAACAGAAGCTTATTACTTGTTAAGAGCCCAAACGTATTATCAGTTAAAAGATTATGAGAAAGGGCTTAAGTATATATCTCAGGTTATTGCACTGAGCGATAATGAAGGCAAAGCGCCTAAAGAGAATTGGTTAGTGCTACAACGTGCCATGTACTACTCACTTAATCAAACAGGTAAAGTAGTTACTGTACTTGAGCGCTTAGTAAAACTTTATAACAAGCCTGAGTATTGGGTACAGTTATCGGGTATGTATGGCGAAACAGGACAAGAAAAACAACAGTTAGCCGTAATTGAAGCCGCTTATCAGCAAGGATTTTTAACCTCTAAATCTGATTTACGCCAATTAGCACAAGTGTATTTATATAACGGCTTAGCATTTAAAGCCGCAGACGTTATGAGCGATGCGATTGAAAAAGGGATTGCAGAGCAAAACGCTAAAAACTATGCCTTTGTAGCAGAGGCGATGATCCAAGCAAAAGAAGACGAAAAATCAATAAAATACTTTGTAAAAGCAGCCGATTTATCACCCAGTGGTAAATATGACCAACGCTTAGCTGAAGTATATGTTAATACTGAGCAATACGAGGAAGCGGCCGACGCAGCGCGTAAAGCACTTAATAAAGGTTCACTTGATTTTGAATCAAATGCATTTGTTGCCTTGGGTATGGCTCAGTACAACTTACAAAATTTTGATGCATCAATTTTAGCGTTCGAACAGGCAGAAAAACATAAAAAATCACAGCGTTTAGCGCAGCAATGGATTAAATATGTAAAGCGCGAGAAAGTGCATGCAGAAACACTTAGAACAGCGTTACTGTAAATTTTACTAATTCCTGCAAACGTATAAGTAGGAATTATAAAGCCATTTCATAATCGCAATACCAAACCGCCTCATGGCGGTTTTTTTGTTGCTATAAAAAGTAACCAATTGATTTTATGAAAGTTAACATTGTCATTTTATGTTTATTAAAGTGTAACTTCATTGTCATAACACTCCCGTATTGTACTTCGTATTCGATAACTCAAGTGACCTTAATGCATGAGTATCGTGCCTTAAAGTGACTTAAGTTATTACTTAAAGCGCTAACACAATAATTAAATACTTTTACGGAGTGAACAATGAAATTATCTGGCTTATTCAAAATCAGCTTAGTGACTACAGCAATAACATTGGCTGGTTGTGGCGGTGGTGATATTAACGTTACACCGACTACAGTTGATAACAGTGTAGACAATTCAGTGACTAACCCAGGTGGTGATAATGGTGGCGATACAATAAGTTGTGCCACATACACATTAGATGGAGCTACATTTACGGGTGAAGCAGAAGGCATTAACTGTTTATACAGCCAAGCATTTGCAAGTAATGCAAAAGAAATTACAAGCTCTTTTGTTATCCCTGCGCTAGACGATGGCGGTGCCCATGTATTTGAAGGTGCTTTATTTATTGGTGACGATGTAGACACATCTACTGGCGCCACTATTGATGTTAATGGCCCAACATTGTCTATTGAAGCAGGCGCTACCATTGCGTTTACCAAGCCAGAGAGTTTTATTCGTATTGCTCGCGGTGCAAATATTGAAGCAATTGGTGAAGTAGATAAGCCAATTATTTTCACAAGCATTAAAGAAGTTGATGGTGATGATTCTACCACCGCTCAAATTGGGGATTGGGGTGGTGTTCAGGTAAATGGACGTGGTCATTCTATTCGTTGTACAGCAACAGCTGCGGCACAAGACATGTGTAACCACTCAGCTGAAGGTATTGTATCTTATTACGGTGGTAATGATCCGCAAGATAGTAGCGGTATTCTAAAGCATATTGTTATTAAGTATGCAGGATTTGGTGTTGAAGGTGATGAGCTAAATGGTTTAACACTAAATGCTGTTGGCTCAGGCACAACAATTGATTATGTCCATGTACATAATGGTTTTGATGATGGTATAGAGCTCTTTGGTGGTAGTGTTAACCTTAAACACATCGTTGTTACTGATACAGGCGATGATGGTATTGACTGGGATGAGGGTTGGAAAGGCTATGGACAGTACATTCTTGTCCGTTCAAATGAATATGGAAATCATGGTTTTGAAACAGATGGCGCAAAAGTTGATCCATTATCTGCAGACGCACAAGATTTAGTAACGACTGTTTCTAATCCAACTATTGCTAATGCAACCGTTGTTACTACTGGTGACCAAGGTGCTGAAGGGCGTCGTACTGGTGCCGGTATGGAAATGAAAGAATGGGGTAAAGCGCAATTAGCTAATATGCTGTTTGTAAACTCATCATCTGTAGATGGTGCTGGCTGTTTTGATTTATATAATGAAAAAGATAAATCAGGAGATGCTGGTGTGCATGCCAATGCTAACAACGGTGATATCGCATTTATGAGTTCAATATTTGCGTGTGGTAAGAATTTTGAAGACGTAAATACTCCTTTAACAGGCGCGTTAGCAAGCTTTGATATCAATACCTGGTTTACTGGTGGCGAAAATAACCAGCTGATTGGTTTTGCTGATTTTGCAAATGTGCTTGGTGCTGATGGTGTTTCAACTGCAGCAACTATTACAGATTCACAAGGTACTGCGGTAGCTACAACAGCTAAAGACATGAGTGAGGTTGACTCTTTCTTTACTAACGCAGGCTACATTGGTGCACTTAAAGAAGGTGAATCAAGTGAATGGGCTGATTTTGTAGCTGCATCTTTACAACGCGCTAGTAATTAATCTAGACCGGCTCTAATTATAAGGCGCTCTGGCGCCTTTTTTAAGGGAATTTTAGGTTTAGAGGATATAAATATGAAACATCAAAAGCAGTTTAAAACTAATCTAATAACGTTATCTCTGCTCTCCCTTTTTTCTTCATTTAATTCTTTTGCTGAACAGGCACAAGAAATAATCAATGAAGAAGCGATAGAAGAAGTTGTTGCAACAGGTACACGCCTTAAAGGCAGTGCTAGTGCCGTAATTGATGAACGTAAAAACCAGGCATTTGTTGCTGATATAATGGGTTCAGAGCAAATATCTAGAACAGGTGATAGCGATGCCGCTTCTGCACTTCGCCGTGTTACAGGCTTATCGTTAGTTAACGATAAGTTTATTTATGTACGCGGTTTAGGTGAGCGTTACTCAAGCGTGCGTTTAAATGGCGCGGTTGTTCCAAGCCCAGATCTGACTCGAAATGTAATTCCACTTGATATTTTCCCATCAAGTATTATTGAATCTTTAGCTGTTCAAAAAGCCTATTCGCCTAATATGCCTGCGGCTTTTGGTGGTGGTGACGTTAATATCAGGACGAAAAGCATTCCAAGTGATACTTTATTTAAAGTTGAGATTGGTGCTAGCTATAAAGATACAAACGATGAAGGCTACACATACAATGGCGGCAGTGACGACTGGTTAGGTAAAGATGATGGTACACGCGCATTACCTGGAGCCGTTAAAACGGCGCTAAATACCTATATCAATGGCTTGTCTGATATCTCATACAGAAATATAAGAGATGTCGAGTCAAGACGTCAGGGGGCTGATATTGGTCAAGCAGCTGCAATAGACTTAAATAAAAGTTTATCAAAAGCACTACCAAGAGATTTTGGCTTAGAAAAAGAAAGCTTAAACCCTGATGCAGGCATTAAAGCTGTTTATGGCGACCGATTTGATAACTTATTTGGCCTAGACGGATCTTTTGGTTTCTTAGCATCAGTTGCTTATGAAAATGAATGGTCTAATGCAGAGAAGTTTAGCGCAGTACTTTCTTCTGTTGACGCATCTGAATCTGAATGTTCAAAAGATGATTTTACTTGTTACTCTGCCACAGAGAAAGAAGTATCAACCAAGCATAATATAAAATTAAATAGCTCTCTAAATTTAGGTTATAAAATTGGCGGCCATGATTTAACAGCTACCTATATGATGCTACGAGATACTGAAGATGAAGCTTCTGTTTCGCTTTACCAAGAGCCTTCAAAGTCATTAAGCATTGATGCTGGGCAATTACAGCGAAGCCACTTAACCTCTTTTGAGGAACGGGAACTTGAAATACTTCAACTTCGTGGAATGCACAATTTAGAGTGGAGTTTTCTTGAAGGTGTCGGTGTAGATTGGCAATACACTGATTCAACAGCGACGACGAGTATACCCGGCGAGCTTGAAGTAACGGTGCGTGATGAGTACGCCGATGGCGAATATCAACGTACTTTTTATAATGGTAGCTTAGGTGGCAACCCTTATTTGTATCGATTTGTTGAGCTAGAAGACGATGTAGAAAACTGGGGCGTTAATATTAACAAAGTTTTTTACTTTGAGAACGCCGAAGTTGAAATCGCGGGTGGCGGCTATTTTGTTGAAAAAACGCGTGATTACCGCACAGACTTTTTTAACTATCGTTTTAGCCAAACACAGTCTTTAGATTTAGCACAAAGTGAAGAAGAAGCACTGTCAATTGGTAGTTTCTTTGCAAATGATGCTGTGATCGATTCAACGGATTTAGAGTTATTGTTTCAAGAACCTACAGCCGATGATTACTTAGCAGCGCAAATGATTGATGCTTATTATGGCTCTTTTGATATCACTTTTGCTCAAGATTGGCGTTTAAGTGGTGGTGTGCGTTACGAGGATTTCCGCCAAGTTGCCCTCGCTTTTTCTCGCTCAGCATTCGATCCTGCTTTATTGGCAGATAAATTAAGTGCAGATGCAATAAAACAAGCAAGTGTGATGGAAGATGAGTATTTTACTTCATTATCCATGACATACAGTCAGCAGTCGTACCAGGTTCGTTTTGGCTATGGCAGCACGGTTGTTCGTCCTGACTTGCGTGAGTTAAGCCCTGTTCAATTCCAAGATCCGTTGACCGGTTATCGAACGCTTGGTAATCCATTCTTAGAATCTAGTTACCTAGATAACTTTGATGCACGTATCGAATTTTATATGGACAATGGTGATAACTACTCAGTTGGCGCATTCTATAAAGATATAGATAACCCAATCGAAGCATTATTAACCGAAAGTGACGGCCGTTTTACGCTGCAGTTTGACAATGCAGATACAGCCTATGTTTACGGTATAGAAGCAGAATGGTTAACTGAGTTGCATAGTGATTTATTAGGAGGTGCTTTTTTTACTTCTGGTAATTTAACAGTAAGTGATTCAGAAGTTGAAATTGCACAAGAGCAGCGCGCTGACCTTACTAATCTAAAGCGACGCATGACTGGCCACTCAAAGTATGTTGCCAACTTACAATTGAATTACGATTCGCATGATGGCATGCACCAAGCTTCAGTTATTTATAACGTATTTGGTGACCGTATTTTAGCTGCGGGTGTTAACAATTTTGATGACGCTTACGAACAACCTTTAAACTCGTTAGACATGGTTTATAGTTACTACCCAACGTTCAATACTACATTAACACTTAAAGTGAAAAATATGTTGGGACAAAACTTTGAAGTAGAACAAAATGATGTGCTAATTCGTTCTCAAGAAACGCCTAGAGAGCTGAGTTTAAGCTTTAGCTATGAGTTTTAAACCCCTTGAACGACTAAAATAAGCCGTTACAACCTAGCCCTGCCATATGTAGGGCTTTTTACTACCTCAGTTTTAAACGCAGTTATAGTTTAATATTGATTATATAAATGATGTTTTTATATCTCTTTTAACTTAAACATTATTCACTTCATACACACACTCTCTCTAAATCATTTAACTTTAATAACTCTTTAACAAATAACACATAATTGTTGTTTATATTTAACAGGCTGTAATTAAGTTTTATAATTTTATTTTAAAAGGAATAATATCCATGAATTTAATAAGAAAGGTTATTAGCTCAGTTGTTATAGTTGGTTCTTTTGGTTTTGCGAATGATGCTCTAGCTGCAAGATCATGTTCTGTTATTGTTGATGATATCCAGCTAAATCATTCTCAGGTAATTGTGAAAACAACTAATAGTATTACTCACATGGCTAATGACAAGTTAACTTTAGCTTATCAAGACACTCAATTTGGCCAGATCTTAGAAAAGCTTGCTGAAGCAAAAAGTTTAGAAACGCCTGTAAAAATTTATATACTTGAGGAGTTTAATGGTGATGATGCGCGCAGTTGTAGTGATAGCGTTACTGACTATATAGGATCAGTTCATCGCATCTAATGTACTAAATTGTTTGTAGCCCCATAATTAGTATAGGGCTACAATTTTATATACTACTGACACTTTATAGTTGCATAAAGTTGATAGCATTGGTTTTTACTACCAGTGCTTTTCATTGTCCATAATTGGTTATACCAATCAAAGTTACCATAAGCGCTTTCATCCTCTCCGCAGGTAATTGTGCTTCCAGAAATTTCTTGATTGTGACCACGCTCTTCACAAAATTGATTTCCATTTGTAGAACCCACAAAAAACAGCTCTAAGCGCCCATTTATCCAAACCTTTGGTGCGTAATAGGTTGTTGCAGTATTTACCAATATGCCTTGTTGCTGTTCCATATTTATTTCTGCGCGCTCAAAGGATACTTTTTCATTTTCTTTTAGCGTTACTGTGCTTGCTGAAAGCGTAGTATCTGCAAATACATTAAGTGATACTGAACTTAAAGTAAGTAGAGCAAGAGTGAATGTCTTCATTATCTTTTCCTTTAGTTAAATGTAGAATTACACAAAACATCTTTATTCAATGTGTCTATTAAGCGTGGTAAATATAAGTTTCAACAAGGTTAAGCTTTTATTAAAGTTTAAAATAAGCACTGCATGCCTTTGCATTTTTTACACTATGAAAAAAATTTGAGTTCTACTTTATTCACTAGTTTTAGCGCGCTGGTGGTGTTATTTTGACGTTAATAAAAATTAAATCTCACGCAATGAATTTTAATTTTTAATGTATTAAGGCATCTTTTATGAATCAAACAGTGGAACAAACAATGAAAAAAGTAGGATTAGTCGGTTGGCGAGGCATGGTTGGCTCTGTGTTATTAGAACGTATGCAGCAGCAAAGTGATTTTGCACTTATCGACACCACCTTTTTCACAACCTCACAAGCGGGTCAACTAGGCCCTGATATAGCAGGTGATGCAAAACCATTACTAGATGCAAGTGATGTTAACGAGCTTGCAAAAATGGACATTATTGTTACTTGCCAAGGCGGTGATTACACCAATGCGGTATATCCAAAACTTCGTGAATCGGGTTGGGATGGTTACTGGATTGATGCAGCCTCTGCACTGCGAATGAGTGATGAGAGCATAATTGTACTCGATCCTGTAAACAAAGACGTTATTGAACAAGGCTTAGCGCAAGGTGTTAAAACGTTTGTGGGCGGTAACTGTACAGTATCGTTAATGCTACTTGCCTTAGGTGGCTTATTTGAGCAAAACCTAATTGAATGGGTAAGCCCAATGACTTACCAAGCGGCGTCGGGCGCCGGTGCACGAAATATGAAAGAGCTTATTGCACAAATGGGTGCTATTCATGCAAGTGTTGCAGATAAACTAGATAACCCAAGCTCTGCTATTTTAGAAATTGATAAAATAGTAAGCGAAACGATGGCGTCGAGTGATTTACCACAAGACCAATTTGGTGTGCCACTAGCGGGTAGCTTGATCCCTTGGATTGACGTGCCAATGCCAAGCGGTCAGTCTAAAGAAGAATGGAAAGCGCAAGTAGAAGCGAACAAAATTTTAGGTTCTTCTAAGCAGCCAGTGCCTATTGACGGTTTATGTGTGCGTATTGGTGCTATGCGTTGTCATTCACAAGCTATGACCATTAAATTACGTGAAGATATTAGCGTAGAAAAAATTGAAGAAATTTTAGCGTCTCACAACGAGTGGGTTAAGGTTATTCCAAATGAGCGGGATATTAGTGCAACTGATTTAACGCCTGTCAAAGTAACGGGTACTCTAAGTATCCCTATTGGTCGTATTCGCAAATTAGCGATGGGTCCAAAATACATTAGTGCATTTACAGTAGGCGATCAGCTTTTATGGGGAGCGGCAGAGCCACTTCGTCGTATGCTACGCATAATTGTTGATGATGAGTAATATATAATCAGTATTAACAAAAAGGGTTGGCAATTTGCCAGCCCTTTTTAGTTTAATGGCTTATAGAACCGCTTAAGAGGCTTAAATAATACTTTTTATGAATGTTCACTGTTGTTTATTATTGAACTTAAGTAAACTGTTTACATTGTGCAACAGCCTATTCAAGTAACATTAATGACCTCTTATACAAATAATTTTGCCAATAAGCGATTAGCATTTGTTAGATCTTATTTTAGCTCTGCAATTGCGATAAATACGGTTGTTTCTTGTTTTCTTATTTTTAGCAGTATTAATCATAGCGCCTCTCAAGGAAAACTTTACTGGCTTTTTACGCTAACGTTTATTTCATTACTTCGAATAGCCAGCCATGTATTTGTTAACAACACTCATGCTTTTAAATATCATCTATATTTTATAGGTTTATTATTAACGGCTTTAACATGGGCGGCTTTTCCTATTTTGTTTTATGAAAACATGCAAATACAGGAGAAGTTTGTATCTCTGGTTGTTTTTAGCTCCCTTGCTGGTGGCGGTGTAAATGTTTTAGCCTCTGATATTCGCTCATCATTGTCGTATATAACCTGTTTATTGGTTCCTTTTAGTATTTTATTACTTTTACAGCCTATTGAAGATGAGAATGTATTAGGGATTTTAGGACTCGTTTTATGGTTTATTTTGTGTTTTGTTACCGCTATACGTTCTGCAAAAGATGTAAAATCATCAATTAATAATGAACTTAAGCTAGATCAATTTATTGAAAATTTAGAAAACGAAGTACAACTTCGCACCGATCAAATAATTCTTCTAGAGCAAAAAGATAATCTAACTAAACTGTTTAACAGGGGAAGTTTTGTTTCCAATGTTGAGCTTGATTTAGTCAATCAAAACAATGATATTAAAGCCGTATTATTTTTAGACATGGATGACTTTAAAATCATCAACGATAAATATGGCCATGATTTTGGTGACTTTGTATTAGCCCAAACAGGTAAACGCTTAGTTGAAACGCAAACTCAAGGCGACTTTATTGCTTGTCGGTGGGGTGGTGATGAGTTTATTTTTTATTCTCGTAATAACAGCGAAGATGAGCTTTTTGACTGTGTTTTTAGATTAGTTAAAACCTTAACAAAAACAGTGAGTATGGATAGCTATCAAGTAAATCCCTCTTTTAAGGTTGGGCTGTATTTTACGCGCGAAAATTTTGTTCTTGAAAAAGCAATAAAATACGCTGACGTTGCTATGTATGAAGGCAAGAAAAGTCGCAATGAAATATCGGTATTTGACGAGCGAATGCATGAATCGCTTAAAAGAGAAGAAGTACTTCGTAGCTCAATTAAAGAGTGCGTAGAAAAAGGTGATTTTCATCTGTGCTATCAACCTATTGTTGATATAACTACAAATGAAATAACGACGTTTGAAGTACTACTTCGTTGGCAATTTAAAGATGAATTTATCCCCTCTACAGAATTTATAGATATTGCAGAGCGATATGGAAAAATCAATATATTAGGTGAATTTGCACTTGAGCAAGCTATTTCTAGCTTAAGTAAATTAAACGCTGTAAATAGTAATATTGGACTGTCGATTAATGTGTCTGTGTTGCAACTAGAAAACCATAACTTTTTAGATTTTTTAGTTGGGCTTTTAAACAGATACGCAGTCAAACCATACAATGTCCATTTAGAAATAACAGAAACAGTCATGATTAAAAATTTACCGTATTTGTCAAAAGTTATTACGGGAATAAAGAATACCGGTGTACGTATTTCGATTGATGACTTTGGTACAGGGTTTTCTTCTATATCGGTTTTAAAAGAACTATCAGTTGATTATATTAAAATAGATAAATCTTACATTGATAATATTTGTGAATGCTCAAAGGATAAAAGTATCGTATCTGCGGTAACTAATATGTCTCATATGATTGGTTGCCAAGTAATAGCGGAAGGCGTAGAAAACACAGCTCAGCTAACATTATTAAAAACATTAAAAGTTGATAAATACCAAGGCTTTGTATTCAGTAAACCAGTCAGATTTGATCAAGCATTAGCACTGATAAATTAAAGCTTTATATTTAGTTAAGCATTGCTATATAAATCAGATTTTTGCAGCAATTCATATTTAATATATTCAATTTAAGAGAGTTTTTAAATCTTTAACGCATTTTTACTATCGCAGTACATTTCCCTTCTCGTACTTTTTAGTCTGCATAGTCATTGTTTTATTTAAATTGGTATAACCTTTGCTTTTAATACTTAAGTTAGCCACTTTAATTACTGTTAGGCTATTAACGATGTATTTTAAATGCGGTATACGTAGCGTTATTACAACTTTACGTAATTTTTACATGTTTAAAATGCTCATTTGAAAGTATTAGGTAAAGGAAATTATAATGAGCTCGGTTTCTAATGTATTTCATAGCAAATGGTTTAAGTCATTAGCGGTTATTTTATTAATCCTTATTATTGCCAGAATAGCCGCGCCTTATGTAGTTCAATACTACGTAAATTATCAGTTAAAACATACACAAGGTGTTACTGGGCATGTTGGTGATGTAGATTTGTTTTTATATCGCGGTGCCTACGCAATTGACGACGTTGAAATTTACGCTGTTGATGCAACCTCAGCTCCAAAGCCTTTATTGAGCATTCAAACTCTTGATTTTTCACTTGCGTGGTCAGCCCTTTTAAAGGGCAATTTAGTAACAAACATGGCCTTTACGCGTCCTGAAATAGTTATTTACGATAAAGATCCCAATGCTTCTGAGCAAAATAAACAAGTAAAAGACGAAACTACCTGGGTAGGGCTCGCTAATAATTTGGTACTGTTCTCAATTGATACCTTAACAATTGAGCAAGGTAAGTTAACTTTAGTTAACTCAACGAATAGCGGTGAAAACCCCACCTTTATATCAAATATCAATGCCAGAATTGAAAACATAACGAATGCGCAAAACCTATCAAAAACACTTGTGACTACTTTAAACGTAGAAGGTGCGTTAATGGGGGAGGCAGCATTAAAGCTTAATGGCAAATTAGACCCTTTTAGCAAGCAAGCTAATTTTGACTTTAACGCAGAGGTACAACGTTTTTCAGTTAAAAATTTAGACACTGTATTTAAAGTGTATACACCATTTGATATTGAAGCGGGAGGCATTGATGGCGCTATGGAACTTGTGGCTAAAGATAATAACTTAAATGGTTATGTTAAAGCGGGCGTTCAAAACTTGCGTGTTTTTTCGTGGCGCGAAGATATTGAAAAAGATGACGACGGCATATTTACAGCCATATTTGAAGGAAGTGTTGATTTACTAGGCTCTATCCTCGAAAACGATGAGTCTAAACTTGTTGCTGCACGCATTCCTATAGAAGGGCAATTAGACAATGCGGATGTTTCGACTTTCCAAGCAGTTACTTCGGTTTTAAAAAATGCTTTTTTTGATGCGTTTAAAATGAAGGTAGATAACGTTATTTCTTTTGAAGATACGGATAACAAACCTGATAACGAGGGAATTAAAGCACTTTGGTAACGCATGTTTCAGTTGAATGCCCAATCTGCACCCACTTTTTAAACTTTAAGTGGGTGCTTTAGTACTCTTATCAGATTAGTTTTTGTGGTTACTCAATAGCTCTTTAAGCTCAGCAATTTGGGATTGTAGTTCGTTTACTTGCCCTTGCGTTGCAGGTAATGAGCTATCATCTGCGAGCTCTTCTCGCGCTTTGCGGTGCTCCTCACTCATAACTTCTAAAATGGCACCTACCATCATATTCAAAAAGACAAATGCGGTTAGAAATATAAACGTAAGGTAATAAATCCAGCTTAGTTCGTACACTGCCATTGTTTCGTACATTATGTCGGTCCAATCTTCAAACGTTGCCACCCTAAATAGGGTTAGCATAGAGATTGAAACGTCTTGCCAAAGTACGGGGTTTATTTCGGCAAACATCATGCTGCCCATTGCAGCGTATATATAAAAGATAACAAACATTAATAGGGCTATATAACCCATTTGTGGGATGGCTTTAAGCAATGAGTTAACTAATAAGCGCAGCTCTGGGATCATCGATACCAATCGCAGCACTCTAAATATGCGCAGTAAACGAGCAATTAACATAGTAGAGCCGGCAGCAGGATATAAACTGCCCAAAACTATGATGGTGTCGAATATGTTCCATCCTTTAGAAAAAAAGTGTTTTATGCCTTTACTTGCAATAAAGCGGATTACTAGTTCAATTAAAAAGAATGCGGTAATGCCAACATCCATCCAATTTAGAGCAAGCTCTACGGTAGGATGTAGTGAGTAAGTGTGTGCACCTACTGTTAGGGCAGAAACAATAATTACAGCTATAACAAATGATTGAAATATCTTGCTTTTATCTATACGCTGAAACAACTTTTGTAACTGCGACATCATAGAAATAGATCCTTTGGAGATTAAGATTTTATGGCGCTAATATACAATAATATTGTAATAATTTAACGCTTTTTCGATATAGAAAGTGTAAGGAAATTTAATGTTTATCAATAAACTAAAAAGTAGCGCATTACTTATTGTTGGATTATGTGTTTTAGCTGGTTGCAGCTCTGACGCGCGTTTTCATGAAGTTCAATCGGCGCGCCTTGATGAATGTAACTATAAAGCCGACAAAGAATATTACGAATGCCTAGATAAACAAGACTCTAACTACGAAGAGTTTAAAAAACAGCAACAAGCCCAAACTAAGTAAGTAACCTTTATATTTATGACTAAAACTCAAAAACAACGTGATAAACAAATTCGTTTAGCACTTACTAATGCATGCGAAGCTATAAAAGAAACAGTTACAGGATTTGATTACTTAACACATACAATTGATTTAAATAACGAAGCAAACACGTTAAAAGTAAAGTGCTACTTTAATGATGAGATAGCCCTTGAAGATGCAAAACCGCAACTTGACGAATTAACAGCTATTATACTTAACGAGTTAGCAGTTATTAAGTTGAACGCAAAACCAGCACATATTTCATTTTCCGCCAATTAACAGAGCTTTTGTTGGTTTGATAGCACATGGACGTTATAATTAGATAAATTATTTTTAGGGTTTAAATTATGGCTGTTCCTACGCGTTCGCAAATTTCACCAGGTACCACAGTAAATATTGTATTAAAAGAAGATCAACGCAGCGGCACATTAACTGAGGGTGTTGTTGAGCGCCTTTTAACAAAATCACCAAATCACCCACACGGCATTAAAGTACGTTTAGAAGATGGTCAAGTTGGCCGAGTAAAAGAGATTTTATAATGGCAGCGTTAACAGAACAGGCTTTTTGGGAATTAGTAACAACGCCTGATTTAGGGCTCGATCCGCAAAGTGTGAGCGATAACCTAAAAACTAAACTTAATGATTTAAGCGATCAACACCTTATTGATTTTGATAAGCATTTTGGCATACATATGCGCAAGTGTTTTACCTGGGATTTATTTGGTGCCGCCTTTGTGATGGCTGGATGTAACGACGATTATGGCTTTAGCGAATTTAGATGTTGGTTAATTTCGCGCGGTAAAACAGTTTTCGAAAACGCCTTAGAAAATGCTGATTCGATAGCGCAGTGTACACCCGTTTATTACTTAAACGAGCAGCCTTATCCGTACATTGATGAGTATGACTTAATAGCCGGTTTATTATTTGAAGAACGTAACGAAGACGAATTGCCGTTTATCCCATCTGGCAGTGATGAACCCAAAGGTAAACGTTTTAAAGACAAACCTAAGTTTTTAAAGCAAAGCTACCCTTTATTATTTGCAAAGTACTGGCAATAAAATAAATACCAATTCGTATAACTAGTTAAACAATCTAATGAGTTCAATTGACCCTTACAATTAAGCGCATTGGTATAAATCGTTTTGTTGTTTAAGTACGTATTAGATAAAGTGCTTAACAACAAAATGGTTTGTAATGAGTATCTAGGGCATGTTTACCTTTGGTGGTTGAATTTGTTCGATCCAAGAAGGATTTAATCGCGGCGCGAAATTTGTAAACTAGTGGGCTCGACAACTGCTCCTGGGTTATTCTAGTAAGAATAAGTAAAAACCGAGCAAAGCTTCCGCGTCCTACTCACGCGCTCGCTCCTGTAATACGACTTCTCTCCTTTTATAGTAAATCTCTGTTATAGTTGTTAAAAGTTATAAAAGCTAAGTGATTAGGCATTTTGCTATTATTTAACACGCTGACTCACGAGGATACACCCACGAAATGAAATATTTAACACTCGCTTTATTAACTGTCGCTTTTACAAGTGCAAATGCTTTTTCTGAGCCGAGTAATAAAACACGATTTATACCGTTTTTAAAGTCAAAACTGGGGGCATACGAAGTTGTGTCGACCAATTCAGGGTTATGCGTTAATAGCGATTTGAGTTTGACAGACGAAAGTGATTTAAGTGCAGGTTTTAAACTTGGAGAACAAATTGTATTTGGATCGCTCCACAATGGTACTCGCACTATTAAAAAACCAAACTTTTGTTTTATAACCAGTACGCTTAAATATAAAAGTGATGGCCTTGAAAACGGTTTAAGAATGAGCCGTTGTGAAAACCCTGCAAACGAAAAAACAATCAGTCAAAGTATCAAATTCTTAGCTGATAACACACTAAAATACACATTAAGCGAACCTAGTGTAGAGTGCACATTTAAAAAAGCAGACGAGAGCAAATAAAGCATCTAGTAAGTAGTAAATCATTCGCAGTATATTTTAGGGATATCGCGCCAACGCGTAGTGTACTGCGGCGATAAAAAATCACGGTTCATGTGCCATCGGTCATTTAATTTACTGCTTGCAAGGTTGAGCATCCCTTTTCCATATCGATTATTGATTGTGTCTAGGCATTGCATGAGCTTTGGGTTATCAGGGCTTTTACTAAATAAGTCACTTTGCTGAAACTGCACCGACGTTAACTCCACCGCGCCCACACCACACTTATAAAATCGAACTCCCGGTTGATAAATTTGATTAAATACCTCAGATACAGCATTAGCCATCACGCAGGTGTCGTTAGTGGGGCTGGCAAATTTATAAACAAATGACTTTTTATAATATCTATTTTCGTGTGCGCCGCTGGCTGCAAAAATATAAAGCTGATGAGTGAGCGAACGCTGGGCGCGTAGTTTATTAGCCACTGTAGTTACATGATTAATAAGGGCTGTTTTAAGCGCGGTTGGCTCACATATCCGCTCACCAAAGCTACGGGTCGAAAATATCTCGCGCTTGTCTTGTCGTACATCGTCCCAATTTAAACACGTTACGCCATTAAGCTCGCTTACCGTGCGCTCAACCACCACACTAAATGCACGGCGCATAGTTTTAGGGTTTTGCTGAGCAAGGTCCCAAGCGGTGTGTATATTCATTATTTTAAGCTTTTTAGCTAATCGACGGCCTATGCCCCACACATCTTCGCAGCTCATTCTTTGTAAAATAGCTTGGCGAGTTTGCTCGCTATTTATTACTGCTACACCATTAAAACCACTGAGCTTTTTAGCTGCGTGGTTAGCGGCTTTTGCTAAAGTAGGGGTCGGGCCAAAACCAACACCCACAGGAAGCTTTGTTTCGCGCCATACTGTGCGCCTTATTGTATGGCCGTATTCATGCCAGTCTTTAATTAATGATGTGTATCCATTAAAGTGCAAAAACGATTCATCAATACTGTATATGTGTTGTGTATCGCAAAAGCGGCCAATAATATTCATCATCTTGTCGCTTAAATCAGCATAAAGCTCGTAATTGCTAGAGCGAATAACAACGTTGTTTTGCTCAAGTAAATGCTTAACTTTAAAGTACGGGCCAAATTTAGGAATATTTAAGCGCCGAGCAATAGGGCAAATAGCGCATACACAGCCATCGTTATTGGTAAGTACAACCACGGGTTTGGATCGAATAGCAGGGTCAAATACTTTTTCGGCACTGGCATAAAATGACACAGCATCAACTAAGGCATACATTTTAGTAACTCTGGGCTTTGCCTGTGCATTCTTATTGATAGCGTTACTACGCCTTCTAGCTGAAACTCGTCTGCAGAGGTTAGTTGTACAGGCTTATGTAAAGAAGAAGCTGAAAGCAGCCGTGCATTGGTTTTATCAAGTAGTTTGCATACAAAAAGACCATTTAAGTTAGCAACAATAACGTCACCATTTTCTGCAGGCTCTGCACGGTCGATAACTAATAAGTCCCCTTCAAAAATTCCGACTTCTTGCATAGAGTTACCCGATGCAATACCAATAAACGTAGCATCTGGATGCTTTATTAAAAGCTCATCAAGGGTTACACCTAGCTCGGTGTACTGCGCTGCGGGGGATTCAAAACCACACACGCCTGCTTCTATATAAATGGGAATGACAAACATAACACAACCTGAAACGCATATACTGTATAAGTGTACAGTATATGCGTTTTGTGTAAGTTATGCCAAGAATGTATGGCTGATCAATCCATGTTTTTGATCATTTGTTGTGCGGTATCTAAAAAGTCTTTGATTTGTTGAGGGTTTAAGTTTTTACACATTTGATTATTTATTTTCTGCTCTGAGGCTAATAACTTATCAAAAAGAACTTTACCTTGCTCTGTGAGCGACAAAATAAAGCAGCGTTTATCGTGCTCACTCGCCTGTTTATTAATTAAATTTAAGCCAATAAGATCTTTAATTAAACGTGCGATTTGCGCTTTGTCGCGCTGTGTTTTAGTAACTATATCGTTAGCCGTACAGTTATTTACGTTCGCGATAATATGTATGCAGCGTACGTGCATAGCATTAATACCAAGTTCGCCTGCGTTAATTGCTTCACGAATTGTGACACGGTAATTTTGCATTAGTTCAAACAGCGTATTTGATAAAGGTGTATTCATAGAACTCTCAATATAGTTGACAAAGTCAATTAATTTGCTATAGTTGATTTTATCAACCAATGGGGCGTTGTGCAATACCTGCTTTTTATAGCAGGTTGGAATTAAAGTCTAAGTTTTGTAAAACGAGGTAATACATGAGTAAACAAGTTCGCAAAGCCAACGTATTAAGTACACAGCAAATCACACCCCACCTACAGCGTATTATTGTAGGCTCTGATGATTTTAAAGACTTAACCTCACAGCACATTGGTAACTATGTAAAAGTACTGATCCCAAAAAATGGTGAAGCAGATTTTAACTTAAAAACAGCCTGTATACGGTCATATACAATAAGGCATGTAGATGCACAAACAGGCGCGCTAACGCTTGATTTTGTTATAAATATGCACCAAGGCCCTGCAACTGACTGGGCTAAAATTGCAAAAGTAGGCGACGAGCTAGGTATTGCAGGACCAGGCCCTAAAAAGCTAGATAATTATGAGCATTCGCATTATGTATTACTAGGCGATTTAACATCGGTAAATGCAATAAAAGGGTATGCGCAGCAATTACCTTTAACTTCAAAAATTGATGCTTTTGTACATGTACCCACCGAAAAAGACATTATTGATTTAGAAACAAGCCGCGATGTTAATTGGCTTGTTACCGACAACGCTGACGAAGCGCTACTTAGCGCGCTTCAAAATTTGCACATTACAGCAGAGCCTCCCATTGTATTTATGGCATTGGAAGCTGGGCTTGTACGTAGGGCAAAAACACTGCTAACAGAGCAATTTAATATACCGCGCAGTAATATTGTTTCCTCAGGTTATTGGAAAAAAGGCGTAGACTCAGAAGGCTATAAAAAGCAGCGCCAACGTGATGCACAGCTTGCCTGAATACCTTAGAGCAAAATAACATATACCTATTTTGCTTTAATACCTCTGCGTAACTTGAATTGACCTAATAGCAGACCCATTTAAGTGTTTTATGCTAATGATGTAATTCATTATTAGCATGCATTTTTAGGAGCTGCTATTTTGTTAAATTCCATTCCTTTTTCGTTATTAGAACTTGCCCCCATGATCAAAGGGGACAGCGTTACTAACACTCTTCATAAAAGTACTAAATACGCCCAACGTGCAGATGAACTTGGCTTTAACCGTTTTTGGCTTGCTGAGCATCATAATATGCCTGGTATAATTTGCGCTGCCACTTCTATTTTGGTTGGCCACATTGCAGGTAATACCAAAAAGATACGCGTTGGATCGGGCGGTATTATGCTGCCAAACCACTCCCCATTAGTTGTTGCTGAACAATTTGGTACGTTAGAGAGCTTATATCCAGGGCGAATAGATTTAGGACTAGGGCGTGCCCCCGGCAGTGACCAAGTAACGAGTCGTGCACTAAATAACGATATGAGCCGCGCAGAAAACTTCCCGGGAGAAGTAACTGAGCTGCAAACTTTACTTGGCCCATATAACGGTACGCACCCTATACGTGCTATACCGGGTGAGAACACAAACGTTCCTATTTGGTTATTAGGCTCGAGTTTATTTAGCGCGCAGTTAGCGGCGCAAAAAGGGCTACCGTATGTATTTGCAGGGCATTTTGCACCGCGTTTTGTGCACGATGCAATAGCGTTGTATAAGCGCGAATTTAAGGCATCAAGCGTACTTGATAAGCCATACGTAATGCTTGCACTGCCTTTAGTGGCAGCAGACACCGACGATGAAGCGCAATACTTGTCGACTACTTCTAAACAACGTGTGCTCGCACTCATACG
Organism: Pseudoalteromonas sp. Z9A4; assembly: GCF_011378845.1. Lineage (NCBI taxonomy): Bacteria > Pseudomonadati > Pseudomonadota > Gammaproteobacteria > Alteromonadales > Pseudoalteromonadaceae > Pseudoalteromonas > Pseudoalteromonas sp. Z9A4. The sequence goes on from NZ_WTLA01000003.1 coordinate 211,889, forward strand.
TGGTAACGAGCTGTGGCTAAAACCACCTGTTGAAAGCATGGATGGGTTGTGGAGCGAACAAGAACGCGCTCATGTAGAGAACTTTTTAAGTCTAAGCGTAGTAGGCGGACATGTAAGTATTAAACACAAGTTAGAGATGATAGCGAAACAACTAGAAGTAGATGAGTTTATATTTACCAATGATGTATTCGATAGTGAAAAACGCCACCGTGCACTCGAAATTTTAATGGAAATAAAACACTAAAATATAGTTAGTTAAGCAAGCGTACACTCTGGGCTTGTTAACATACAGACATCATCAAAAGTTAAACTTTTTTAACTCATTTTATTAACTTTAAGTGATGTCTGTATTTGTTATTTAAATATTCAAAGTAAATTTGATTGCTATTTTTAGTATATATTTTGCTTTATATATCGTTCTGTTTTTTCAATCGAACTGATTTAAATAATCAATTTTAAGATATCACTTTTATTTTTTATAATGTATGCATTAAACCAAACATCATTAAATAAAGGTAGGTTCACCGTGAAGTCTCTAAATAGCGCAACAGCTAATTCAGTTAACAAAACAGCGCAACCAAAAGTTGCACTGATTGCTGAAGGTGGCGGGCAGCGAGGGATCTTCACAGCTGGCGTACTTGATGCGTGGTTAGAGCAAGAATATGACCCATTCGATTTATTCATTGGCACCTCAGCAGGTTCGCAAAACTTAACTAGTTACTTAGCGCGTCAAAAAGGCTATGCCAAGCGCCTGATTAGAGGGCTTTCGCGTAACAAACGTTTTTTTCAGCTTGGTCGCGGATTAGTGGGTAAACACATAGTTGATTTAGATTGGTACTTTGACAAAACCACTGAAGTAAACAGAGCTATAGATTTCAAAACAGCGAAAACTAGTTTAGGTGAGCGTGAACTACTTATAACAGCAACAAACGCACGAGACAGAAAAGCATATTACTTATCGCCAACAGGTGAGAGTGGCCAATGGCGTGATTTGTTAAAGGCTTCTAGCGCACTCCCGTTTTTATACAAACAGGGTGTAAAGTTAACCCCTTGGTTAAACGCAAAAGCAGCTAACGAAATACACCTTGCTGAAGAGCAAGTACAGAGCGATTTTTACCTAGACGGCGGTTTAGCCGCTCCATTACCAGTGCGTGAAGCTTACAACCGAGGGGCTCGTAAAATTGTTGTAATAAGAACGGTTGACGCTAATTTTCAAGCGCAATCTGCATGGGTACAAAAGCTAAGATCATTTGCTATAGCATCAGGCTATTGTCCAAAAACATTGGACTACTTAATACAGCACGAGAAAGCGTATTTAGACGAGCTTGAGTTTATTGCAAACCCACCAAGTGATGTAGAAATAATACAAATTTTTGCAGACGAAAAACTGCATAGCAAATTATTAGGTAGTTCGAATAATGATTTACGTTTTGATCATAAATTAGGCTTAGATGCCGGTCGCTCATACTTAGCAATGCAAAATTTACAGATTAACAGCAACAACCATTACAGTGCAGCTACACAATACAGCTATAACTAATTAAATATAATTACAAAAAAGCGCATAACTTTATGCGCTATTTTTTTGCCATTCTTAATCCTCATTACGCCTCATATAAACCTTACTGCATCAAAATAAAAACTATTGCATCCCGCACCTATGCGCAAAATAAAATACTGAATCTTAAAAAGATATTATTGATTTTTTAACTAATCAATATAAAGTGTAATTGTGATTTATTATTCATATTTATAGAAATAAAATTCAATGTTGAATGTGCTTACTTACAGATTATTAAACACCAATACACACTTCACTATCGGGTAAAGCCAAACTTAAACACTATTATGTTTAACGCATAATGAGCTGCCGGAGTTTTAAAGTTGAGTAGCGCTACATGCAGAGTTTAAAGTCGGTGCTAACATAAAGTAAAAGTATAAAATAAAAAGGGATTAGTAATGTTCGATACCGTCGTCAAAAGTGTAAACAACCTTTTATGGGGAGAAGGTCAGGTACTTATTTATATACTTTTGTTTACAGGTATATGGTTTTCGGTACGACTAAAAGCAATTCAAATACTTAAATTTAAACATATGTTTAGCCTTTTAAAAGGCAGCAGCAAATGTAAAAAAGACGACATTTCATCATTCCAAGCATTGTGTACAGGACTTTGTGCACGAGTAGGTACCGGAAATTTAGCCGGTGTGGCAGTGGCAATTTCACTTGGCGGCAGCGGCGCTATATTTTGGATGTGGGTAATAGCCATATTGGGTATGGCTACAGGCTTTGCTGAAAGCGTACTTGGGCAAGTATATAAAGTGCGCGATAGTAGCGGCGAGTTTAGAGGGGGTCCTGCGTATTATATTCAGCAAGGTTTGGGTAGCCGAGCATTCGCAATTGTGTTTGCCGCATGTTTATTTTTAGGTTACGGCTTTACGTTTAGCGCAATGCAAACTAACACAATTACCGACGCACTTAATTACGCGTTTGAAGTTCCTACATTTTATTCAGGCCTGGTTATTACCGTACTAGCCGGCTCAATTATACTCGGTGGCTTTAAGGCAATTGCCAGATTTGCAGAACGTGTTGTGCCAATAATGGGCATTGTGTTTGTACTTGCCGCCGTTATTATTACGATTATAAATTTCACGCAAGTACCCGCCATGCTTAAAGATATATTTTTATCGGCGTTTGGTTTACAAGAAGCCGGAGCGGGTGCAATGGGCGCTGCCATTAAAAACGGTATTCAACGTGGTTTATATTCTAATGAGGCCGGTGCAGGTAGTGTTCCGCATGCATCAGCAAGTGCCAGCCCAATTCCTAATCACCCAGTAACGCAAGGTTACATACAAATGCTAGGCGTATTTTTTGATACAATAGTACTGTGTAGCTGTACCGCTGTGATCATTTTATTGGCTGATATAGACATAAGCGGCGAAATGGAAGGCATTCGTTTAACACAAAGCGCGATGACCGCTCATTTAGCACAAGGTGGTGTTTATTTTGTAGCAGCCGCTATTACCTTATTTGCTTTTACATCGGTGGTGGCAAACTACGCCTATGCAGAGAGCAACTTGCACTTATTTAAGCTCGACAACAAAGTAGGGCGCGGCATTTACACTTTGCTTTATTTATCAATGATGTTGTGGGGCGCATCGGCGACCTTAAAAGAAGTCTGGGATTTAGCCGATATTGCCTTAGGGTTAATGACAGTGGTTAACGTTATCGCTATTATACTGTTAACGCCGACTATTTTGTCTGTCACGAGCGATTACCACGCACAAAGAGACAAAGGTTTAGAGCCCGAATTTAAAGTAAAAGATGTAAAAGTACAGGGTAAATGCGAAGACGGCATTTGGGACTAACTCAGCATACTTAACTATAAAAAGCGGTTTTATGGCAACATAAAGCCGCTTTTTATTTTGCATAAATATTCATTTTCAGTGTTATGAAAATAACTAAAGCAACCAAAATAAAAGGCACAATTTTTTAGATGATCGAGATTCACGCAGGGAAAACAGCGGCTAAAATTATTAACGAACAGGGCTTTAAACCTGAACTTTTCACCTCTTTTTTAGGTGCAAGTGGCGGCCCTAAATGGTTTACTTTATTTGGCTTAGATAAATATATTTTTGGTGAATTTTTTAAAAATCGTACCCAACCACTTAATTTAATTGGCTCATCTGCTGGCGCTTTTCGCTCTGCGTGTTTTGCACAAAACGATCCTGTTGCTGCGATTGAGCGCTTAGCAAAATCGTATTCGCAAACCCGATACTCAAGTAATAAACCAACACCAAGTGAAATCACAATAAAAGCGCGCGCATTACTTGAAGATGTTTTTGGCGATAACGGCGTCACCGAAATTATAAATAACCCAATATTTAAAGCGCACTTTATAGTAGCAAAATCAAATGGCTTTATTGCCAGCGAAAATAAACTAATACAGTTAATGGGTTTATCAAAAAGTTATATGTTAAACCGCGTTAACCGAAAATTATTAGGCTCGCAGTATGAGCGTTTTATATTTGGCCCAGCAACAAGTGACTTATCAATTACCGACAGCTACAATTTTAAAACGCAAAACATAGCGCTTACTCAAAATAATTTAAAAGACGCATTACTTGCATCGGGCTCTATACCACTTGTTATGCAAGGCATAAAAAATATTGCAGGCTCGCCGCAAGGAATATATCGCGATGGCGGAATAATTGATTACCACTTTGATTTAAAAATTAATAATCCAGGACTTATTTTATATCCGCATTTTAATAGCGAGCCAAAAGCAGGGTGGTTCGATAAAAACTTAAAACGCAAAGTGTCACCTCTTAATTACGATAATGTAGTGATGATCACCCCATCAAAAGAATTTATAGCAAGCTTACCTTACGGAAAAATTCCAGACAGGAATGACTTTACCGATCTCGATGCCGATACACGCATTAAATATTGGAATACCGTTTTTAGTGAAACCGAAAAATTGGCTGAAGCGTTTGATACTAAATTGAAGTTAAATATAACTTTATAAAAGGCATGTAAAATGAGTTTAAGAATAAACTTAGAAAATGGAACTTAAGCTGAAATAGATAAAGAACCTGATATATGTTCAATTTGTGATAAAGCATAAATGCCTGTCGGTATGATTCTTATATTTAAGATATTTGAAAGTCCATAAATTACGGTATGTAGTTAATAAAAAAAGGGCGAAAAGCCCTTTTATATTAATAGTTTAAGTTGGTTGTCAGCTTTGACAGATAGTCAGTCTTTTCTTGCACGTTCACAAGCATTATCCATCATCATTTTATTCCTATCAGATTGAACTTCGCTATATTCTTTAGACCAAAAACGGCAAACTTCGTCATTAGTTTTTCTTGCATTATTAATAGAATTTCGCTTTTGATTGTTAATTTTCATCATATGATGAGCTTCATTTTTTATTTTAAGAGCTTCTGTTTGTAGTTTAATTTCCGCTCTTTTCCTTTCAAATTTCACCTGTTTCATTGATTCAGCCATAGCATCAGAGGCAACTTTTAATTTATATAAGCCAATTGCCTCATCAGCACCAAGGATTGTTAAACCAGCAAAAGTTAGTGATAAATAAAGTTTTATATAATTAATTTCCATATTTAGCTTCCTGTCCTTTGAGAAATTTCACCAATTATATTAAGTAATTGGTCTTGTAAGTCGGATAAGTATAAATCTTGAGTTTTATGGTTTTGCTTAAGAGCTTTGTACATAGATTCTGATTTTCTAGCAGACCATTTGTATCGTTGAACTAACTGAACATCAGAAGGGTTGACCTTACCCCAAGGTGTACTCATTGTATGATCATATACGGAAATTTTACAGTCTGCCCATGCTCCAGTAGCTGGTAAATAACCCCGATAAATAATTGCAGTCAACATTTCTACAGGTTTACTAGCTTTACCCGCTTTTAAATAGCGCCTTACTTGTCTTTCACTTACACCGAGTTCTTTAGCACCTTTTGCATAATCATAGCCAAATAGAGAAAGAAACTGTTTATGAAATTCTGATTTAAACATTGTGATTTTTACTCCTTTTAAAAAAATCTCAATGCAAAATCGGCATAGGTGTTAATTTTCGCTCCCCCCCTATTAGTATATGGGGGGAGGGGTGTTTTTCTTGGCATTATCATTACTCGAAATTCCGTATTGGTTTATCAATGGCGCAAGCGCGGGTTTTGAGAGACTAAATAGCTGGTTTGCGCTTCGCTTGGATTCGGCCAGCGAGCATTTTGGGAATAATAGCATTAGTTTGTGGCCTTTCATGAAACAAGTTTCATAAGTTCCTAAGGTAAGCTATCCAGTGGTACGTAATAATTGCACTAAATTATTACGTAACCACAAATATTATAAGGCTATTAATAAACTAAGCCGCTACGCTCAGGCTTCGCTTGGCGGCTTATTTTTATTATAACGATGTGAATAATGTATCAACCTCTAAAGAGTTTTGATTAGATTCAGGTTTTGGTTGGTCGTAAGGATTAGGGCTACATAGTGCCCTATAAGATATTTCTTTATTTTTTATAAGAACATTACAAGAACTAAAATATTGAATAGTAAAACCCATGCTTGCAAGTTCATAAGAATCAATACTAAAAACCCCAAACTTTTCAGTAATAAACTCAAAAATATACTCCCTATGAGTTCTATCAGTTCGTTTTACTATCTGTATACCAGTGACGAAAATATCAGTTGCACCATAAGGTAATTCTACAAAATCAGGGTTAACATTAGAAATCTGAATAGAAGCATTAGGGCCAGTAACACTAGAACCCTTTTTAACACCTTCCACAATTTCTGCATTGGGCTTTTCATCATTCTTAGTAACGGTTTCACTATCGGTAAAATACCATAACCAATAAGATATGCACAAAATGATAGCAAGAAGCGGAAAGGCAAAAATAGGAGTGTAAATGAAATTCTTACCTTGTCCTTTTGTAATACCTCCGGTCGCTGTTGATTTGTAACACTTGTGTACTTCGACTGGGATTTTTTTCCAAGTGATCGTATTTGCTTTGGTTGGGGTTTTTCCGTCAAGCTTTGGGTTGTGGTCGAAGATTCGCGGCCTTCTGTAGTAATAAGGGATTCCCGCGAGGCCATCGAAATATTTGTGTGAATATGCGTATTGGCTGACGTTTCTAATGTATTTGTGAACACTGGTAATATCGGGCGTACAGACGATGATATCCCAGTTGTATTTTCTGTGTCGCATGTAACACTCTTTGAGTGTTTTGGGGTATATAATGTAGCCATGTTCGTTGAATAACTCCCTTCCTAAATCGTCAGTATCGCCACTAGTTAAATTTTCAGGTTTAAACTTTTCTAATTGTTCATAATGATATTTATACCAATGCTCGGGTATCAAATCTTTGTAATTATCAACATGTTTATAATTACAAGATTCAGGTTTAAAAGTGGATTCAGTAGGGTAAACGTCTTGAACCTCATCAATTAAAACTAAAGCGCCTGTTGGCATCCAGTGATACCAATTACGCCAAAGTGATTGGCCTTCCTCGTTCTGGGAAGATAAACGCCAAAGCTGAGCACTTTCAGGGAAAGTTTCTTGTAGCTCTGTTTCGATTTCATCTAAAGGTAAAATACCCTCAATATTAGTTACAACTAAACGGCCTTTTCTTAAAGCAGGTAAAACCTCAAACCAAGTTGCACTAGCTGATTTAAAAGAACCTGGAGCGCCATGAAAAATTGAACTAGACATTAAAAGAACCTCATTACATAACGAGCTATAAATGCTTGAACGATAATATTTAAACCATCAAATAAACGTAAATCTACTAAGGCAGCTTTTACGTCTTGTGGTAAACCACTTGCAGCACTTGCGATTTTTGAACCTACTTGAAAACTTTCAATAATATTTTTTGATATAGACCAAGCTAATTTCATTGATTCAATTTGTGCTGTGATTTTAAACAAAACAATTTTCTCAAATACGTAAGATAAAGCTCTTTCAAAAAAATTAGGGACGTCATTATCAAAGAAATCCCAAAAGTCAGATATAAAATTTCCCGCAGTTGTTGCAGCACCTTGAGCACCTGTAAGTGTCGAAGCTGTTGCAGTGGCCATAAGGAAAAACGGTGAAAAAATCAAAATTAAGAATATAGTTTTTTTTATCATTCTTTGTTACCACCTAATATTATAAAAAGAGCCGAAATTGAAGCTATTAAAATAATGGCTGGAGCTATCATCTGATAGAAATTAGAAAATTTACCAATACCCAAATCAACCTCAACACCTTTAATTATTTCCTTATGGTCAGTATAAGAACCTGAGATATTCGGATCTAAATCTAAAATTGACTCGGATTCTGATTTTATTGTTTCTATATATTCTGTTAACTCAGTTTTCTTGGTTTCTATTTCAGCAGTTACTTGAGCAAGTTCATCAGCAGAAAAAATATCATTAAGACCGCCTTTTTTACGACTTGAAGTAATAGATATAGATTCTTTTTTTGTGTTTTCTTTAATACCTTCCAAAAGTGTTGTTTGCTTGGTTGATTCGGTATTACCTTTTTTTATCTCAGTTGTAGCAGTACCAACAGCAGTAACAACTTTTGTCGTTTCCTTTATTTGGTCTCGTATTACATCGGTTGTTTCTTTAGTACCTTTGTAAGTATTTAAAGTATTAGATTTTATGGTAGCTAATAATTCATTTGAATTTTGGGTTTCCTTAGCCATTCTATCTAAACGTTCTGCATGCGATTCAATACCAGAATTCATATTGTCGTTAATAACTTTTAAGTTATCGTTTATCTGATTTATTCCATCTAAAGAATTATCTTTATCAGTATCATCGGCATCATCAGGTGTTTTAGGTGCGTCTGGGTCTGGTGTTGGCTCTGGGTCATCTGGATTTTCAGGTTCATCAGGTTCATCAGGGTCTTCAGGTTCTGGGTCTGGTTCAGGCTCTGGGTCAGGAACACAAGATACAGGTTCAGTTGAACCGTAAGAAACTGGTATGTTGTAACCGCCATTGCTATCAGTTTGTATTTCACATTGACGACCATCAGCAGCAGGAAAGCAAACGCTACCAGAGCCGCCAACAGCGAAAGAAAAAGGGTCATTATCAGTCGGTTCAGGGCAATCTGGATCTTTCTCTGGAGATAAATTATCGAGTAATTTTGCACACATAAAAGTCGGAGCTAATGGGTCAGTAGGCATTATATCGACAGGAACAGGGTTATCATGTTCAGGAAAACCATACGGGGGACAATACCAAGATTTACGTTCATATTGATTTGAATAATTAACAACCCAAATATGTAAGCGAGTTTCAGGGTCCCAACCACCAGAAGCATAAGGGTTTTTAACTTGTCCATATACATTAACTGTAGGGCCACTTGATGAGGAATTAGTTAAATTTTCACATTCTGAGTAAGCATATCTTCTTTCAGGATGTTCAGGAAGACCAGCGGAAGCTCTATATAATTCACAAGAGTTCATTTTTGCCTCAACAGGATTTCGACCACAAGCCTCAAAACCAAATGCAGAAACACAAGTCTCTAAGCCATCAGAATATGGAGATTTTAAATCATCCAAGTCAAACAAGCCTGAATCAGCAGAAACAAAAAAAGCGCTTAATAGCACCAATAAAAATATTAGTAATCGCATGTAAGCGCCTTTTATGTGTTGGCGGTTTTACCCGCCTTTGTTAACTGGTTCTTACTCCACTTGAAAAGCCTTCGACAAAGCACCAAACAAGAAATGAGGCAAGGCCAATTGAGGTAACCATTTTACTTATTAAGCTTTGATACAATCATGCCAATAGCAAAACCGATTGCAGCAACAGTAATTACACCAGCAACAACTGCTGTATAGTTTGTTGTACCATCGCCTACAGCAGCACCAATTTCAGCAGAATAATCAGCTGCGAATGATGAGCCAGAAGCAACAACTGAAGTAAGTAAAAGACCAGCTTTTGCGCGTTTTGAAGCTAAGATATTTTGAAATTTTTTCATTTTAGTATTCCCTGTAGTTATGTTTTACCCATTACTCGGACGACACGACCGATACAATGAGCTGTTATAAAGGCGACTAATGCCGCCGAATTAATTAGGCCGAAAGTGGCCAAGTCAAAAGCAAATAGCTCATTAAGAACATTTACTAATCCGTGTTGCTGTAGTTCTAAGAACTCAGCTTGTGTAACCATCACAAAATCACAAACACCAGTAACGGCTTTTAAAGTTTGGTCGGGTTGGATAGCTACGCATTGAGACATTTACTGTTTGACCAACGAAACGTCAGCAACAATATTGCGTGACATATTTCTAGGGTCTGGTTGTAAAACCAAATCAACTTCACAAATACCATTAGCATCTGTAATTTGTTTAAACTTGTTGTAAAGGGTTTGGTCTTCAGTCATTTCTACACTTTTAGGTTCAAAGCCACATTTTTGTATATTGTGATCGCCTTGAATGTAGTCTTGCTCTGGTACTAAGTACGAGATAGAAGAAAACGAATAAGGTTTAGCAGCGCCTGATTTACTAGAAACACCACGACCCATAGCCGCAGATAATAAAATTACTTTCATGTTGTTAACTCCATTTGGTTGGGTGGGGTAATACAGGCCTTGTTAATAGAGTCGGGTATATCCCAAGGATTTAGGCCTTTAGTTAGTCGATTAATTATTTCTATATCTGTTAATTCTTTTACATGACGTAAAAAATTTAAGTATTTACCGTAAGACTGAACGCAGTAACGTTCTAAACGTTCGGCAATTAAAGCGCCGTTATTTTGTCTTTTTCTGCTTGTGGTTCTAATTTCAAGACGTTCAGCAGTAATAAAAGCAAAAGCGGGATAGGCAGCAGCAAATACAGCATCGGTATTGAGAAGTGCATCCAAGGGGATAACACGATCAATACTGCGAAGCTCAAGCTCAGCACGAACCCAGTTAGGCTGAAATTCACTTTCCATTTGCTTTCCTTTTTCATACATACGTGCCATTTTTCCATTTTTACGACTTCCTACGTAAAGGGTGTTGCCGCCATTGGCCACACAGTCATATCGTTTTTGCCAGCCGTGCTTTTTCTTAAACTCAGCTTGTTGTAAATCTGTTAGCTTTTTGAGTTCACCCGTTTGAATAAACGAGAAAGAGGGCGCTTGATTGGTTTTACAAAAACCGCCTTCTTCTAAATTTTGGAAGTAATCAAGAACGGTTCTATTACCTTCGTAATCATCGTAAGCAATATCTAAACGAGTAATTTTTACATTAGGCATTTTTTGCAACATAGTATGCAATTTAGGAATATCTAAACCAGCACATCCAGTACCAGAAAATGAAATCATAACGCCACCATTATTAGCGCCCCAAGCAATTACACCTGAGTTAATATCGTGACGATAAAGTGTTGCTGACTTCTCGTAAGTGAACATGCCACCGGAATTGTCACGGTATGACCAACTAAGTGTGTCACTGGTTAAACGGTCAGCAGCAGTAGCAACTTCTGTATTTAATAGGTGCATAAATTTAGAAATATCACCTTCAATTAATGATGTGAGTGCTTTGTAACGCTTTGTTTTTCTTACAACACTTTTAAGAAAGTGCTTTCTATCTTCTTCTGGTATTTCTTGAATAGAGTTGTATTGACGGTACTTAGAAGAGCCTGAAAGGTTATTATCAAACAGTTCGTTGTAGTAATAATCAGAGTTGAAAAGGACTGTTTCGCTTACATCAACATCTAGATCATCAGTTGCAACAAGTGATGTTTTAGTATCATTTGTGAAGTCATCTGTTGGATTATTGGCGAACATTTCAGCACATAACATGGCGTTATATGCTTCTTTATAGGATGAAAAATCACCATTTCCGAATGCTAATTTAGCATCAAAACGACAACGGGCAACTTCATTTGGAGAGAAAACAACCGTTAAATAATCGATTTTAGTAAGTTGTTGAGTTGGGTTTTTAGCGTTCTGGGTCATAATCAAACACCCCAGAATCGAAAAGTTCTTGCCAATTATTGTCGTCTACATCAATTATTTCGAAGGTTTCACCGTTACAGTAATCAATGCAAAATGCCATTGCTTCTGAACGTGAAGAATACATAAGCGGGTGTTCAATTTTATTGAAACCTAATGCGTATTCTTCTATGCCTGAAATGTATTGAAGGTAGAATTTCAATTCCTGAGTCCTTTAGAAAGATAGTGCACAAGTTTGTGCAATGGCTCAGAATGTAGCGCACAATATTGTGCAACGTCAAGAATATATTTTACATTTTTGTGCGCTATAATTGATTTAGAGAGGAGATATATATGTCATTTAGTTACCAACTCATTGAAAAATACAAAGAATTCAAAGGTTATTCACAGGACAAACAAGTTGTTTCTGATTTGGATGGAGTTACGTCGGGTTCATTGTCACAAATTAAGCGAGGCGAGAGACATTTAACTGCTAATCAGTGTATTTTTTTGGCTAATATTGTTGGAACTGACCAAAAAGAAGCTTTATTAAACTTAGCAATTGAGAAATCAAAAACTAAAGAAGAAAGTAAAATATGGTCGGATATTGTAAAAAAGATTAGCGCTGCATGTATTGCGGGCATTGTTGCAGCTGCGTGTCTAACTGGTCCAGTAGTGACCCCGCATTTGCGGTATAAGAGATAGCCCATAAATTACGTTATGTTAAATTGGTTGGGTTTTAATAAAGCGAGCGTGATTATACAAACCAGCTCGCTTTTAGGAGAGTAATTTGGTGGTTAATTAAGCTCTGAATCAACCCAAAACTTAGTTCCCTTTAATACAGCTTGTAGTGCAAGGCCATTTTCGGTTACAGAATATACAGTAACTTGATCTGCAATCGCTTCGGCAACTAGTGCACCGCCTTTATCTTCATATTTTGCTGCTGCATCAGCGTTTCCGCCAAATGCCCAACCATGTTCAATAAATCTATTTAGTGCAGCTTGGTTATGAAAAACCATTACAACGTTAAAATCTTTAACGCCTAAACCAAGTCCTAAACCGGCTTCGCCCATATTCATGTAAGTCGATTTACCTGTGAGATTATTTCTAACAACACCGTAACCACCGCCAAAGCTAGCAAGCACTACATTTACATTTGCGTTATCGAATACAGCATAACCAGCAGAGTTAGCAATTTGTTTTTTAACATCAGGTTTTTCAGCGTATAATTTATCTAATGTGTTTGCTTTCATACTTTGTACAAGTGAACGTTTTTCGCTTGGCGATGCACTACCTGTAGTAGCACACCCAGTTAACGCAACAGTGAAAGCAAGTACACTTAGTATAATTAGTTTTTTCATAATGTTTTCCTTAATAAGATATAGCAACCAACAACCATAGAATAATCACGATATTAAAATAATTAGAACTTTGCTATGTCCAATACTAGACAGTATCGGACTTTAACGTTATTCTGTAAGTCTATTATTTAATTGAATATTTATACATTATGCTTGTTGCTTTGGTTGATACGTTAAAACAATTAAGATATCAAATTGCCCATCTAGATGACGGTACTCTCAATTCAGAATACCCAGAACTTGCATCCTTTATACAGGAAATTGGCTTGACTGTAACTGAATCAAAAGCCGATCTGACATTCTTGTATCAGTTTTTATATGTTTATGGCCGAAAGTCAGAAGCGACTTATAGTCGTTTTCGAAATGAGCTTGAACGCTTTTATTTATGGTCATGGTTAATAGCAGAAAAATCAGTATTCGATTTAAAACGTGAAGATATTGAAGCTTACGTTGATTTTATGGTCGAACCCGATAAAGCATGGGCTGCAACTTCAGTGCAATGGCGTTATAAAGATGAACAAGGAATTCGTCGATTAAACCAAAACTGGCGCCCTTTTATGCTTAAAGAATCCATTGCTAGTCAGCAAACTTTATCGTCTATGTTTACAGCATTAAATGTGTTTTATAAGTTTGCCTTACTAGAAGAAAAAACATTTGCTAACTTTGTCCCTGTTGTTAAAAAAAATAGTCCGTACTTAGTTGTTCAATCACAAATTCAAATTCCAGACACATTAAGCGATATTCAATGGGAATACGTTTTTGGTGTAACGCGTGATTTATGCGAACATAACCCTGATTTAGAGCGAAACTTATTTACGCTTGCATGTTTAAAAGGTCTTTATCTACGAATCTCAGAATTATCTGAGCGCCCACAATGGTCGCCGGTGATGTCCCATTTTTGGCAAGATAATGATGGCTTTTGGTTTTTACGTATAATGGGCAAAGGTAATAAATTACGAGATGTAACCTTAAGCGATGATTTTGTTGAATATTTAAAACGTTATAGACTATACAGAGGTTTACCTGCCCTTCCCCGTGTTGATGAATCAGATCCCTTGGTTCATAAAATTCGCGGGCAAGGTGGTATGACCGTAAGGCAAATTAGGCGTTTAGTTCAACAAAGTTTTGATTATGCACAGCAATCATTACTTGATGATGGTTTTAAAGATGATGCTGAACAACTTGGCGCTGCAACTGCACATTGGCTTCGTCATACTGGTGCCACACATGATGCGCAAACCAGACCGCTTAAACATTTATCAGAAGATTTAGGTCATTCTAAAATTGCGACTACCGATCAAATTTATATTCAAACAAATATTAAAGAGCGAGCAAAGTCAGGACTTAAAAGGAAAATTTAATGGAGTATTTAGTAATAGCATTTATAGGCGGATTATTTTTAATTTATTCTTTAACACTTCGCCAGTTAGAAAAAACAGAAGTAACAGGCCCAATGTTTTTTGTTGTTGGCGGAATATGTTTAGCTTTAGTGCTACCCAACGAAGGGCATAAAATAAAAGAAGGCGTTGATCTTTTATTACCATTTATAGAGCTTACGCTAAGTATTTTTTTATTTTCTGATGCAGCTAAATCAAAGTTGAGTGTATTAAGGCATAGTTTTCAGTATCCTAGTTTACTGTTGTTTGTTGCCCTACCCTTAACTTTGTTACTTGGTATTGCTGTTTCTTTATTTTTCTTTGCTGAGCTTTCACTTATTCAAGCAGCGTTGCTCGCTATTATTTTAACACCTACCGATGCGGCATTAAGTAAAGGGTTACTAGCAAGTACACAAGTGCCTGAAAAAATACGCGAAGGAATAAATACTGAAAGTGGTTTGAACGATGGATTATGCGTACCCATATTTTTAATATTTATATTACTCGCTAAAAATCCTGATTCAGCTATTACCGCAACACAAACATTAAGTGTGTTTGGACGAGAGCTTGGCTTGGCTTTATTAATAGCTATTACAAGTATTGCTGTTTTTATACCGAGTTTAAACTTTGCAATGAAACGTCATTACTTTGCACAAAATACCAGTCCGTTTTTATTACTCGGTTTTGCTATGGCTGTGTTTTCTGTCACTCAGTATTTTCATGGCAGTGGATTTATTGCGGTGTTTATTGCAGGCTTATTATTTGATAAATTTTCGACCGAAGAAGTTAGAACAGAATTAATTGAAGACTCAGAGCATATCGCAGATTTCACATCGTTAATGATTTGGTGCTTGTTCGGGTTTGTTTGTGCTTACTTAGTTATTCCTAAATTAAATACTGAAATTATAATTTACGCTTTGTTAAGTACAACATTGATTAGAATAATTCCAGTTATGCTGTCTCTGCAGTTTACGGCACTGAGTATCAAAGAGCGTTTTACATTTGCGTGGTTTGGACCAAGAGGGTTAGCATCAATTGTTTTTACATTGATGGTGATAGATACGCAAATAGAAAACAAATATCAAATAGCGACAATAGCAATGACGACTATTTTGTTTAGTGTATTTATACATGGTATTAGCACTAGACCTATTGCCGATAGTTTTGTTAAAAAATAATTATTTAAACTAGATAAATTAAGAATACGTATTAAAAAAGGCGTAACGGTTATTTTCATCACTGATGAAGTTAATCGTTGCGCCTTTTTGTATTTTATAAATAATTTACTAAATAGTTATTTAGATAAAACTATTTAAGTACTCTTATATAAGTGTTCTTATTTAAGCACTCTTATTTTATAAAGTTATTTAAGAACCTGTGCTAGTAATTCAATTGGGTGTTTTGGTTTAAATTGTTCAAAACGTTTAACTTGGCTACGACAAGAAAATCCCGTAGATAAAAGTTGCTCAGGTTTATTTTTATCTACAATTGGTTTCCAGCTCATTTCGTAAAGCGCACGTGAGTTATCTTGATTTTGTGCTTCGTGGCCATAAGTTCCCGCCATTCCACAACAACCTGTATTTGTTGTTTTTAATGTTAAACCAATATCATTGAAAATTGTTTGCCATACATTTGCTGCTTTTGGCAGCGCAGTTGTTTCAGTACAATGACTCAGTAATGTAAATTCGGTATCTGTATTTTGTTTTGCGCTTAGTGATTTAAACGATTGTGTTTCGAGCCATTCATGGGCAAGTTGCACATTAAATTCACCACGGTTATTTTCTAAAATTGTATTATATTCATCGCGGTAACACATAACGAGTGACGCGTCTAAACCGACTAACGGTGCATTAATATCATTTAATTTATTTAAAAACTCGGCTGCATTTTTAGCTGTAACTTTAAATTCATGTAAAAAACCTTTTACGTGTTGCGGTTTACCATTTGGTTTAAAAGGTAATAGCATTGGTTTTTTGCCAAGTTGGGTTATTAAAGTAATAAAACTTTCTACTAATTCCGCTTCGTAAAAGCTCGTAAATGGGTCTTGTACTATTAATACATATTCACTTTGTTGCTCTGCATTTAATTTATTTAGTAAATCAAAATCGAATTTTTGTGTTTTAGTAACACGCTTTGAAAGTGCAGGAATACTTAACTGTGGTGTATCAACATAGCCAACCGTTTTTTTAATAACATTACTGACTAATGATGTTTTAACAATTGGATTTATGACTTTAGCGAACTTTGCCATTAATGGCGCGCTGTTTTCTATGTTACCAACAAGGTAATCTTTTAGCGGGCGTGCATAATAACTATGATAATAATTTAAAAAGCGCGAACGAAAAGTGGGTACATCTACTTTAATTGGACATGCTGTTGTACATGCCTTACATGCTAAACATTCATCCATTGACGCTTTTACTTCGTGAGAAAAGTCGTAAATACCTTTTCGTTTTTCGCGGCTATGAACAAAACGTTCCCACCAGGTAATGACTTCACCTTTGTTAAGTTGCTTTTCTACTTCGAGTAAATCAACATCTTTTGACTCTTGAAGGCGCAGCCATTCGCGCATTAAACTTGCACGCCCTTTTGGTGAATTACGGCGATCGCCGGTCACTTTATACGATGGGCACATGGGTGAATTTTCATCGTAATTAAAACATATACCATTACCATTACAGGTCATTGCGTTGTTAAAACTAGTTTTAACGTCTATTGATATTTGCTTATCGAAGTGCGATCTCTTTTGTCCATCTACACTAACTAGTGAGTCTTCACTATCGATAGGAGTACATATTTTACCGGGGTTAATGCGATTGTTAGGATCGAAAGCTGTTTTTATTTTTCGAAGTTGCGTATATAAATGCTCACCAAAAAACTCAGGGCTATATTCACTACGGTAACCTTTACCGTGCTCGCCCCACATTAAACCGCCGTACTTAGCGGTTAGTTTTACGACCTGATCTGAAATAGTTCTAAGTAGTTTTTCTTGTTCTGGGTCACACATATCAAGTGCTGGGCGTACGTGTAAAACGCCCGCATCAACATGGCCAAACATACCATACTGTAAATTATGACTGTCGAGTAATGCTCTAAATTCGACAATATAATCTGCTAAATTTTCAGGCGGTACAGCGGTGTCTTCTGCAAAGGCGAGAGGTTTTTGGCTGCCTTTTACATTACCTAATAAACCCACTGACTTTTTACGCATTGCGTAAATTTTTAGTATATCGCTTTTATCACTGGTTAACTGATAACCAATAACGCCATTAGTTTGATTTTTTACGCATTCATCTAGAAGCTTACAAAGCGTGTCTACTTTGTCTTTTATATCATCGTTTGATACTGCATTAAACTCGACCATGTTAAGGCCTTGCATATCTTTATTTGGTACATCGGTTATTAAGTCCGATACTAAATTCCAAATGATATCTTCACGCGCTAAGTTTAAAACTTTGCTATCAACGGTTTCTACCGATGTTGCACGTGCATCGACTAAAAATGGTGAATGACGAAGTGCTGAGTCAAAACTATCATACTTAATATTAATAAGCGTTTTGAATTCGGCAATAGGCGTTAGGTTTAATTTTGCTTCAGTTACTATACCTAATGAGCCTTCTGAACCCGTTATTAGTCGGCTCATGTCAAAGGTAAGTAAGTCATCACTTAGTACATGCTCTAGGTCGTAGCCGGTTAAAAAACGATTTAACCGTGGAAACTTAGCTAAAATAGCAGCGCGTTCATTAACTGATATATCTAAAACTGTTTTATATAAACTACCAATTAGTGAGTCTTGATTCGCTATAATTTGTGCTTTGTCGATGTCTATTGGGGAGGTGCACATAGGTGTGCCATCAACTAAATAAGTTGTTAGCCCTAAAACATGATCGCTCGTTTTACCGTAAACTAACGAGCCTTGCCCCGATGCGTCAGTACTTATCATGCCACCAATAGTTGCCCTGTTACTGGTAGATAAATCGGGTGAGAAGAAAAAGCCATAAGGTTTTAAAAAGTCATTAAGTTGATCTTTTATTACGCCGGTTTGAACGCGTACCCAGCCTTCTTCTACATTTATTTCGAGGATTTCGCGCATATAGCGAGACAAATCTACAACAATACCAGGTGTTAACGATTGTCCGTTAGTGCCTGTTCCACCGCCACGAGGACCAAAAGTTAATGATAAAAACGGGTCGCGAGATGCTGTTTGCAATGCGAGCTGAATATCTTTTTCACTTTTTGGAAAAATAACACCTTGCGGTATTTGCTGATACACACTGTTATCGGTTGAAGCGGTAATACGCGTTGCATAACTTGCGTCGGTATCTCCGGTAAAGCCTTGGTTTGCAATGGTATTTAGGTAGTTTGCGACAAGTTCTGTCGCGGCATCTTGCTGTGTAATTGTTGCTATCATGACGGCGATATTTTAGGGCATTTGACTAATTATATCATGGTGATGGCGAATAGAAATTGAAGATTTTACAGTTTGTAACACTCTTTTAATCGATTTTAATCCAGCTTAAATTATACTCAAGTTAACCATTTGCGAGGCGTATTATATGAAAAAATTGCTATTACAGATCAGTGGCGTGTTATTTATTTTGCTAGGATTATTTTTTGCGGTTGTAGCTAGGGCGTGTTGACCTTTGGTTGTTGACCTTTGGTTGTTGAATTTGCAGCAGTATGTTTGGTTTTTAGGCAAGGCAGAGCCTATGTAGTGTGGTTACTCCCCATAAATAGGTGATAACGCAGCATAAATACCAAACATGCGCTGCCCAATGGGTTCTTTCTAGGGACGATTAACTCTTTGTTGCTCTATTTTTACTTAGCCCACTAGGTTACAAACCTCGCGCCGCGATTTAATAGCCCCTAGATTGAACAAATTTCAATCCACAAAGATCAACACGCCCTTAGCCTTCACTTATATTTTTTATGGCGGGTTTATTATGCTTTTCGTTTTACTACCCTAAAGCGCGACATTATTTATCACTTTGTCAAAAGACGTTAACTAAATCATGTGTTTATTTAGATAAAAAATTAGCCCGTTAATTTACTTTTAATTGAGCATAAAAAAATGCCAGCAATACATTGCTGGCATTTTTATAGCCTACATATTTATCACTTTGCTAATTTTTTAGCTAGGTATAACCATGTTTCTATTACTGTATCTGGATTTAGTGAAACAGAGTCAATACCCTGCTCTACTAACCATGCTGCAAAGTCTTCGTGATCTGAAGGACCTTGGCCACAAATACCTACGTACTTTCCTTTTGCTTTAGCTGTTTTAATTGCCATAGAAAGTAGCTTTTTAATTGCAGGGTCACGCTCATCAAATAAATGTGCGATTAAACCAGAATCACGGTCAAGACCAAGCGTTAACTGTGTTAAATCGTTAGAGCCGATAGAAAAACCATCAAACATTTCTAAAAATTCATCTGCAAGTAATGCATTTGAAGGTAGCTCACACATCATGATTACTTTAAGACCATTATCGCCGCGTTTAAGGCCATGCTCTTCTAGTAATTCAATTACGCGTTTACCTTCTTCAAGGGTACGTACGAATGGGATCATGATTTCGATATTAGCCATATCCATGTCGTTTCTTACGCGTTTTATAGCTTCACATTCTAGTGCAAAACAATCGCGGAAATCTTCAGAGATATAACGTGCGGCACCACGAAAACCAATCATTGGGTTTTCTTCTTCTGGCTCGTATTGCTGGCCACCAACTAGGTTTGCGTATTCGTTTGATTTAAAATCAGACATACGAACAATTACACGCTCTGGTGCAAATGCACACCCTAGAGTAGAAATACCTTCAACCAGTTTTGTTATGTAAAATTCTACTGGTGATTCGTAACCGGCAATCATGTCAGTAATTTCTGCTTTTAATGCATCTGTTTGAGCATCAAAATTTAATAATGCTTTAGGATGAACGCCAATCATACGGTTGATAATAAATTCAACTCGCGCAAGGCCAACACCTGCATGCGGTAAGCGTGCAAAGTCAAATGCACGATCGGGGTTACCCACGTTCATCATAACTTTCATTGGTAGTTCAGGCATTTTATCAACGCGTGACGTTAGTATTTCAAAGTCTAAAATACCTTCGTAAATAAAGCCAGTATCGCCTTCGGCGCACGATACAGTGACTTCTTGTCCCGCTTTAATTAAATCAGTTGCGTTACCACACCCTACAACAGCCGGTATACCAAGTTCGCGTGCAATGATTGCCGCGTGACACGTACGTCCACCACGATTTGTAACAATCGCTGCAGCACGTTTCATGATTGGTTCCCAATCAGGGTCGGTCATATCGGTTACTAAAATGTCGCCTACTTGTACCTGATCCATTTCTTTGATTGAATCAAGAACACGAACAACACCGCTACCAATTTTATGACCAATTGCACGGCCTTCAACAACAACGTTGCTTGTGCCGTTTAATTGAAAGCGTTCCATTACGTTAGAGTCTTCGTTTGAGCGAACAGTTTCTGGACGTGCTTGAACTATATATAGTTTGCCGTCGTTACCGTCTTTTGCCCATTCGATGTCCATAGGACGACCGTAATGTTTTTCGATGATTACAGCTTGCTTGGCAAGTTCTTGCACTTCTTCATCTGTAATCGAAAACTTATTTGAAAGCTCAGGGGCAACATCAACGATGTCAACTTGCTTACCGTGCGCTTTATCTTCTGAGTAAATCATTTGAATGGCTTTAGAACCAATGTTACGACGTACTACTGAAGGTTTATTTTTAAGGAGTGTTGGTTTATGAACATAAAACTCATCAGGGTTAACTGCGCCCTGTACAACCATTTCACCTAAGCCGTAGCTTGATGTAATAAATACAACGTCTTCAAAACCAGACTCTGTATCAATGCTAAACATTACGCCAGATGCTGATTTATCTGAACGTACCATGCGCTGAATACCCGCTGATAGGGCCACACCACGGTGATCGTAACCTTGGTGAACTCGATATGAGATTGCACGGTCGTTAAATAATGAAGCAAATACGTGTTTAATAGCGACCATGACTGAATCGATACCAACAACGTTAAGGAAAGTTTCTTGCTGGCCTGCGAATGATGCATCTGGCATATCTTCAGCGGTAGCTGATGAACGTACTGCGAATGATACATCTGCTTCAGTATCGCCATGGAGTTGGCTATATGCGTCGCGAATGGCTTGATCTAGGTTTGGTTGGAATGGTGTGTCGATTATCCATTGGCGGATGTCGGCACCGACTTTAGCGAGTGTATTTACATCATCAACATCAAGTGTATCTAGGATGTTGTGAATTTTTGCTGTGAGTCCTGATTGATCTAAAAACTCATTAAAAGCATCTGCGGTAGTTGCGAAACCACCCGGTACTTGTACACCAGCGTTTGCTAGGTTTGAAATCATTTCGCCAAGTGAAGCGTTTTTACCGCCAACTCGAGGAACATCTTGCATACCAAGCTCTTGATACCAGAGAACGTATTCTTGCACGGATCTTTCTCCAAAAAAAACAAATTGTAGGTCTAACTGTGAGAGTTAAGAAAGAAAACCTTTTATAAAGGTCATCATCATTCTACACTGGCAATAGTCCTCACGTAAACCGTGAGAAACCCATTTTAGGGATTTAAACGCAATAAAAAGGTTAATTATGAGAACTGCTTTTTATATATCAGATGGAACCGCTATTACTTCAGAGGTGTTTGGGCATGCGACTTTGTCGTTGTTTCCTATCGATTTTAATCATAAAACAATTCCATTTGTAGAAACTGAAGAAAAAGCGCACGAAATTAAAGCATTAATTAATGCAACCGCTGCAAAAACAGGCGAAAAGCCATTTGTTTTTTTTACTTTTGTTAACCACAATTTAAGTGAAATTATAAAATCGGCTGATGCAGTCACGTATGACTTTTTAACTACATATAGCGAAAAAATAGAAAAAGAACTCAATGTAGCCCCAGTTCCTAAAATGCATCGTACGCATTCCATCCACGAAAAAAGTTATGATTTTAGAATTGATGCCGTTAATTATGCTCTTATGAATGATGATGGCGGAAATATTAAAAACTTTTCTGAAGCAGACATCATTTTAATTGGTGTTAGTAGAAGTGGTAAAACACCCACAAGCTTATACTTAGCACTGCAGTACGGCATTAAAGCGGCTAACTACCCTATTACAGAAGAAGATTTAGACAATGAAGGTTTGCCTAAGTGTTTAGTCCCTTATAAACATAAGTTATTTGGACTTACGATTGACCCTGAGAGACTTGCGGCTATTAGGCATCGACGTATGGCGAACTCTAAGTATGCTTCAATTAAACAGTGTCGTATTGAGGTTCGCGAAGTGGAAATGTTGTATAAGCGTCATAAAATTGCTTACTTTAATTCTACGCATCATTCTGTTGAAGAAATATCTGCAAAAATATTGATAGAAACAGACTTGGAGCGACGTAAGTACTAACTTACTCATCAAAGAAATAAAAAAACCGCAACTAAGCGGTTTTTTTGTATCAATAAATATTATTTACGTGCGTCTTTTAGTAAATCAGCTACTAAAAAGCCTAACTCTAATACTTGGTCGGCATTAAGGCGTGGATCACACTGCGTTTTGTAACGCTGTGCTAGGTCATCGTCAGATAAACCGTAAGCACCGCCAGTACACTCTGTAACGTGCTGGCCTGTCATTTCTAGGTGAACACCACCTGCGTATGAACCTTCAGCTTTGTGTACAGCGAAGAACTGACTGATCTCGCGCATAATATTGTCGAAGTTACGTGTTTTGTAACCTGATGTCGCTTTTTCAGTGTTACCGTGCATTGGATCTGAGCTCCAAATTACTTTACGGCCTTCTTGTTGAACTCTTCTTACTAGTGCTGGAAGTTTTTCAGGAAGTATATCTGCACCCATACGCGTAATTAGCGTTAAACGACCAGGAATGTTATCTGGGTTTAATGCATCAATTAAACGAATTAGGTCATCTGGGTCCATACCTGGGCCAACTTTAACACCAATTGGGTTTTTAATGCCTTTGAAAAACTCAATATGTGCATGATCTAGTTGACGAGTACGTTCACCAATCCAAACAAAGTGAGCAGAACAATCGTACCAATCACCAGATAAGTGGTCGCGACGAGTAAGCGCCTCTTCGTAACCAAGTAGTAACGCTTCGTGAGAAGTGTATAAATCGGTTTCTTTTAAGCTTGGCGCAATTGTAGAGTTAATTCCGCACACTTCCATAAACTCTAGTGCGTCTTGAATTTTATCAGCAAGCTGTTGGTATTTTTCTTTAAGTGGATTTGCAGCAACAAAGCCCATGTTCCAACGGTTTACCTGGTGAAGATCGGCAAGACCACCTTGTGCAAAAGCACGTAATAAGTTTAACGTAGCGGCACTATGATGGTATGCAGTCATTAAGCGTTGTGGATCGGGTATACGTGCTTCTTCTGTAAACTCGATATTATTAATAATGTCGCCACGGTAAGATGGTAAAGACACGCCATTAATTGTTTCTAAGTCTGCTGAACGAGGTTTAGCGTATTGACCAGCCATGCGCGCTATTTTAACTACAGGGCATTTACCGCCGTAAGTTAATACAACAGCCATCTGTAAGATTGTTTTGAATGTATCGCGAATGTTAGCGGCATTAAAATCGCTAAATGATTCTGCACAGTCACCACCTTGAAGTAAAAAAGCACGCCCTTCGCACACATCTTCAAGTTGTTTGAATAGGCTTCTTGTTTCTTCAGCAAAAACTAAAGGTGGTGCCGTTTTTAATTGGCTTTCTACTGATTTAAGTATTTCTTGATCCGGGTACTGTGGCTGCTGCAGTATTGGCAGCTCTCTCCAGCTATTTGGGTTCCACGATTGCATAATTTTTCCTCATTCCTACATTACCTGATAAGAAGAAATTAACGTATGCAGGCCCCTATGTTCAAGGACTAAATTCACTATTTTCCAATTATTTAGTTATGAGTTAAGTATAATAGTAATCTTACTTAACCTAGGTGGTTATATAACATACACTTTAGTTTTATTTCGAAGAAACTAAAGTGTTTAAATACATGAGTTTAGAGCTAACTATTTACAATTTTAACGCATTGAGAATAAATAGTACATAAGGGTATGTTATACGTAATTTAGATAGGAACACATCATACTTAAATAGCTGCTTCTGTAATCTTAACTTTACGCGGGCAATTAATTAAAAGCTATCAAGTGCTATGTGCAGAGCTTAATGTATGATATGACCGTTTGTGGTGATCATTTATCTGCGCTTTAAATCCTAGACGCATAGTCTTGTATAGCACTCGTATGCAGGACTATATTCACAAGTGCCACAACTTAAAGGTGTGGTAGGCCATTAAGTTTTCTCTTCAAAGTGATAGTGCTAATTTACAATTCATCATGATTAAAGCCCCTACTGCTTGAAGTATCCTTAAAGAGAAACTGATATCAAAAAGCATTTGTAGTCATTGTAACCTTTAGCCTGATCACCGTACTGCCAACACGGTGTAATATGAGTCAATAATTATAAATACTAAGACTGTTAGATAAATATATGAAAATTATATAACTCCGCTTAACTCATTTTTCTAAACTTAGTTTTATCACCTACTACGTAGATTATCTAGTACTTGGCGTATTAGCCTTTTTATATACGACAAAGTAAATACTCCAATGTCATATGAATTAGTAAGGAGTTTCAATCTTTCTTAGTATATATATTCTCACCATAAAGAACACATCATACTTAATTTAATTATAATGTAAGAGTGAGCACCGAGTACTGTTAATTATTAATTTAGACAAAGCAAAGTGCATGTAATAATATAAGGCTAGTAAGATGTGTTCTTTGAGGTGTGTAATGGTAACGAAGGTACAAATTAGAAGTCAGTTTGATTTAATGAACGAATTAACTTTGAGATTGATTGAAGAACTAAAAGAGTGTGAATTCTCCAAAGCGGAATATTATCAATTACCAGATGTAAGGAGTTTCGATGAGAGTAAAGTTCCAGAATCTATACTTGTTTCTAAAATCACTGGAGTACCTGCTCAAAAAGCAATCCTAAACTCTTTTTCAGACATGTATAAAAAATCAGGATTAAGCAGTCGTGTTTTAAAAAGGCACCCTGGTTTGCTCGTTATTAAAAATGCAGATAAACAAGCTTTAAATAATCGTATAGCTCAAGTAAATAAAGCTAAAGCTACGTTTAAAGAATGTATTTTAGCTATTGATAGCAACGATGCTCGATTTGAAGCAGTTCACAATGCTATACCAAATTTAATAACGCTTGCCGCATATCGTAAAATTCATAGTGAAAGCGAATCGCCATTTTCGGTTAGGTTTACTTGGATGCACAAACACGCAACTAAAACGCTGACTAAAAAAATGGCTCTCGAAATGCTCGACAAATCGGCCAGTTATCGAAATCCAAGAATGATAGATCAACAAAAATGGCAATCACTTGTAGCTCAAGAACAATTAAGGGTTGCTAGTTTAGGCGAAAAGGAAAAACTTAGAATTCGCCGCCCTACTCGTGTGAGTCCACAGGTAAATGTGAGATATACGGCGCAAAATCGCTATCATGTGAGTGCTGCATTACCCTTTATTCTGATTAATCCAGAACCAGACGTAAAATTAGGTATATTACCTGATTATCAAAAACCTGAAACTCACCCTCGTAAGCGCGAGTATGATTTTTTGGTTGATAGGTTATATTTAGAACAGGTTGAGCGTTAGTCATTATGTTAAAAAGGCCACACTATGTGGCCTTTTTAGTTATGCGTACAGTATTTAAAATAACGGTTATTATTTTTCTACTATTTCTTCAATTTTATCTTCATCAATCAGCACGGCATTTTCAACAATGCGTTTACCGCCTTGGATTTCAATGCGTTTATTGTGTTTGTTCAATGTAAGAATTTCATCGCAAAACTGATCAGACGGGTGCATTTCGTATGTGTAATCGATAATGTTACCGGTTTTTTCATCTTTAACGTTTGTAATGCTGTATTCTGATATTGCACCTTTTTCAATCAAATCTTTCATTGTGGTGGTCATATCACGACGAAGTGCTTTTAATTTATTTTCGGTAATATCATCAGTTGAATAAATAGATCCGTATTTTTCCATAATAGAGAGTAATCTAAAATGGTACGTTTTACCTGGTGCTGCATAACGCCAAAGGTGATACAAACGAAGCATCATCCAACGCGATAATCCACGTTTTAATTCTTGAGCGCTATTAAAGTAATACCCTTTGTATTCAAGGTTATCAATCATGTTATGAACAAATGCATTTAAACAGGCGACACATTTTACATTGCCACCCTGACCTTTTTTGCCACTAAAATGGAGTGACGATAAAAAGTTCATGTTTGACTCGTAAAACGAATCATCTATATCAGAATTTTTAGTATCTGTTGCCGAATATTTAAATGAAAGTTTAGAACCTTGCAATGCTTCAAGTGACTCTTTTATTGCAGGATATGGCATTGACTGCCCTACCGCTTTGAGTTCTTGTGCTAATTCGTTCATAGAAAAAACAACCGCATATTGAATACCGGATTTAAAATTAATTTTAACTATTTTGCCTTTAGAAGCTAAACGAATAAGTGCTCGCTCTACTTTTTCTTCTCTATCTGATGGCCAAACAAGGTATTCAACATCTTCGCCATCTTTGCGTGTACTTACAACAGCTGGCGTTATTTTTATTTCGCCATCGTACAAAATACCATCTACTTTTTCAGATATTTTACGCGTAATAATTGTTTTTTTAGGCGCTTCTTCAAGTGGCAATTTTTTATAGCCCGAGCGAACAAAGCGTCCCCACAAATCATAGTGATTAAACGTGTTTGAATATGCACGTAATCCATGTGCTGCATTTTCAATAGAAATTCGCACGTCTTTGTTGTCTGTAAATAGTGCTAAACTTTCGTTATCTATTGCACTTTCCACCCCGTGGATTTGGCCCCTAAGTGTATCGGGCAAGTTATCTACCGAGATGTTGACCTTTCGGCTCATTGTTCTTATTTCCATTTTTATTGCGACAGCTAATAACAACACATTAAGCAACAAAAGTTAAATGTTTAAGTTAGTATAAAAGTGATCTGACTTTAAATAAAACGTTTGGATCACTATTATACTAAGTGATGTACATTACTTACGATTTCAGATCATATTTATACTAACTGGACTATCACAAATCTAATTTTTACTAACTCAGCTGTTATTTTGTCCATTACAATGGCTTAATTTTAAAATTAAGCACGACAAATACACCAAAAAATATATTCCCCTGTGGATAAAGCCTTACCGAGTTAGAATAGATCTGATCTGTACCAAGTACAGATCAGATCTATACTAATTAAAAGCGTATTTTTATGTTGCGACTAGTGCATAACTTTATAATTTACTTAGTAAAAAACTGATCTGCAGGGCTCTTTTTGTTCATAACTTCATGCGTAACCTGTGCATAACTCTATATTTAAAATAGACCTTAGTAAAAAGCTGATCCGCAGGTAGATAAAGATCTGATCTTAACCAAGTATAAACCTGATCTGTTTTTTTAAACATTATTCATATAAATCATAATGTTATGTGTTATTTTTACACCCTTAACCTTTATTACCTTATATATTTAACCACCTTTATACTTCTTTATTTATACTAAGCAATATTAAAGGTGTAAAAATATTTTTAGATGTCTTGTTCTTAAAATGCATGTCGTCTTAAATAGTTGTTTACAGCTATTTGAATGGACATTATACTAACTGCCTAACTTTGAGGAAGAAAGTATGTCTATCAACAATAACGCATTAAGTACCTATCGGCTTTTGAAAGCCACAGCTGAAGTTGCTGAAAAATCATTAGAAGGACGTATTCAGCACTACCGTGCCCATCTTAAATCAGAAGAAAAAGAATTAAGAACGTATACGCAAAAAGCAGCTGCTGATTTATTAGGTTGTAATAATCGTACTTTAAAAAGACGTCATGATAATGGCGACTTCGATGATTTAAACATAAAACGCGGTGCTAACGGTCACTATGCTTACACATTAGTAAATATTTTTGCTATGGCCGATATTATGGACATTAAACCAGATCACCGTACTGGTGATGACAAACTGCAAGTTATTGTTATTAACTCCCTCAAAGGCGGTTGTGGTAAAACAACTAGCATGGTTAATATTGCAGCAGCCTTAGCAACTACAAATATAAAACGTTATCGCATTGGTATTATTGATTTAGATCCACAAGGTTCATCCTCAAGCTTTTTTCCTTCAAGTGAGCACGAGCCGATTACTGTCGGTGATTTAATGCGCGATTGTATAGATTTAGACGAGGGTGAAACATGGCCTGAATTTGTGTCTAACTCATTTTTACCAACGCATATACCAAATATTCGTGTACTACCATCGGGTATGGATGACTTTTACTTTGAGCACGAAACAGCAACATTGCTCAAAGATACCTCTAATTATGAACAAACTCGCCACTACCATAAGTTACTTGAGAAAGTAATTGATCCCGTTAAAGACGAGTTTGATATTATCTTAATTGACACAGCACCTACCCTTAACTTTATGTTTTATAATGCATTAATGGCCTCTACAGCGATGCTTATTCCTGTTCATCCGGAAGCTGTAGATTTTGATGCTAATAACAAATATTTAAAACGACTAGGTGAGATTTACCATACAGTTGCAGCACTTGGCCATGAGGGCTGGGATTTTATGCAATTTTTAGTGACCAACTATGTGAAAGGTAATCACTCACAGCGCGATATCGTTAAAGATGTTCGTAGTGCATTTGGTCGCCAAGTAATGAGCTACCCAATCAATCACAGCTCCGCGATTACCGCTAGTTCATCGTCTTTCAACACTATTTTTGATCAAAAAGCGTCAGACAGCTTAGCAAGTCGTGAGTCATTAATGCGCGCTCAAGAAAATATTAAAGATGTGGTCGATGAGCTAGAAATGCTTATTCGTTCAAATTGGCAGTCAACTCAATCAACACTCAATACCCCTAAGTAAGGATGTTAAATAAAAATGGCTAAAAAACGTAAAAATGACACCCGCTTAGATCCATTCGCAACTGCTGTAGGCAGTAGTAGCCTTGATGCATTACTAGAACAAGCGAATGCTGGCGATGTAATTAGAATGCCTGCACCGAGCGACCCTGCTCGTCAAATTACGCTTGTTTGTAAAGTGATCGCACATGCTGATATTGAATCTACCACTGGTGTATATGGCAAAAATCGTCGTGTACAGGCACTTCTAAACGAAAAGTCAGTATCAGACATTCTTCCTGCAATTCGTGAAGATGGCCGAAATCAACATCCTGCCCTACTTTGGGATCAAGGTGACAAAAGTTTAGTTCTGGCAGGTTCACGTCGTCGTATGGCCTGTATTTTAGGTAACGCAGATTATTTAGTACTTAGTTCAAGCGATTTTACTGATCAAGATGCAAAAATTTTAGCGGTATCTTCAGATCAATACATTGCTCCTAGTTTATGGGAGCTTGGCCAAGCATACCAACAAACTAAAAATGAGCTTATTGAGCAAGGTAAAAAAGGATCTTACAGAGAGATTGCCGCGGTAGAAGGTGTATCGCATACTGCAATTGCAGATGCAATTAAAGCTTATGAGCAAATTCCTGCTGATGTCATTGCGCTTTACCCTACTGCTAATCACGTAGGTCGCGAAGTCGCTAAAAAGCTTGTTAGCGCAAAGGAGCGAGACGAAGAGGCGTTTAATCAACTTGTTAGTGCCCTTGCTAGTGATGAAGAGTTAAATGCGATTACAAGCGACGACAAGCGTGCAATGGCGATCACTAGATGCCTAACTTCAGAGCCACAAGTAGCTGTTAAGCGCGAAGCTGTACTAGAAAATAACTTCATATCGGTACAACGCAATTTAAAAAGCGGTGATGTCTCTATCAAAATTGATAATAAAGTAATGACAGACAAGCGCTTAGAGCAATTAACTAAGTTATTAAGTGCCTTTAATTAGTTAGTTAAATAATGATCTGTCAGGCATATTTACTTAGTTAAATAGTGATCTGGCAGATTGTTTTGTTAGTAAAAATCTGATCTTTACTAGCCTATTTCCTCTTTAAATAATCATATTCCTTCTTCAAGATCACTTTTTTACTAACTAATCTCCTCTTTTTAGCTACATTCCTTCATTTATTATTATTGTTAGTAAAATCGTGATCTGTAATGCCTACTTTTATGTTTCTAACTATATGTAACTTCTACCATTGCAGTTGTTTTAAATATTATTTTGTAAAATTGGATGCTTATTTTTACTTACAAACCGATTTTTTACTAAGTTATCAGCTCCAACCAGTTTATATCTTGTTAATAGTGCTTTAGCTCAGAGCATATAAGGCATATACTGGCAGGATTATTTTTAAAATTTAATGCTTAGAGTGACATGTCTGCTAACTTATCAAAAAATGATTTAATGGCTATTTTTGAAGAAATTAAAAATGAGCAGGCTACCCAGTTTCCTCTGTCTGAACGCTTTATCAAAAAACTTTTCCGTGAAAATGTTTTAGATAAAGGCAAAGAATATTACAAGAAAGGTCAAATCACTTGGCTAGAACACACCCCTAATTTTTCTGTAGTCGACTCTACTGTACAAGTGGATAATGGATCATCGTTTAACCAACGTATTGAGATCAGTAAAGTACCAACTGGCTATTCTGTTGATACGCATTGTACGTGTAATGCAAAAACTAAATGCCGACACTTAGCTGCTATTTTATTTAAGCTCAAAATAGAGCACTCTGGTGAATATGGCGAAGATTATTTTATTAATGACTGGTTTAGCGAATTAAGCGCACTTAAAAGTGGTGATCAAAACACGCCATCGCAAGTATTATTATTTGTATTAGATATTGAAAATAACAAAGTATTCTTAACACCTAAAATAGCGAATGTTGAGACTAAAAAGAATTACACGCTAGGTCGAAACCTGACTGAGCAGCAGTTAAATAGTTTTGTAACGCCGAGTGACTTACTCGAAAGTGATTTTAGATTATTTAGTTGGATACGCTCACAAAATGCAGTGGGAAGTATTGAGCTAAAAGGCCAGTGGGGTTTTAGTGCCTTACAACAGTTGATAGCTACAGAACGCCTGTTTTTCCAGCGTTCTCGAGTACCAATTAAAGCGCAATCTGGCCAAGCATTAAGTTTTAGTTGGGAGCAAGATAAAGATCTCTCACAATTAGTTATTAAGCTTGAGCAAACACAAAACTGGGCTTTATTAAAAACAACACCACCTACTTACCTCGATTTAGATCATTTAAAAGCGGGCCGTCTTCGCACCCCATTGAGTGCAGACGAAATAGCACATTTACAAACTATGCCTGCTTTGCATGACGCTAATTTTGATAGAATATACAAGCAGCTTGCCGATAACTTTGGTGCAGGTGTAATACCCCACCCTACTAATTTACAGCCAACATTGCCTAAAATCTCTAGTAATGCTGTTTTAAAAGTAACTATGGGCGATCAAGGTTTATCTCTTTCGTTGTTATTTAAGTATAAAAATAAAAACTATTTAGCAGGTGCAGCACCTGCAAGTACGATTAATAGTGCATTTGAAAATACTGTAACTAACGAACTAATTAACTTAGGATTTGAATTTTGTAAAGGGGGTTTACAAAGTGAACTGGTATTTACAAAGCAGTCTTCAATCCATTTGCATTGGCTAATATACGAAGTATTCCCTGGCTTTAAGCAACGTGGTTGGCAAGTAAGTGTAAGTAAAGTAACGAGTCCTAATCCGCAGTGTGAAGTTAGTTTACATGTACACCGCGCAGCAGGGCATCAAATGCACTGCAAAGTATTGCTATGTGATGCTAAAGCATCGCTGTTGTTTACTAATACTGACCCGCTATATCAGTCATTAAATCGCCAAAGTGAACTATTTTACTACTATCCGCTTGGTCGTGAATTTGGGGTTATCAATAAGTCAGCAATTAACTTATTAAATGAATTTAAAGAGCGTTTTGAATTTGTAAAAACACGAGACGAATTTAATATTCCGCTTTCGTATTTACCTGAATTAGTAAAGCACACTGCTATAAACGTAGAGCTTCACGACGACTCATTAGAGCTATACTTACAAGAGCTAAATAGTCCCGATAAAGCAATTACTAAGGTTTCATTACATGGCTTAAATGACTCAGTAACACTTCGTGAGTACCAACAGCAAGGTGTTGACTGGCTTAGCTTTTTAAAACGTCACCAATTAGGTGGTATTTTAGCTGATGACATGGGCCTGGGTAAAACCTTGCAAGTTATTGCATTTTTAGCCAGTACATTTAACCGCCCGCAAGCAGGCCCTACACTTATAGTGTGTCCAACTAGTTTGGTGAGTAACTGGAAAAACGAAATTATTAAGTTTGCTAAAAGCTTAAAAGTCACCACTATTTTTGGTTCAAATCGTAACGATCCTTTACAGCACTTAGCGCAAGCGCAGTGTATACTTACTACATATCCACTTTTAAAGCGTGATATTGCATATTATTCGCCATTATATTTTGAAAATATAATCCTCGACGAAGCACAATACATTAAAAACGATACCGCACAGGTTTCGCGATTAGTTAAACGCTTAAATGCCGACTTTAAACTTTGTTTAAGTGGTACTCCAATCGAGAATAATTTACTTGAGCTTAAATCGTTACTCGATTTTGCTATGCCATCGTTACTTGGGTCTCAAGCCCACTTTAAGCAGCACTTTCAAACGCCTATTGAGCGTGAAGCTGATATGGAGAGAGCTGAGCAGTTAAAAGCGTTAATTATGCCTTTTATAATGCGCCGCACTAAAGCACAAGTAGCGCAAGAGCTGCCTGAAAAAACAGAGCTAACTAAAGAGTTTGAGTTTGAGCCTAAGCAAAAAGAAATGTATCAAGGTATTACACGTTCATTAGAAGAGAAGCTAATAGACTTATTTGCCGAACAAGGCGCACAAAAAAGTAAACTTGCATTTTTAGAGGCACTTTTAAAGTTAAGGCAAATTTGTTGCCACCCTAAATTAATAGATCCAGACACTCAAGCAGGCTCTGCTAAGCTTGAATGGTTAACAACACACTTACCGCTTATGTTAAGTCTCGGTCGTAAAATTATTATATTTAGTCAGTTCACATCGGCACTTGATTTAATAGCCCAACGCCTCGAAGAAATAAACATTAACTTTAGTATGCTTACAGGCCAAACGCGCCACCGCGATAAAGTAATCGACGAGTTTACCAGTGGTAAAACATCAGTGTTTTTAATTAGCTTAAAAGCTGGCGGTACAGGCCTTAACCTTACACAAGCCGATACAGTTATTCACTTTGATCCATGGTGGAACCCTGCTGTAGAAAAACAAGCGACTGATAGAGCTTACCGTATTGGCCAAACTAACCCTGTATTTGTGTATAAGCTCATAATGAGTAATTCAATAGAGCAAAAAGTATTTAAAATGCAACAAGACAAACAGGCCCTTGTAGATGCGTTATTTACTGATAAATCAATGAGCTTTACAAAGTTTGATGAACAACAAATGTTATCGCTAATTAAAAACTAAATTGATTTAAAAAGTTTTGATCTTTTTATGAACTTAATTAAAAAGCGGACGTCTACTATTATGCTTGTTGGTTAATTGCAGTTAGCACAAGCATCATGTTGATTCCCCATTTAGTTACTAATTTTAGTAATGATTAAGCCAGCCCATTTTGAGTTGGCTTTTTTTATGCCTAAAATTTAGCGTTCGGCACTTATTTTAAAAGTTTTTACTTTTTTATGAACTTAATTAAAAAACGGACGTCTACTATTATGCTTGTTGATTAATTGCAGTTAATACAAGTTTTCATGTTGATTCCCCCCATTTAGTTACTAATTTTAGTAATGATTGAGCCAGCCCATTTTGAGTTGGCTTTTTTTATGCCTAAATTTAGCATTCAATTTTATTTTAAAAGTTTTGATCTTTTTATGAACTTAATTCAAAGAGCGGCGTCTACTATTATGCTTGTTGATTAATTGCAGTTAATACAGGTTTTATGTTGATTTCCCCCTATTTGATTACTAATTTTAGTAATGATTAAGCCAGTTCATTTTGAACTGGCTTTTTTTATGCGCATAATTTGATTTGTTTAAATCAACCCGAATAAAAATAAATGATCTTTCGTAAATTAATTTGAATTAATTATTTTGTTTTCCGGTCTACTCTAATGCCTGTTGTTATATAGCCTCACCCAGTAATATTAGTTATTTTGGTGATTATGTATTTAAGTTGCAGCTTACTCGGGCACATGTTGATTTTCCCTTTGATTACTTAATTTAGTAATATTTGACCAGCTTATTTTGAGCTGGTTTTTTTATGTCTGTAATTTCTTTGCTCCCCTACTTCTATTGCGTGTTATTGGTTATGATGGCATGTCTCTAAATTTTATAAGTTTATTTTATGCTCACTCAAGTACTCACTAATATTGATTGGCTAAGCGCCGGTGCTGGTGTTGCGTTAGGCGTTGTATTTTACGGCGTTGTATCAACACAGCTTCGCAAAAAGCTACATCTACAAATAAGCGAACAGCAGCAACAGCTTTCCCTATTACAAAATCAATTTGATAATAAAGAGCTGCAATATAGTGCCTTGCAAGAAGATCACGAACTGCTAGAACATACTCACCAAGAACAGCGCGATGAAGCCCAGCATTTTAAAACGCGTTTTAGCGAACAAGAAAAACAAAGCATTCAATACAATCACTTTTGGCGTAAAGCCGAAGGCGAGCTTGCAGCGCTTCGTGAGCAATATAATCAACGCGATGTTGAATATAATAATATGCGCACTACCCTCGAGCAAAAACAACAAAGCTTTACCGAGCAACTCGCGCAAATTGAGCAAAGTAAAAATATGCTCAAAAAAGAATTTGAAAACCTAGCCAATAAGATTCTAGAAGAAAAATCACAAAGCTTTAAAACCTTAAATCAAGAAAGCATTGAACAATTATTAAAACCGGTTCAAGGCGAGTTAAAAGGCTTTAGAGAAAAAATGGAATCAATACATGTTGAAGACATAAAACAACGAACCGCGCTTAAAACCGAGCTATTGCATTTGCAAGCTAAAAGCCAAGCTATAACAGATCAAGCCGACAAGCTCAGCAACGCGTTACAAGGGCAAAAGAAAACCCAAGGTAATTGGGGCGAACTCATGCTCGAAAACGTCTTAGATAGCGCTGGCTTACGTGCTGGCGTTGATTATAAGCGCGAAGTGTCGTTTAACACTGAAGATGGCCGCTTACGCCCTGATGTAGTTGTTTACTTACCACAAGGCCGCCACTTAGTCATTGATGCTAAAACATCATTAAATGCTTATACACGCTATGTGAACGCTGAAAATGAGCTAGATGCTAATCAAGCAATTAAAGAGCATGTAAACGCCGTTACAGCACGTATTAATGAGCTTGCGAGTAAATCGTACGACCGTTTACCAGGGCTTAATTCGCCTGAAGTTGTGGTTATGTTTGTACCAATAGAATCAGCTTTTGTAGAAGCACTTAAATATCAAAGTGATATTTACCAACAAGCAATCGAAAAAAATATACTGGTAGCTACACCTACTACCCTGCTTACTAGTTTAAATATTGTTAAACAGCTTTGGCGTTTTGAAGAGCAAACCAAATACTCAAAAGAGCTGGCAAATCGGGCTGAGCGTTTTTATAACAAGCTCAATGGTTTTTTATTAAGTATGGAAGGCGTTGGTAAGCAGCTTGATAAAGCGAAAGAAAGTTACGACAAAGCGTTCTCGCAATTATACCGCGGTAAAGGTAATTTAATTAAACAAGCATCAGAGTTTAAAGAGCTTGGTGTATCGGTACAAAAAGAGTTACCTAGTGAGAGCGTTGAACGTGCGCAGCTAGAGCTTGATTAGATTTATTAAGTGTTTTCAATTAAGTATGTTAAATAATGTACGTTAGAAACCAGAGGTGTTTATGAATAATAAGATTATAGGTATTGTTTTAATAGTTATAGGTATCGCTTTAATTATGTGGGGATATGACGTTTATGATGCGGCGGCTTCGCAGTTAAGCCGCGCATTTAGTGGTGATACACCAATAGAAGCATGGGCGGGTATTATTGGCGGTGCCATCTGTGTGTTAATTGGCATTAAAAAGCTTAAGTAACATAAATAAAATACAGCTTACTGGGGCTTGTTGACCTTTCAGGATAAAATGTGTTCAATCTAGGGGCTATTTAATCGCGGCGCGAGGTTTGTAATTTAGTGGGCTCGATAACTGCTCCTGCGTTATTCTAATGGCTTACATCCATGTAATAATAAGTAAAAACCGAGCTACAAAGAGTAAATTACCCCTAGGCAGAACCCTTAGGGCAGCGCATGTTTGGCATTTATACTACGTTATCGTCTGTTTATGGGGAATAACCACACTACATAGACTCTGCCTTGCCTAAATACCAAACAGTCTGCTGCAAATTTAACCTCAAAAGATAAACAGGCCCTGAATAAGCTGTATTAGTTTATTTGTAATCCATCACTTCTAGTAATTCATTTAATTTACTTTCTGGCAGGCATTCGCCTTTATCCCAATAAGAGTTTAGTAACGCAGTTAAACTGCCAATACGCTGTGACTTTTTCTGCATTTTCTCAATCAAAATGTCAGCTTCTTTTTGTTTTTTTTCTAAACGTTCGATTATTACTGTGTGGTTTAGCTCGCCGTTTTCGTTACGTAATAAAGGTATTTCGTTGAGTGAAAAACCCAAGCTTTGTGAAAATTTAATTAATTGCAGTTTTTCTAAGTTTTGTTGGGTGTACAGCCTATAACCATTAGCACTGCGAGTGGTTGGTGTTAATAACCCTTTGCTTTCGTAAAAACGAATAGTGCTGGCAGGTATGTTGGTAAGTTTTGCAAGTTCGCCTATTTTCATAACTAATAATAACTCCACTTTACATAAACTTAGTAGGTTGACCTTCAAGCTAACTTTAAGGTTATAGTTGTTTTAATGTCAATTTAATTAGCCAATAATTATGCGCAACCCTGTGTTTACCTCCTTTACCTTGCCAAGTGGTTTAGTATTAAAAAATCGTATTGCCAAAGCCGCTATGGAAGAAAACCTAGCACAAGAGGACCAAACACCCTCCCAAGCACTTAAAAACGTTTATAGCGCATGGGCTAAAGGCGGTACAGGGCTAATTATTACTGGCAATGTAATGGTTGATCATTTAGCGATGACAGGCCCTGGTGGCCTTGTGCTTGAGCAAAGTACCGATATTACTGCCTTTGCCGAGCTTGCTCGTTTATCAAAGCAAAATAATTGCAAAGTGGTGATGCAAATTAATCACCCTGGTAGGCAAGTATTTAAAAAAATGGGTGGAAAGGCTCTATCAGCGTCAAGTATTGCACTTAATATGGGTAAGCACTCGCACTTATTTGGCGTACCAAAGGCAATGACGCAAACCGACATTGACGATGTTATTACCCGCTTTACACAAACTGCACTACAAGCCGAAAAAGCCGGTTTTAATGGCGTACAAATACATGCAGCGCATGGCTATTTACTTGCCCAGTTTTTATCGCCACTTACCAATAAGCGCGACGATAAATGGGGGGGAAGTTTACAAAATAGAGCCCGTTTACTTCTCGAAATAACCCGCAGTATTAAAGCGGTTTGTTCCCCGACCTTTTCGGTTTCAGTAAAGTTAAACTCTGCAGATTTTCAACGTGGTGGGTTCGAATCCAGTGACGCGCAAGTTGTAGTGGATTTATTGAATGAACTCAATGTTGATTTTGTAGAGCTTTCGGGTGGTAGCTACGAAGCCCCTGCCATGCAAGGTAAAACAGGTGACGAACGCACACTTGCCCGCGAAGCATACTTTTTAGAGTTTGCAAAAGCGATTAGCCACCGCTCATCAATCCCAATAATGACCACCGGCGGCATTAGTCGCTTATCTATTGCCAACAACGTGATTGAAAGTGGAGTGGCCCTCGTGGGTATTGCCACTGCGCTTGCATACCAACCAAATTTACCAAACAAATGGCAAAATGAGCCACTGCAACTAGCCGTATTACCCAGTGTTACTTGGCAAGATAAAACCCTCGCAGGGCTTGCCACTATGGCACTGGTAAAAAGGCAAATACGACGTATAGGCCAAGGCAAATCTGTAAAAACAAACGCTTCACCAATATTTACTTTAATTAGCGACCAGCTACGCTCGGTTAAATTAACTAAGCGTTACCGCAATCGCTTTGCTAGTGAGATTAACTAAGCTTTGGTATTCACTCTTTTTATGTATTCCGGTTTTGTTTACTAATTTTTACACTTGAATAAATGTAACCATTTTTATGTTGTGTAAATGAGTATTAAGGCGTGCACCAATTTGGAAGTTTGCTTTTTTATCAAGCTATTAA
This sequence comes from Pseudoalteromonas sp. Z9A4, assembly GCF_011378845.1. Classification (NCBI taxonomy): domain Bacteria; kingdom Pseudomonadati; phylum Pseudomonadota; class Gammaproteobacteria; order Alteromonadales; family Pseudoalteromonadaceae; genus Pseudoalteromonas; species Pseudoalteromonas sp. Z9A4. Next base: position 250,479 of record NZ_WTLA01000003.1, read on the forward strand.
AGTGCACTATTTTGTGCATATTAAAGTACTGTACGAGTAAAGAAAATAATCATTCTAAAATGTTAATTAAAGTGCGCGTTCAGCGTTTGTTAATTTAGCTATCTTATTGAAAGTATTGGCATTTATTGCTTTCCTCTCGCTTGAGTTTGGTTGGTATTTATACTAGTTTATAGCGTAGATATTTAACCTTACTCAAGGAGAATAGTTACATGGTATCTCGCAGAAATTTTATTAAAGCAGGCGCTGCTTTAAGTTTAGGCTCTATTTTTAGTGCTTCAGCTTTGGCTGAACAATTAAAAGTAAAAATGTCTAACGGCAGTGTTATGCAAACTAAAGGATCAATAGATAAAAGCGCTGCTCTGCCCACAAACGATGTTACTAACGCTAAGCATTACCGGCCTGAATCCAGAATGGGCTTAGGCGGTCTTGCCGCTGGGAATGGCTTTAATACTATATCAAGCGATGCAGAAATTTTAACAATGCTAAATGCAGCATGGGATTCTGGTATTCGTCATTTTGATACGTCACCTTTTTACGGCTTGAGTTTAAGTGAAAGGCGCTTCGGTGATTTACTTCGAAACAAAAAGCATGAAGATTATGTTTTATCCTCAAAAGTAGGTCGCCTTCTTACCCCTTCAGCAGAGCCTCTAGAAAATAGTTGGCATTGGGCTGATCACTCACCTTTTCATTATAAATATGATTACTCTGCATCAGGTACGCGTCGTTCAATAGAAGACACGTTACATCGTATTGGTGTCGCCTCACTTGATATTGTTTATATTCACGATTTATCACCGCAAAATAGTGATATGGGAGATGATTGGCTTAAGTATTTTGATCAGGCTGCAAAAGGGGCTATTCCTGAGTTAACTAAAATGCGTGATGAAGGAATAATTAAAGGCTGGGGTTTTGGAGTAAATACACCTCATGCTATTTATAAAGCGCTTGATATGTCAGACCCTGATATTTGCTTACTAGCGCTGCAATATTCAATTTTAGATCATAAGCAGGCACTTGATAAAACCTTTCCTATGCTTGATAAACGAGGTGTTTCAGCAGTCATTGGTGCTCCGCTTAATGGTGGTTTTTTAGCCGGTCGTAACCGCTTTAATTATTCACCTAAAATTCCTGGGCCTATGCAGCAAAAGTTTAATGCAATAAGCGACATTGCATCTAAACATGGGATTGATATTAAAACAGCTGCACTGCAATTCGCAGAGGCACCTTCAACGGTATCCTCAATTATTCCTGGCGCACGCACGGCAGAGCAAATTAAAGCTAATGTAGCCTCAATGAAAGTTACCATACCAAGCGAATTTTGGAGTGAATTGAAATCTAAACAGCTTATTGCAGAAAACGCCCCCATACCCACATAACAAAATAGGTGTGCCATTTGCTTGGCACACCTAGTTATAGTCAGTGTGGTTTATTTTTAAGCAACGCTTAGTAGTAAGTACATTGATTGTTGGGCATTTGTATAAGCGCAGCTTGCTGGCGTTTAAAAACGAAGTTTTTAAACTTAGTTATTAGGTAGTCAAAAGCATTATTACGTGCCTATTACATATTACGCGTATCGGTATCATGCTGCGCTTCATCCTAGTGGTGAGAGCGTGTGGAACATATTGAAAGGGCTAAATATATAAAGCAAAAAGTTACTGTAAACCCCCATTACAGTTAGCCGGTAAATAGTACAAATAGTAAATTAGCACTACTTAGTCAATTGAGCAGTGCTAATTGGTTTAATTAAAAGCCACATTTACCGTTATTTATTGCCATTGCGCTTTTGCCAAAACGATCTCAATACCCCACAACTTTGCTTTTATAAACTTAAAAATATCAAGCACATTGCGATTTATTAACCCATCTTTTGTAAGGTTGGTACTTATCGTACAACACATTAAAAATATACGTGTATATGAGTATAAAAACTAAAAAGCCAGCTTCTAATGCTGTAGCGGCTAGCCATGTAATATTTAAATACCAAGCAAGTATTGGCAGCGTTATTACTAACATACCCAGCTCAAAGCCACATGCATGCGCAATGCGGGTTACTAAACCTCGCTCGATTCGGTTATGCCCAACTATTTCATCAAACACTATGTTGTAAATGTAATTCCAAAGCATGGCGAAGATTGATAAACCAACACCTACTATTGCCATTTTTCCTGTTGCAAACCCACCAAAATAAACTGATGCAGGTACAACAAAAGATAATGCTATCATCTCAAATATTAGTGCCTGAAAAATACGTTCTGCTGTGTTCATATATAAATAACTTCTTAAGTTGATGACGATGGCTGTATTTTCATTCATTATAAAGATATGTGTTAGTTACTTAGTATCGGGAAAAGCGATATGTTTAGTATTGAACAGCTTCAAGCATTTGTGGCTACCGTTGAAGCTGGATCGTTTTCAGCTGCTGCACGCGGTTTAAGTAAAGCGCAGTCGGTAATAAGCCAGCATATTATTAATTTAGAAATAGACTGTAATGCGACATTATTTGAGCGCACAGGGCGCTACCCACAATTAACCGAAGCCGGTAAACAGTTACTACCCCAGGCTAAAGCCGTGCTTAATCAACACCAGCGATTAACAAACTCTGCATTAGCACTAAACGAAAAAACACCAACCGAAATCACTATCGCACTTGACGAAGGGATCCCGTTTAAAACTATCGCGAGTATTATTAGCAAGCTGCAAAGTAAGTATCCTTACGTATCGCTTGAGTTTTTAAGTGCATCCAGCCATGACATAATTGACATGCTAAACAGCGAAAAGCCTATAACGGGTATTATTTTTAGTGAATTAAATATACCGAGTTACTTAGACTATGAATGTATTGGATCAGTAAAATTTGATTTATATGTTGCTAAATCGCACCCTTTAGCGGGGATCAGATGTGAAAATATGGATGGCCTTCGGCTACATCGACAACTTCTTCTTCGTTCTCGCAATACGCAAACAAGTAGCTTTCAGCTAAAAATTAGCCCAGAGATTTGGTATGCCGATAATTACTTTGTATTACTCGAGCTAGCAATACAAGGTAACGGGTGGTGCTTATTACCAAACCATGTAGCTCTAGATGCAGTACAAAGTGGTGAGCTGGTTAAACTTCCTCTTGAGTTTGAAGAAATGGGTTGGTTGGCTAATGTTGATGTATTACAGCATCAGCGGCATAGTAATCAAAAAGCGTTTAAAGCGCTTCGAAGTGTATTACGAGGGCTGTTATAAAATTTCTATTGTGGAATATTATTTCCATAATTATTGGGTTTTTTACCTCTTTTTTAACTGTGTCAATAAAGCCAAAATAGCGTCATTAACACAGCGTATTAAACGACGAGAGGCAAAACACATGAAAGCAATTGGATATCAACAAAACTTACCTGTTTCAAACGAGCTATCACTTCAAGACATCGAACTTGAAATGCCAACAGCACACGGCCACGATATTTTAGTGGAAGTAAAAGCAGTATCTGTTAATCCGGCTGATTTTAAAATTCGTGAATCAATGCCAGCGCCAGAAGGCGAATACAAAGTACTTGGCTTTGATGCTACAGGCGTTGTTAAATCTGTTGGCGAAAATGTGTCTTTATTTAAACCTGGCGACAAAGTTTGGTATGCCGGCGATGTAACGCGTTCAGGTAGTAATGCACAGTTTCAATTAGTTGATGAGCGTATTGTAGGTAAAATGCCAACGACGTTATCTAACTTTGAAGCCGCAGCGCTTCCTCTTACTAGCCTTACCGCATGGGAGTTGTTGTTTGATAGATTAAACGTAGCTGAAAATGATGATTCTAAAAGTATTTTAGTGATTGGTGCTGCCGGCGGTGTAGGCTCAATTATGGTGCAATTGTTAAAGCAGCGCACTAAGCTTAAAATTATTGCTACAGCGTCTCGCGCCGAAACCACGTCGTGGTTAGAGGATTTAGGTGCCGATACTATTATTAATCACCGTAATTTATTAAGTGAAGAGTTTGCAGCTAAAAATTTAGGTGAAGTAGATTATGTCGTTAGTTTAAATAACACTGCTCAACACTTGCCTGAAATAGTTAAAGTGATTAAGCCACAAGGTAAGTTTGCACTGATTGACGACCCTGAAACACTTGATATTGTGCCATTCAAAACCAAATGTGTGTCGGTACATTGGGAGCTTATGTTTACTCGTTCATTATTTAAAACAGACGATATGCAAGAGCAACACGTTATTTTAAATAACGTAGCGACGATGATTGACGAAGGCCTGATTAAAACAACATTTGGTGAGCATTTAGGCACTATTAACGCCGTTAATTTACGTAAAGCGCATCAGCATCTTGAAACGCAAACGGCTAAAGGTAAAGTTGTTTTAGAGGGCTTTTAAATAACCACTTTATAAGTATATTTTGAGTACACAAAAAAGCCCCTAACGGGGCTTTTTTATATCTGCTATTTGTATAACTGTTTGTAATTAGGCATATGTTCAACCCAAAATGGCGGTGTACCAATATACTCTTGCACGGTTTTAATAAACTCACTTACCAATGGGGTTTGTTTACGATGAGGGTAAAGCGCGTAAATACCTGTGCCCATAGTTGATAGTTTATAATTAGTTAAAAGCGGCACAAGGCCCATTTTATCAATAGGTTCTTCTAGATTAAATAAATCGAGCATTACATACCCAAGCCCTGCTTTTACTGCATCGACCATAGCGCGTACATCACTCACTTTGTAATTGCCTTTCATTTTATGTATTTTTTGCTCATCACCATGAGGCTCAGTGCTTAACTTAACTTGGTCGAGACTTACATCGCCATTGCCATAAATAATAGCGGGTAAAGCTAATAAATCTTCTGGCGTGCTTGGCATTCCGTGCTTTTTTATAAAATCATGTGATGCAACAAGCGCAAAGTGCATATTAGCAATTTTTCTAGCCATTAAATTAGAGTCGTTTAGTTTGCCTATTCTAAAGGCTAAATCGTAATGATCGGCAATAATATCGTTACGCTTATCGTCAAGCATCAAGGTTATTTTTACCTCAGGATACTTTTGCATAAATATATTAATAGCGGGCTGAATATACTGCTGACCAAAAAACATACCGGAGGTAATGCGCAAAATACCTTTTGGCTTTGCCTGATACGAGTCGGCTATGCTATGGATATCAGAAAGTGTATCGATAAGAATATGCGCTTGCGTTAAAATTTCCTCTCCTGCTGAGGTGAGCGAAAACGAGCGCGTAGAACGATTTAACAATTGCACACCTAAACTGGTTTCGAGTTTTTTAATTTGTTTAGACAGCGACGAATTATCCATATCATGCAGTGCTGCGGCTTTGGCAAATGAGCCTTTTTGGACTACATCTACAAATAACGTTAATTGATTAGTTATCGACATATCACTCTCCTAAATCCCAGTAAGGTGTATCGCCATAATAGCCACTTGCAAAATCAACAAACGCACGTACTTTACTGGGTAAAAACTGTCTGTTTGCATACACCATGTAAAGCCCCATTGGGTCGGGTTCGTAGTCTTTTAAAATGCGCACTACTTTACCTTGAGCCAGTGCTTCCCCTGCTATAAATGTTGGCTGCATAGCAATACCACCACCCGCAATGGCTGTATTTAGTAGCAAATCACCATTGTTAGCCACAAAGTTACTTTCAAGCTTTAGCTCGCTTTTTAGCTCATTAACCCCAAATAATCGCTTTGTGGGCTCGCTGTGGGAATAGCGTAAATAATTATGTGACTGTAAATCTAAAAGCGTTTGTGGCGTGCCATGGCGTTTTAAATAGTCGGGTGACGCAAACACCGCTAGGTGTATAGGTGCAATTTTTTTAGCTATCAACGTTGAGTTTTTTAATACGCCAATGCGCAGAGCAATATCAATACCCTGCTCTACTATGTCTACATATTGGTCGGTGAGCCGTAAATCTAACTTTAAATTTGGATACTGCTTTTGAAAATCAACTAGCAAGCCTGCTAAATGCTTTGTACCAAACGACATAGGCGCACTAATACTAAGCACACCCGATACATTTTCGCTTAAGTTATTGAGGGAGTTTTCCATGTCTTCAATATCAATAACCACCTGCTGACAACGCTGATAATACTGATTTCCAGCCTCTGTAACACTTACTTTTCGCGTTGTACGGTGTAATAAACGTGTGCGTAGATTATCTTCCAGCGCAGAAATATATTTGCTGACTAACTGCGGCGAAATATCGAGTTTATCGGCCGCTTTTGAAAATGATCCTTCTTGCACAACGGCTAAAAAGGTCTTCATGGTGGTGAGCTTATCCATTTTTTAACAATGCTTTGTTGATAATGTATAAATAAGTATCATATTTATCGTCAAATTAGAAACTTATATAGTGTTTATAACACGTTTATTTGTTTAAGGTTTTAGTATGACTCAGCCAGCTTTATTTATATCTCACGGCTCGCCAATGATGGCTGTTCAGCAATCGGCTACGTCAGATTTTCTTGCATCATTAGGTCAAACGCTTAGTAAACCACGTGCTATTGTGGTTTTTTCTGCCCACTTTGATGAAGCGCACGATATAGTTATTACATCAGGAGATACGCCGCATACTATTCACGACTTTTATAACTTCCCCAAGCCCCTATATGAAATTCAATACCCAGCACCAGGAGACCCTAAGCTTGCTAATACTATTAGTGAGCACTTTTACAAAGCGGGTATTAAAACGGTGCAAAGTGCAGATCAAGGGTGGGATCATGGTGTGTGGATCCCGCTGCGCTTAATGTACCCAGCAGCTAATATTCCCATTGTTCAGGTGTCTATTAACACGCGTTTAGGCGCTCAGGCGATGTATAAATACGGACAGTTACTTGCACCACTGCGCAGCGATAACGTATTAATTATTGGCTCAGGCGGTATTAGTCACAATCTACGTGAAATATTTAAAAGCCCTGCTACACCTAATCGTGTTCAAATGGTTAATGAGTTTACTTATTGGGTTGAGCAAAAATTAATAGCGCAAAACACCCAGGCGTTACTTAGCTATTTAAATGAAGCACCCCATGCTTTATTTAATCACCCTACCCAGGAGCACTTTTTACCTCTTTTTGCAGCGCTTGGAAGTAGTGACGGTAAAGCCAAAAAAATACATGAAGATATAGAAATGGATATTTTAGCACTCGATGCTTATAAGTTTTATTAATTTGAGCGTTCGTTCAAATTAAGTTAAGCTGTAAGCAAGTACTCTAAAACCAACTTCATTTATTTTATTGCGGAGCAAACATGGCAACTACACTTGCATTTGACGTATACGGTACGCTAATAAACACTCACGGCGTACTGTCCTTACTCGACGACATGATTGGCGATAACGCCCAAGCATTTTCAAATACATGGCGCGAAAAGCAATTAGAGTATTCATTTAGACGTGGATTAATGCAAAATTATATTCCTTTCTCGCTATGTACAAAACACGCACTCGATTACGCCTGCTTAGCGCACAAAACCGAGCTAAGTGAAGATCAAAAGGGGCAACTGCTAGAGCTTTATAAAACGCTTCCTGCGTTCGATGATGTAAAAGCAGGCCTTGAGCAATTAAAAGCGAAAGATTACCGTTTGTTTGCATTTTCAAACGGCGCTGCCGACGCAGTTCATACCTTATTAGAAACCGCTGGCATTAGTGAGCTTTTTGAAGGGGTAGTAAGTGCCGACGACGTTAAAACCTTTAAACCAAACCCAGGGGTTTATAGCCACTTTTTACGCGAAACCAATTCAACAGGCGCAAACACGTGGCTTGTATCAAGTAACCCGTTTGATGTAACCGGTGCCATATCGCACGGTATGCGAGCGGCGTGGATTCAACGATCTAAAGATTCAATTTTTGATCCGTGGGAAATACAGCCAAATACTATTGCAACCGATTTACTCGATTTAAAAGCAAAATTAGAAAGCGTTAACTAATTTTCTATTCCCCCTTTTGCTTATGGTATTAAGTGCCGTGGGTGTAAAGGGGGTTTACGTTTTAACTATTTACTCCCGCCTTTATTAGCTCAATCACTGTATTCATACGTTTTGCCAACGGCCTATTTCGGTGATGGCACACATAAATAGATTCACTAACCGGACATTTTAAATGATGTGTTTTTATAAGTAGTGGTTTATTGAATGCGCCAACAGCATGAGCAGGTAATACCGTAAAACCCAGCCCTAAGCTTACAGGTTCTAGTATCAAACTAATTTGGTTAGAAAATCCCGTACGTCTTATTTGGTCAATATGCTCAAACTCACTGTAGTTTTCGCTTAGTAGTAGCTGCGCATGATGGCTTGCATCGGGGTGAGCAATAAACCCTAGCTCACACAGGGTTTGCCAATTAGGCATGTTTATACCTGCAGGCGTTACAAGTAGTAGTGGCTCTTGGCTTATTTTATGGCTGGTTAGTTCGCTAAATGTTGGAGCTTGAGTTAAAAACCCAATGTCGGCACTGTGGTTTGCTACAGCTTGTTCAACACTTACATTGGGCGCAAAGCGGTAATCAATAATTAGTTCTTTATACTCAGATTGCAGTGCTAATAATTGATTATAAAACTTTAAACCACAACTGCCCGGAGATTGAATCTTTACCGCTCCGCTGTACGGCGAATCATCTTTTAATTGTTGTTCTAAAAATTGCCAATCTTTAAGAAGTAGGCTGCCCTGCTGATATAAGTTTTGGCCCTGAGGGGTAAGCGAAAACTGCTTACCATGGCGCTCAAGTAAAGCGCAGTTAACTTGTTGCTCTAGCTTTTTAATGTGCTGGCTTACACCAGATTGGGTCATATAAAGGCGCTCAGCTGTTTGGGTAAAATGATTTACCTCAACCAAAGTGCAAAACGTATTTAACCATGTTGGATTTATCATTACAAAACGTACTCAAAATGATGATTAATGATAATTTTACTTAATGGTGGTCGATTCGTAAACTAACTCCATCAACTAGTCACAAGATAAGTCACAAGTTAAAGAGGAAGCATTATGAGTCATACATATCCACGTAGTTTTTCGCACATTGGTATTTCGGTTCCCGACGTTGAAAAAGCAGTCGAGTTTTACACTAAGGTTATGGGTTGGTACACCATAATGGAACCCACTTTAATTACCGAAGACAAAAGTCCCATTGGCGAAATGTGCACAGAAGTATTTGGCGAAAAGTGGGAAAAATTCAAAATAGCGCACCTATCTACAGGGGATCGTATTGGTGTCGAAATTTTCGAATTTAAAAACCAAGAAAACCCAAAAGACAATTTTGAATACTGGAAAACAGGCATCTTTCATTTTTGTGTTCAAGACCCTGATGTAGAAGGTTTAGCTGAACGTATTGTAGAAGCTGGCGGTAAAAAACGTATGCAAGCCCCTCGTTATTACTACCCGGATGAAAAGCCGTACCGCATGATCTACATGGAAGACCCGTTTGGTAATATCCTTGAAATTTACAGCCACAGCTACGAGCTTATTTACAGCGCAGGCGCTTACTAAATAGCACTTAGCTAAAAACAAAGACCGCAGTATTTATTACTGCGGCCTTTTTGTTTCAGTTATAGAGTTTTAAATACACTTCACCGTCTTCTTATTCTCTATAACTTGTTTTTGCTTAGCTTGTGCTGCATGTTTTGCCCTGAGTTGAAAATATTATCAACTTCCAGAAAAGCACTACCAATCGAACTGTGTCCTAGTGAATTTATGAACGACATAATGTATTTGTCAGGAACTTTTGCTCTTATCCACAAACAGGCTACATGTCAGTACCGCTGAGATTAAAAAACAAAACATTACACTTAATGTAAATAATATAAAGTTTTCATTTTTTGATATAGCTGCTCCTTTAAGGAGTATTTCACCGCTATTAAGTGCATCTACTCCTACATAGATCATCAACGGAATTACAAAAAATGCATTGCTGAGCTTAATAAGTAAGTCCTTTGATGAAAGACTTACTAATTGAGAAGCATTATGCTCTTCCTCGTCTCTATTTAATAGTTCGGCTTTTAATAGCTCAAAGCGTTCAGGGTACAAAGCCCTATCAATAGACGTGATAGCTTCTTGCAATTCAGTAATAGAATATTCTGAATAATTTGGTTCCATCTATTAAACCTTCTCCAGTGCCTAACGAGCCTGTAGATTAACTCGTTTTTTATTTGTTTTTATTGATAAACAAACCATAGCTGAGTTCCTATTTTGGTTCAATCGAT
>NZ_WTLA01000030.1:0-43294 GCF_011378845.1 Pseudoalteromonas sp. Z9A4
ATGCCTGGTGATAACATCAAGATGACAGTAACTCTAATCGCACCAATCGCGATGGATGAAGGTCTTCGTTTTGCTATCCGTGAAGGTGGCCGTACTGTAGGTGCTGGTGTTGTAGCAACTATCGTAGCGTAACAATTAACGTTAAAGTTAATTGTTAGAAAAAGGTCACTCAGGTGGCCTTTTTTAATGCCTGAAGAAAAGTGTCATATGAAGGTGGTGCTCTTACCTTAGGCGTAGGTGCTTTGTAGCAACGTTCAAAGCGTAATAATTAACGTTAAAGTTAATTGTTAGAAAAAGGTCACTCAGGTGGCCTTTTTTAATGCCTGAAGAAAAGTGATTTGCTCCTAGGTATAGCTTTATTGCCGTAGCTTGGGTTGAGTTTTACGAAACCCGAGGAAAAAGGTTGCTGAAAATAACTACGCAATTAATGGGCTATTTAATACGTTAAAATGATCATGCTTTTAATAAAATTAGTACCAATAAAAAGCACGGCTAGGCCGCGCTTATATTGAGTTAGCTCTTGGTCTTTTAGCCAATTACTAATATATGATAAAAGCTTTAATGCTTTTTAGCATACTCTTGCGCTTGTTTTAAAACTCTTAATAAATTACCGCTAAGAATCTTTTTAATATCTTTGTCGCTGTAATCTCTGTCCATTAAACCTTGAACAAGATTAGGATAGCTAGATACATCTTTTAAACCGATAGGTAATGAATCGCCAACTCCATCATAATCAGAGCCAATACCTACATAATCAATACCAATTAGCTCAACTACGTGATCAATATGGTCAAGTACTTGCTCAAGGCTTGCAAATGGGTATGGGTTTTTAGCACGGTATGCAGCATCAAAATCTTTGCTTAATTTAGTGCCGTCTTTTTTAACGGACTCTTTTGTGTTTTTTAACTGCTTGCCCCAACTGCCTGCTTTAGCGGTAACAAAGCTTGAACCAAAGTTAATTTGAATAACGCCGCCATTTTCTTTAAGTGCCAATAGCATATCGTCATTCATATTACGCTCAAAGCCAGGCGTGTATTTACGAAGTGATGAATGTGAGGCAATTACGGGTGTTTTAGATAGATCCATAACCTGATAAAACGCATCATCAGAAATATGCGATACATCGATTAGCATACCAATATTATTCATTTCAGTGACAAGCTTTTTACCAAATGGGCTTAAGCCTTTCCATTTACGGCGTATATCGTAAGATGAATCCGAAATATGGTTGCTTTGCGAGTGCGCTAGCGTGATGTAGCGAATACCACGGTCGTAAAAGTGCTGAAGGTTTTTCATGTCCCCTTCGATTGGAGAGCCGTTTTCCATACCCATCGCTATAGAAAGCTTGCCTTGTTTAAATTGCTCTTCTATATCAGTGCTTGAGCTAGCAATAGCAAACTTATCGGGTGCGCGCTGGGCTATGGCTTCCATACTATCAATCATTTGATTGGCTAGCTGGTAGCTTTTTCCTTTACCTTCAAATTCCAAATGCGCAGGAATATAAATTGACATAAACGGTGCGTTTAAACCGCCTTTTACAGCGCGAGGGTAGTCAAAATCGCCATCAGTTGTTGCTTTAGTTACATCAACCCAATTTTCGTGAATTCGATAAGGTACGTCGATATGGGTATCAATTAAAATGGTGTCTTTAGCGAGTTTAATTGCCTTGTCAGATGCTGTTATTGTTTGTTCTGCTTGGGCTTGGCTAGTTAAAGCTAGTGATATGGCTACCACTAGAGTGCTGAGTTTTATCATGTTTTGGCTCTTTGGGTAAAAAGCCATTGTGTACGTTCAATTCAAAAGTTACAAGTACTACACCTTAATCAAACGCCTCTGCTTGATGCTCTTCACTTTGCAGCGCTTTAAATTCGCCCTTAGAAATAATAGTAACTGACTCATGTAATTCAGAGAAAAACACCATTGCTTCGCCATTTTTAAGCTGTAGCTTAACTTGGTTAACTTTAGATTCGATGCTTGCTTCTACTTCGCCATAATCGGTGCCTTCGCGCAGTACATAGCTTTCTATTAGGTTATATAGTGTATCTTTATCGAGTTGTTCAAAAGGGATAATCATAATTGCTCTTTGTTTGCGTTGCCTAAAACATGTTGCCCAAAATAGCATGGCACGGCTTTCTCTAACCAAAATATAGGCTTAAACGGATTTTTACCGCTAATAAAACCAACGTGTCCGCCTTTGTCAGAGATGCGCAGCGTAACATGCTCACTTACGTCTTGCCTACTTGGTACGGCCTTAATTGAGAGCATTGGGTCGTCTTTGGCATGAATAATAAGTGTAGGTATAGCGATATCTTTTAAGTACGGCATTGCACTGGCTTTGCGATAGTAATCGTGTGCGTTTTCAAAACCATGCAGGGGGGCTGTTAATTGATTATCAAACTCTAATAAATCGTCAATTTTCATTAACTGTTTTGGCGTTAATGAAATTTGCTGCTTAATTTGTGGCAGCTTTCGCTGCATTGATTTTTTCATGCGATCGAGCAGATATTTTTGGTAAATTTTACCTAAGCTTTTACGAATAACATCGCTTGATGACGACAAATCATAAGGAGCAGATACCACCGCTGCAGCACTTAGTGGGCATGCTTGTGATTGTTCACCTAAGTATTTGGCCAGTACGTTACCGCCTAACGAAAAACCTACAGCGACCATAGTGCGCTCAGGAAATTGCAGCTTTAAGTGATTTATAAAAAAGGCTAAATCGGCGGTGTCACCGCTGTGATAAGCACGTGGCAGGCGATTGACTTCAGTTGAGCAATTTCTAAAGTGCATAAGCACAACTGCATAACCTTGCTTTTTTAACGCCTTCATCATGCCTTTGGCATAAAAGCTATTTATATTGCCTTCAAGGCCATGTAAAACAACGGCAAGTGGAGCGGTTTCGTTATGTGGAAGTGACCATGCGAGCTCAATAAAGTCACCATCAGGTGTATCAAGTTGCTCAAGTTCGTAGCGAGTGTGGTGAAATGGGCGGAAAAAACGCGGCATTATGGTTTGAACGTGACGATTGGTCATCCACCATGCTGGTTTGAACTGAGAGATCATGTTTGTACTACGCACTTTGTATTAAACGAAAAGCTAGTGTACCAAATTTTTCGCTTCAGAAAATAAAAAGCGCCTAACTAGTAAACTAATAAGGCGCTTTAGTGCGTCGTGCTTAATTTTGTTCGGGGATTTCTGCATCATGTATTTTTTTCAAAAAGAAAAAAGCAAAAAAGATACACAAAGAAACAACGATGGTTAAAAACCCAAAAGACATAAATAAAACTGGATCTGTAAAAAAGTCTCTAAAGAATACGTTCATGAGTTGTTCCCCTCGTTGTTGATGGATTAATCATAGGCGGTGTTTGCAGGTCGCAACGTGATCGAGATCAAGTTATTTACATAAGCAGATATAGGGGTGAAGCTAAGTTGATTTAGATCATGCTTTAAAGGCTACTAAGTTATACCACTGAGAGCTAAGAGAGTTTTTCGCTTGAAATAGTGAGCTGATTGTAATCCATGTTTTTTCACTTCCCCTAAAGCGTAGCGCTTTTAACTTTTTTGAGTAAACCACTTAAAGATTTTTTGCACGAAGAGAAAAAAAGAGAAGCAAATGGGGGCAGGGTAATAAAATGCTGAGCTAAACAGCCGCTCAATATTTATATTTTTATCTAAGTAATCTAGTTTGTTTTCCTCTAAAAGCGAAGCGCCTCTTAACCTCTTTGTGAATTATTTACTTAAAGGTTTTTTGCACAAAGAAAAGAGAATGAGCAGTAGAGGAGGGTATAAAAAGTCGCAGCCTAAGTGGCTTTCATATACAGCTCAATATTGTTTGGTTCTGCATGCTGGATTAATTCAAACTCATTTACTGCTTCAATCAACATATGTTGCTGTTGCTTTTCAAGCTTTAGCTCAGCGCTTAGTAACTCTGCGCGTATTGTGGCGTAATCACTTATCGTATTCTGATTAGCTTTTAAATAGCTAAGAGCAGCGCGCAGAGGCTGTAATGCATAAGTATCAAATTCACTAACTACTTGCGTTAACTCATTTAGCTGTTGGGTATTAATACTTAAATTTAATGAGTCTAAATAAAGTAGCAATAAGCATAAATTAACGTTTTTTCCTTGCTGGTTTTGTAGTGCCAGCAAGGTTGTTTGTTGATCAGGCTTTGCGTACAAGGTGCACGCAAACTGCCAAAAATGGTCGCTATTGAGCAAGTTCATCGGCGAATGCCTGCTCTTTTTCTTCCATTTCTTCAAGTGCCATAAGTAGCTCTTCTTCAACGTCGTTAAGCTTAGGCGTAAGGGTTGCTTGCTTGGCTAATAACTCTTTAAGCTTGGCTTTGTTGTCGTCGTTGTAGAGTTCGTTATCACCTAAGGTCACTTCAACTTCACTTAATTCGGCGGTAAATTTATCGAGTTGCTTTTCAAGCTTTTCAATTTGCTTTTTAAGTGGCTGGATGGCTTTTCTAAACTCAGCCTCTAAGCGCTTTTGCTCTTTACGATTAACACCTGGGTTTGCTTTAGGCTCGTCGTTTTGCTGCGCTTTAACCGCTTCTTTATTCGCATTAAGTAGCCATTGGTAATATGCATCTAGGTCGTAGCCAAACTGGGTCACTTTGCCGTCATCTACAAGGTAAAACTCATCGGCGGTATTTTTAAGCATGTGGCGATCATGCGATACGGTAACCATAGCGCCTTCAAAACCTTGCAGTGCCATAACAAGTGCATGGCGCATTTCTAAATCAAGGTGGTTAGTTGGCTCATCGAGTAGTAATAAATTTGGTTTTTGATATACCAACATGGCAAGTACTAAACGTGCTTTTTCGCCGCCCGAAAATGGGGCTACAGGCTCAAGTGCCTTATCGCCAATGAAGGCAAAGCCGCCTAAAAAGTCACGTAGTGATTGCTCAGTGGCTTTTGGGTCTAGTCGTTGTATGTGCGTTATTGCACTGGCTTTTAAATCAAGAGATTCAAGCTGATGCTGCGCAAAGTAACCAATATTTAATCCGTGATGCTGAATAACTTCGCCAGCTTGCGGCTCTAAATCACCAGAAAGCAGTTTAATTAACGTTGATTTACCCGCGCCATTTCGACCAAGTAAAGCAATTCGGCTGCCTGGTACAAGGTTTAGCTCTATATTATTTAAAATAGTGACGTCACCATAACCCGCTTTGGCTTTATCTATTGTCATTAGTGGGTTTGGTAATGCTTTTGGCTCTGCAAACTCAAAGTTAAATGGCGAGTCGGCATGTGCTGGCGCTAGTTTTTCCATGCGTTCAAGCGCTTTTACACGGCTTTGTGCTTGTTTAGCTTTACTGGCTTTTGCTTTAAAGCGCGTTATAAATTGCTCTAAGTGTGCAATTTGATCTTGCTGCTTATCAAACATTGCTTGTTGTTGTAGTAAACGCTCTGCTTTTTGGCGCTCAAACTGCGAGTAGTTACCTTTGTACACATTGATAAGTTGCTTATCTACATGCCAAATTTGGTCAACCACCGCATCTAAAAACTCACGGTCATGCGATATAAGTACAAGGGTGCCGGTATAAGCACGTAAAAAGCGTTCAAGCCAATAAACGGCATCTAAATCAAGGTGGTTTGTTGGCTCATCGAGTAATAGTAAATCGGCGTCGCGTATTAATGCTTGGGCAAGGTTTAAACGCATACGCCAACCACCCGAAAACGAGCTTACAGGGTTTTCTATTAGGTTATTGGCAAAGCCTAAGCCGTGTAATAGCTCACCTGCGGTTGATTCAATGCTGTAGCCTTTAATGTTTTCAAGCTGAATATGTACTTTGGCTTGTGTGTCGCCATCGTTGTTTTGCTCGGCCTCACGCAGTGCTATGCGCATTGCGTAGTATTCTGGGTGGCCTTGAAGTACATAATCAATCGCGCTTATTTCAAGTGCAGGTGTCTCTTGCTTAACAGAGGCAATAGACCAATCTTTTGGAATGCTGCAGTTACCGGCATCTAGTTGCAGTTCTGATTTTAGTAAACCAAATAACGTTGATTTTCCGCAGCCATTAGCGCCAACAAGGCCTACTTTGTGCTCTGGAAATAATGTAGCTGATGCGTTTTTTAATAAGGCTTTACCGCCACGAAGTAGTTCTATTTCTGAGATTTGGATCATGAATGCGTTACTTTGCTGTGCCCTTGTTAAGTTGGCGCTATCATAACATAGAACTTAATGCTCTTATCAAGCGTATCAACAAGTGAAGTTATACGATAAAATAGCGGCAGTTCAAACCACAGGAAAAATGTTGTGAGACAAAAGAAGCGATTTATTGCTGGTGCATCTTGCCCTGACTGCAAAGCCATGGATACTATGATGCTATACAGAGAACATGATGTTGAAAAAGTAGAGTGTGTTGAGTGTGGTCATAAAATGGCGCAACCCGATAACGCTGTTCAGGCGTCTACTCGTCAATTTGAACAAGTAATTGGTGTATTTAAACCGGGCGACTAACCCGGTTTTTTATTGCCTAATTTTTACCGGTTTTAGTAATGCGGTGGAGGCGGCTCAGGTGCTTCAGACATCATAGACGATGATGACTGCGACTCTTTAATTTTTTCTGCTAGCAGCTCAGTTTGGCGTTTCATTTTTGCTAACAGTTGCTGGTGCACTTTTATTTCATCATTCAAGACTTCAATTGTTTCGTCTTGAAAAGCCACTTTGGCTTCAAGTTCCATTAAGCGATGTTCAATTGTGTTCATTATTCTCTCGTATAATAAATCGCTCTGCGATACCGCTGGAGCTTTCGGTTAACAACGACTTACCGTTATCTGTAAATGTCACATCTAGCACCACCGCCGATTTAGGCTTACTGCCTTCGCGCGGGGTAACCTGCCAAGTTTGAATTTTTTCACCGCTTGGTATTTGCCACAAATCTACGCGCTTATTTGGCGAGCCGGTTGCAAGCAAAGTGCCTTGTTCGTTAAAACGCACAGCAGTAAAAATTTTCTGACGCGCAATATACTTCAGTTTACTCACAAGATCACCTGTAGTCAGCTTCCATACATTTGCTTGTGCCATACTGTCGGCCGTAAACGCATAGCGACCTTGTGGATCGAGCGTTACTTGGGTAACACGCGTTGGGTGATTAAAACGATGAATTACTTGCCCTGTACGTGTGTCCCAAAAGTAAGCAACATAATCGTTAGAGCCACTTAATGCGTAATGCCCGTTAGGTGACAGGTCAACGGTATTAACTTTATCTTGATGACCTAAAAACTCAATACGACGTCCGGTTTCTAGGTTTACAAATACGACAACGCCGTCGCTACGGCCGTATAAAACACTACGGCCTTGATTGCTAATGGCAATATCGCGAATACTGGCTTTTTGTATTTTGTAATAACCTTTATTTTTGCCTGTGGCTATATCCCACACAGCAAACGTGTTTTTTTCGGCGGTAACAGCCACGCTGTTATCAAAAGCAATAGCAACGGCGTATACCAAACTGTCCTGATCTTGCTGCTGAAACCATTGGTATTTTAGTACCTGCTGTTGATTATCCCATAGGGCGACCCCATGGTTTATAGAGGAGATTAAGCTGTACTTACCATCGGTTGACAGCGCCGATGAAAATGCACCTTGCGCGGCATGTTCGTAGCTTGCTACAGCATATTGTTTTTTATCGGTACAAGCGATAGCTAAAAAACAGCTTAATACGATTAAAAAAGTACGAAATATCGACATGTTACAAGTATTTCCTCTTAACTCTTAGTGACTGAGAGGTTAGACTAGGACGCGTTGAATGCCTAGGTTGTTTGTCTAATCACTGGATATGTTTTTAGTTTAGCTAACAATGTGGAATTTAGTCATTAAACAAGCAGCCTATCATGTAGGCCGTTAATCTTTAACTAGTAATAATACATTAAAATGACAACTGCAAAGTGTGTCGGAGATTTAAAATGAAAAAGACGATTAGATTGTCATTGATTGCAGCGTCAGTTTTAGCGCTTACAGCTTGTAATCAAGAAGCAAAAAAAGAACAAGTTGAAGTTAAATTAGACACTGTAGAACAGCAACAAGCATACGGTATTGGTGCATCTGTAGGTAACTTTTTAAATAAAGACCTAGCAGACAAAACAGAAATTGGTATTGAGCTAGACCAAGCACTTCTAATCCGTGGTTTTGAAGATGCACTTGCTGGTAATGCAAAAATTGACGAAGAAAAAATTCGCGAAGTATTAACTGAATTAGATACATCAGTACGTACTAAGCAAGAAGAAAAAGCAAAAGTAGAGTCTGAAAAAAGCAAAGAAGCGGGTGTTAAATACCTAGCTGACAACGCTAAAAAAGAAGGCGTTACAGTAACTGAGTCTGGCCTACAGTACGAAGTACTTAGCGAAGGCGAAGGCGAAAAACCAGTGGC
The DNA here is from genome assembly GCF_011378845.1 of Pseudoalteromonas sp. Z9A4. NCBI lineage: Bacteria > Pseudomonadati > Pseudomonadota > Gammaproteobacteria > Alteromonadales > Pseudoalteromonadaceae > Pseudoalteromonas > Pseudoalteromonas sp. Z9A4. The sequence continues at coordinate 8,378 of NZ_WTLA01000030.1, forward strand.
AACTGATGTAGTTAAAGTACACTACAAAGGTACTTTATTAGACGGTACTGAGTTTGATAGCTCATATGCACGTAACGAACCTACAACTTTCCCTCTTAACCGCGTAATTGCTGGTTGGACTGAAGGTTTACAACTTATGTCAGTGGGTTCTAAGTACAAGTTCACTATTCCTTCAGAACTTGCTTACGGCGACCGTGACTTAGGTAAAATTCCAGCTAATTCAACACTTGTATTTGAAGTTGAATTACTTGAAATTCAAAATGAAGAAACATCAGCACAAGAATAAGCTTATTGTGTAAATGCAAAAAGGGACCTTAGGTCCCTTTTTTAATACACGTAAATAACATATTAGTTTGCGTGATTAGAAAACAAGTTATCAATAAGCTCATCTTCAAGTGCAAAGCGTGCTTCTAATGCCTCACCAATAATAGATAAGTCATCATCAAAGCCCTTTAATAAGTCTTCTTTGTCTACTTCAGCGTACTTATCATTAAAATCTAACGCTATGTCGGTTGTACTAGAAATACGCGGGTAAATAGAGTTTGCAAGTTCTTGGCTCTGTAAGCCCTTTTTTTCACATGCTTTTGCTATACCGTCATACACTTCAAAATGGCCTGCAGATAGGTAATCCATTAAAAGTTGGCAAAATGATTCAATTAGTTTTGGCTCTGGCAATGCTTGATCTTGTTTTTCGTACGGCGTAAAACCTGCAATTTTGCAATAAAGTACAATAAGGTCTTGGCGTTCGTTTAGCCATTTATCAATTACTGTGTGGCTACCACCCCATTTTTGTTGAGCTTTTTCTACACGCGTCAGCATAACTGTTCTCCTAGCTGGGTTGGTCTTTCAATTAGAATATAATAAGTTTATGTACATCAAGATATATTTAATTTGCGAGTATATCAACAAGTAAAGTTGAGCTACTTTGAGGGGTGTACCTTTTTATATAATCTAAGGCGAGAGATTTTATTTTAGGCAAGAAAAAACCACCAGTTACGGTGGTCTAATTTCTTTCAGTGACTTGTTATAACAAGCTTTCTTATTTTTATGAGATGATTTTTATTGTTATTATTTTAAAACATTTATTTTTATTGTTTTAAGATTTTTATTATTGTTTTTGTTAACGCGGGACAAACAATAACAAGGTTTTTGTGATGTTGCAAACATATTAATAAAAAGTTTTAAATGTTATTCTTTTTTGCTTATTTTATAGTCAAAATGGATTAAAGCACTCCATTATATTGATCTGCCTCTAGGTAAAGCTGTTTTCGTCCCTAAGCAATAGAGGGTCGGAGAATATGGTGGTACAATCTTGCACAATTTATACAAGTCTTAGGATCATTTACGCCATGAGCGAATTAAAAAACGACCGTTATTTACGTGCACTTGCAAAACAACCTGTTGATGTAACTCCGGTATGGATGATGCGCCAAGCAGGACGCTATTTACCAGAGTATCGCGCTACACGTGCACAAGCGGGCGATTTTATGAGCCTGTGCCGTAATGCTGAGCTTGCATGTGAAGTAACACTGCAGCCATTACGTCGCTACCCGTTAGATGCCGCTATATTATTTAGTGATATTTTAACGATTCCAGATGCGATGGGTTTAGGTCTTTACTTTGAAACAGGCGAAGGCCCTAAGTTTGAACGTCCTATTTCATCACTTGCTGATGTTAAAAAAATTCCAAAGTTAGACCCTACAGACGAGCTTGGCTACGTAATGAACGCAGTAAGCACTATTCGTCGTGAACTTAAAGGTGAAGTACCACTCATTGGTTTCTCTGGTTCACCGTGGACCCTCGCAACTTATATGGTTGAAGGTGGTAGCAGCAAAGTATTTGGTAAAATCAAAAAAATGGCGTTTGCAGAGCCGCAAACACTTCATTTATTACTCGATAAGTTAGCTGATTCAGTTATCGATTACTTAAATGCTCAAATTAAAGCTGGCGCGCAATCGCTAATGGTATTTGACTCGTGGGGTGGTGTATTAAGCCCGCGCGATTACAACGAATTTTCACTGCAATATATGCATAAAATTGTAGATGGCTTAATTCGTGAATACGATGGTCGTAAAGTACCGGTTACTTTGTTCACTAAAAATGGTGGTCAATGGATTGAAGCTATTGCAGCAACTGGTTGTGATGCAATTGGTCTTGATTGGACTATTAATATTAGCGACGCTAAGCGCCGTGTGGGTGATAAAGTAGCTCTACAAGGTAATATGGACCCATCTATGTTACACGGTACACCAGAGCGTATTCGCCAAGAAGTAGGCACTATTTTAGAAGACTTCGGTACAGGCAATGGCCACGTGTTTAACTTAGGCCACGGTATTACGCCAGATGTAGACCCTGAAAATGCTGGTGTATTCATTAATGCAGTACATGAGCTAAGTGCTAAGTACCATAAGTAATAGCTACTTAAATAAACTTTAAAACTGTTTAAAAGTAAAAAACCCGCTAAGTTGCGGGTTTTTTGTTACCTATTTATAAAGGCTTTTAAAACTTCTTAATTAAGCCGTTATTTAAATAAGCGATTTAAACCATTTAATGCCGCAACACGGTAGGCTTCAGCCATGGTTGGGTAGTTAAATGTGGTATTTACAAAGTAGTCGATATTATTGCCACCATTTTTTTGTTCCATAATAGCTTGGCCAATGTGAACAATTTCAGATGCACGCTCGCCAAAACAATGTACGCCAAGTACTTCTTTGGTTTCAGTGTGGAATAATATTTTTAAACTACCTACTTCAGTACCAGCAATTTGCGCACGTGCCAAATGCTTAAACTGAGCACGGCCAACTTCATACGGTACTTTAGCGGCTGTAAGTTCTTGCTCTGTTTTACCTACTGAGCTCATTTCTGGAATGGTATAAATACCAGCCGGAATATCAACAATCAGTCTGTCATCGCAGTTACCACATGCAATTGCATCAGCAGCTATGCGACCTTGGTCAAACGCAGCACTTGCAAGGCTTGGATAGCCAATTACATCACCTACAGCGTAAACGTTATCAATTTCTGTTTGATATGTTTCGTTAACTTTTAATTGGCCACGGCTATCGGCTTTTAAACCAATGGCTTCAAGGTTTAATGTATCAGTGTTACCAGTACGGCCATTAGCAAATAAAATACAGTCAGCTTTTACGCGTTTGCCTGATTTTAAATGCATAATAACGCAGTCGTCACGGGTCTCTATTCGGTCAAACTCTTCGTTATGACGAATAACAATACCGCTGTTCCAAAAGTGATAGCTAAGCGCGTCAGATATTTCAGCATCCATAAAAGCAAGCAAGCGGTCACGTGTATTAACTAAATCAACTTTAGCGCCTAAACCTTTAAATATAGAAGCGTACTCACAACCAATTACACCAGCGCCGTATATAAGTACGCGATGAGGGTCGTGTTTAAGACCTAAAATAGTGTCGCTCTCATAAATACGAGAATGCGTAAAATCGACTTCAGGTGGGCGATAAGGGCGTGAACCGGTTGCTATAACAATTGTTTTAGCAGTCAGTCGCTCAGTTGAACCATCATTTCTTTTTACTTCAATTGTGTGCTTATCTACAAAGCTCGCATCACCTTGAAACATATGAATGCGGTTACGATCGTAAAAGCTGCTACGTAAATTAGATTGCTTAGAAATAACAGAACTTGCGTGACGTAAAATATCAGGAAATGTTAAGCGGCTAGGGCGCTCACCAACATTAAATAACGGATTTGCTTTGTATTCAATATAGCGGCTAACAGAGTGGCGAAGCGCTTTTGAAGGAATTGTTCCCCAGTGCACACAACCGCCACCAACTGATTCTTGGCGTTCAATAACCGCTACTTTTTTGTCATTTTTTGAAAGGTTCATGGCGGTACCTTCACCGCCAGGACCCGTGCCAATAATTATTGCATCATATTGGTATGTCACGGGTACTTTTTTTTGTTCTGGTTGTTTGGCCACAGCCACTCCTAAATTAATTAAAAGAGGCTTTTAATAACCTCGCATTAAGTGCTAGCCATGCCTGTTTTTGATTTTCCCAGGCGGCTTCCAACTCATGGTATTGTGCCATTAATGCTGAGCGTTCACACTGCTTTGCCATGTTATTTTTTTTAACTTCTAACACTTGTTTTTGTAGTGAACAATAATTTTGCAGTTTTTTCAGCAGTAAATCGTACTCTTGTTGTAATAATGTAATCTTATCTTGTGCTAAAGGCAATTTTGCAAGACGCGTTTGCGTTTTGCTCATTAGCGTTTCGGCCTTTGCTTTTTCGATACGTTCAACAGGTGTACGCTTCAATTTATTAGCTAAACCAACAGCGGCTAAAGAGCGGATCATCCATTTTGTTGGATCGTAATGAAACCATTTAATACCGTTACGGTAGTCGCTTGCAAAAATATGGTGGAAGTTGTGATACCCCTCACCGTATGTAAATAACGCTAAAAAGCCGTTATCGCGTGCCGTATTTTTTTCGGTGTATGGGCGAGAGCCCCAAATATGTGCAACCGAATTTATAAAAAAGGTAAAGTGTTGGCTTAGTACTAAGCGTAGTAAACCTGCAAGAATTAACATACCCCACACATCACCAACCAATAAACCAAGTGCAAGAGGCAAACCTACGTTCATAGCAACAGCTAGTTTTAAGTAGTGCTTATGTTGCCACATAACGACTTTATTTCGTTGTAAATCACGACAATTACTATAGTCGTTGTAGCTATCGCCTTGGTAGTCACGTAACATCCAGCCGATATGGCTATACCAAAAACCATTGGTAGCCGCGTAAGGGTCTTTTATTGGGTCGTCAACTTGACCGTGATGTATACGGTGATCGCTACTCCAATGCAAAGCACTGTTTTGTAGTGCAAAAGCACCGCCAAGCGCAAAAATAAATTCAACAGCAGGGTGTGCGTTATAGGTTTTATGTGCCCATAATCGATGGTAGCCGGCAGTAATTGATAAGCCTGCATAAAACATGCAGCCAACAAAAGCAATCCAATGCGCGCTGGTAAATCCGTAGCTAATGGCGTACCAAGGTACAAGTGTGGCAGCCGCCAAAAAGGTTAGGCTAAAAAATAGGACGTTTGTCCAAATAATCGGTGGTTTATTCATAATTCTCAATCTCAGCGTACAACTGTAAGCTAAAATAGTATTTCAAACTCTCGTCGTCAAGTATTAGACTGGACAATTGAGCTAATATCACTAAATATTCATATAAAATAATTCAGGGAGCTGTTGATGTCGGGTGTTAGAGCGCAACAGAAACAAAAAACACGACAGGCGTTAATTCAAGCGGCATTTAATCAGCTGAGTGCTGATCATAGTTTTTCGAATTTAAGTTTACGCGAAGTAGCACGAGAAGCTGGTATTGCCCCAACTTCTTTTTATCGTCATTTTAAAGACATGGATGAGCTAGGTTTAACCATGGTAGACGAAGCCGGTTTAACCCTTCGTCAACTAATGCGTCAAGCACGCAGACGAATAGCAAACGATGGCGGCAGTGTTATAAATACCTCAGTGGTTACTTTTATGGAGTTTATTGATAACTCAAGTAACCAATTTAGGTTGTTGCTGCGAGAACGCTCTGGGACTTCTAAAGCATTTAGAGCCGCTGTAGCCCGCGAGGTAAAACATTTTATTTTAGAGCTGGCTCATTATTTAGAAAGTGAAACTAAATGTAATGCTATGCATGCCTATATTCAGGCTGAATCTATGGTAACGCTCGTATTTAATGCGGGTGCAGAGGCGCTCGATATAGAAGGGTTGCAACGCGACGAATTGATTGAGCGCGTTATTTGGCAACTGCGTTATATTACTCGTGGAGCCGGGCATTACGTAAGAGAAACGAATAAAGAAGCATAGCTTAAAAAAATTGCAAAAAGTTAATATAAGCACGGTATATTGCAGTGCTTATTAATTTAAGCGTCGCTGGTTACGTATTTGTTATTTTAATTCCTTATAGGTACCTTGTTTGAATTAAAAAACCCAATTGAATCGTTTTTAAATCTGTTTTGTGGAATTTTTATGCTTGCTTCCATCGCTTTGTAATGTTAAAAATAGGCTTCACTGAACACACACACAAGAAAACAAGATGCATATTATTCGTTTAATTACACTAAAACTTAACCTCTTACTGCTATGGTCAGTGAGCGGGGATTAGTGTGTTTGCATCGAGTTGAACACTAAAAACCCCGCAATTGCGGGGTTTTTTTTATCTCGCGGCTGGGATTAATTGAAATTTGGGTAACATAGGAATGAGGGGCAGTTATGCAAGAGCAAGATAAAGTATGGATTTTTGATACCACCTTACGTGATGGTGAGCAGGCACTCAAAGCGAGCCTTACTGAAGATGATAAAATTCAATTAGCACATACAATTAGCCGCTTGAATGTGGATGTGATGGAAGTGGGTTTTCCGGTTTCGAGCCCTGCTGATTTTCGCTCGGTGCAACGTATTGCAACCGAAGTAAAAGGCCCGATTATTTGTGGTTTGGCACGCTCAGTTGCTAAAGACATTGAAGCCTGTGGCGAAGCACTTCGCACAGCTCAGCAAAGCCGTATTCATACTTTTATTGCTACAAGCCCTTTGCACCTTGAACATAAATTACGTATGAGCTTAGACGATGCAACGGCAATGGCTGTTAAATCAATTAAATTGGCACGTAACTATACTGATGATGTTGAATTTTCGTGTGAAGATGCCGGTCGTACGCCGCATTGGGATTTATGTAAAATTGTTGAGCAGGCAATTAATGCCGGAGCTTCAACTATTAACTTGCCAGACACCGTTGGTTTTGTAACGCCAGACGAATACGCCGCGATGATCCGCCATTTAATGAATAACGTGCCAAATATTGATAAAGCGCGCTTAAGTGTGCATTGCCACAACGATTTAGGCCTAGCAGTAGCAAACTCGGTGGCTGCAGTGCAAGCCGGAGCACGTCAAATTGAGTGTACTATTAATGGCATTGGTGAGCGTGCTGGTAACTGCTCGCTTGAAGAAGTGGCGATGATCATGAAAATGCGCCACGACCACTTAAAAGTATATACCGATATTAAAAGTGAAGAAATTTACCGTGCATCTCGCCAAGTGGCTAAGATTTGTAATATGCCAGTACAACCAAATAAAGCGATTGTTGGCGAAAACGCCTTTGCACATAGTTCTGGCATTCACCAAGACGGTGTATTAAAAGCGCAAAATACTTATGAGATTATGTCGCCAGAAAGCGTGGGTGTGCCAAGCAACCAATTAAATATGACTTCGCGTTCGGGCCGTCATGTTATTGAGCATCGCTTAGAAGAGTTAGGCTATCAAAAATCTGATTACGATATGGATGGCTTATATAAAAGCTTTATCGAATTGGCTGACCAAAAAGGCACAGTATACGATTACGACCTTGAGGCGATGATTTACTTTAATCAAATTAACGACAAAGACGAAAAATACCAATTAGAATTTGTTAACTCAGCCTCTAACTCACAATCGGTAGCAAGTTCTACGATTGGAATGCGAATTGATGGCGAAGCTAAACAAGAAGCCGCGACAGGTAATGGTCCAGTAGAAGCCTCGTTTGCAGCTATTGAGCGCTTAACCGGTATGAGCGTTGAAATGATTGAATATAACTTAGAAGCGACAGGTCAAGGTGCAAGCTCATTAGGCCAAGTAAATATTATAGCTAAATACGATGGCCGACCTTACCACGGTGCGGGTATTGCAGCGGATGTGGTTGAAGCGTCGGTACGCGCCATGATCCGTGTTTATAACTTAATTTATCGTGCACAAAAAGTGTCTGATTTAAAACAACAAAGGAAAGCAGGATGAGTAAAACAAACTACAGCGTTGCGGTATTAGCTGGCGACGGTATTGGCCCAGAAGTCATGGCAGCAGCAGAGCAAGTACTTGATGCTGTAAGCAATAAGTTTGGTTTTACCCTAAACCGCGAGCATTATGCAATTGGCGGTGCAGCCATTGACGAATTTGGTAAAGCATTACCACAGAGCACGCTTACTGCGTGCGAAAACTCAGACGCTATTTTATTTGGTTCGGTAGGCGGTCCTAAATGGGAAAACTTACCACCAAACGAGCAGCCTGAGCGCGCATCGTTATTGCCGCTTCGTAAGCACTTTGGTTTGTTTTGTAATTTACGCCCTGCACAGTTATTACCTGCATTAAGTGCAGCGTCGCCACTTCGCGCTGATATCAGCGAAAAAGGTTTTGATATTTTATGTGTGCGCGAACTAACTGGCGGCATTTACTTTGGTGAAAAAGGCCGCAGTGGTGAAGGCGCAGAAGAGTTTGCATTTGATACGCAAACATACTCGCGTAAAGAAATTGAACGTATTGCACGCTTTGCTTTTGAAGCTGCAAAACTACGTAGTAACCATGTTACCTCTGTTGATAAAGCCAATGTATTAGCATCAAGCGTATTATGGCGCGAAGTAGTAACCGAAGTAAGCAAAGACTACCCAGAAGTAAGCTTAGATTACATTTACGTAGATAACGCCGCTATGCAGTTAGTTAAGCAGCCTAGCCAATTTGATGTATTACTTTGCGATAACTTATTTGGCGATATTTTGTCAGATGAGTGCGCCATGATCACAGGCTCAATGGGCTTATTACCATCGGCAAGCTTGAATCAATCGGGTTTTGGATTGTACGAGCCAGCAGGCGGTTCAGCACCAGATATTGCAGGTAAAGGCGTTGCAAACCCAATAGCACAAATTTTAAGTGCTGCATTAATGCTACGTTACTCGCTAGGACAAGACGAAGCTGCACGCACCATTGAAAAAGCAGTAGCAGAAGCCGTAGAAGCAGGCGTTGGCACACCAGATATATATCCAAATGCAGGTTACAGCACAAGCGATGTGGCTGCAGCCATCGTTTCACGCATTTAATAACATAGTAAAGTTGCAGCACCGTTATGCTGCAACTCAAACAGATTAGGGAATTAGCAAGTGGCCCAAACGTTATACGAAAAAATTTGGCAAGCACATACCGTTGCCAGCATAAATGAGCAAACCGACTTACTTTATATTGACCGCCATTTAGTGCATGAAGTTACTTCTCCGCAGGCTTTTGCAGGTCTACGTGAAAAAAACCGTACTGTACGTTGCCCAGAAAAAACTTTTGCAACGATGGATCACAACGTATCGACTAAGAGCCGATCACTTGATGCGGCAAGCGAAGTATCTAAAAACCAATTAATGGCGCTTGATAAAAACTGTAAAGAGTTTGGTATTGTACTTTACGATTTAAACTCGATTAACCAAGGCATTGTGCACGTAATGGGCCCAGAGCAAGGTATTACCTTGCCAGGCACAACCATTGTATGTGGCGATAGCCATACCTCTACACATGGTGCGTTTGGTGCATTAGCGCATGGTATTGGTACGTCTGAGGTTGAGCACGTATTAGCAACGCAAACGCTACAGCAAAAAAAGGCGAAATCGTTAAAAATTCAAATTAACGGTGTATTGCGTCCAACGGTTACGGCTAAAGATTTAATTATGGCGGTTATTGGCAAGTTAGGTACCGCTGGTGGCACAGGTTATGTAGCTGAGTTTTGTGGTGCAGGCATTGAAGCGCTTTCAATGGAAGCCCGTATGACGCTATGTAATATGAGCATAGAAATGGGTGCAAAAGCGGGTTTAATTGCATCTGACCAAATTACTTATGATTACTTAAAAGGTCGTCCGTTTGCACCAAAAGGCGCAGATTTTGATGCAGCCGTTGAATATTGGGAAACATTAAAAACAGATGAAGGCGCACACTTTGATTTAGTTGTTGAGCTAAATGCCGACGACATTCAGCCACAAATTACCTGGGGCACAAGCCCAGAGCAAGTAATTGGTGTTGATGAGTGCATACCCGATCCAGATAAAGAACCAGACTTAATTAAAGCCGATGCTATTCGCAGCGCGCTTAAATACATGGATTTAAAAGCGGGCGATAAATTATCAAGCGCGAAAGTAGACACGGTATTTATTGGCTCATGTACAAATAGCCGCATTGAAGACTTGCGCGCTGCTGCAAAAATTGTTGAAGGCAAACATGTTGTAGCCGGCATAGAGGCGTTAATTGTACCGGGCTCTGGCTTAGTTAAAAAACAAGCCGAAGACGAAGGCTTAGCCGATATTTTTAAAGCCGCTGGCTTTGAATGGCGCGAACCGGGTTGTTCTATGTGTTTAGCGATGAACGATGACCGCCTAGGAGCAGGCAAGCGTTGTGCATCTACTTCTAACCGTAACTTTGAGGGTCGCCAAGGTCGTGGCGGGCGTACCCATTTAGTTAGCCCTGCAATGGCGGCAGCCGCTGCAATACATGGTCACTTTGTTGATATTAGAGGAGAAGCCTAATGAGCGTATTTTTTAGTGGCTTAATGGCCCCACTTGATAAAAACAATGTAGATACTGACCAAATTATCCCTAAGCAGTTTTTAACATCAACTAGCCGCGAAGGCTTTGATGCGGCATTGTTTTATGATTGGCGTTACCTAGATAACGACGAGCCAAACCCTGACTTTATTTTAAATCGCCCGTGTTACCAAGGCGCGCAAATATTATTAACGCGCGACAACTTTGGTTGTGGCTCATCTCGTGAGCACGCGCCATGGGCGCTGAAGCAATATGGCTTTGAAGTTATTTTAGCTGAAAGCTTTGCAGATATTTTCTTTAATAACTGTGGTAACAACCAAATGTTAGCCATAGCGTTACCTGCCGACACGCTTGAGCAATTGTTTGTACTTAGCGAGCAGCACGACGATATTAACATTGAAATCGATCTTGAAAATCAAACACTAACAAGCAGTAAGTTTGCACCAATTAGTTTTGATATTAGTAAAGAGGTAAAAGAACGTTTGTTAAGTGGTTTAGACTTTATTGGTGTAACCGAAACACTAAACCCACAAATTGATGCGTTTGAAAAACAACTAGCTACTGAGCGTTCTTGGCAGTAATTTCTTAACCTGTAATTAAGAATCACGTATTAAAAAGCACGGCAATTGCCGTGCTTTTTTGTGGGTAAATATGAGATGTGGTAGCTAAGGCTTAATGCCTAAAGTCAGCCATTAACGCAGGTATACCGGGTAACATACCTACAATTGCCATTACAGTGGTAAGTAGCACAAACATGATAAGTGGAATCACCCAGCGGCTCATTTTAGTTAGCTCAGCGCTGCGCTCTTTACAGCCAATCAGCCCTAAGTTATCAAGTAACATAGTAAGTGACCAACCAAAAGCAGGATTAACCAAGGTCGAAGCAAACACCACAATAGCGGCTGATTGCGTCGTTTTACCTTCGCGCGTCATTTCCATGCCAGCTTCAAGTAGCGGGATAAACACCCCAACAATAAGCGCTACACACAATACAGGCTGCCAAATTGCTAAATCCATAGGGTAACCCCATAAACCAGCAATAATACAAAATAATGCAGTTAAAATAGCGCCAGCAGGGATAGGGCGTTTAGCAATAGCGGCAGGCACAATATAAGTACCCCAAGAGGAGGCAAAGTTAGCACCACCGGCAAGTGAGCCGAATGTTTGTCTAACCGATGCACTTAGCATGGTGTCGTCTATATTCATTTGTACTTTTTCAGTGCGTTGCGGATAGCTTATTTTTTGAAATACTTGATGGCCTAAAAAATCTGGCGACCACATAGCAACGGCGAGCACTGCAAATGGTAGTACAACAACAAAGCTTTCAAGTGTTGGTAAACCTAGCATCCAACCCGTGTTTTCGCCCCACCAGTAAGCTGGGTTCATATTTGGTAAACCCGGTGCAGTATGAAACTCAAACGGTGCACCTAAGGCAAAGGCAACCACGCCACCAATAAGGCAGCTTAACGGCACGGCTAACCAACGTTTTTTAAAGTGCTCTAACAGTGCATATAGTAAAATAGTGGCTAAAATAACAATAAACGCAATGTGTGCCATATCAATGGCTTCAGCCCAAGCAAACAGCTTTTTAACTTGCGAAATAGTACCAATGAAGCCTAAATAAATAAGTAGCCCGCCACATACACCTTTACTGGTTAGGCGCGCGAGCATACTTCCTCCCTTGGTTATGGCTAAAATAAAACCAAAGGCACCAATGAGTAAGCCAAACGCCATAGGATGGCCGCCAGCAGCAACAACAATAGGAATTAACGGAATAAGCGGGCCGTGAGTACCAGCCAAGTTGGCTGTAGGTAAAATAAAGCCTGAGAATAAGATGATAAAAATAGAAACAATGAGTAATTCGTAGCGCACATTTTCTAAAACAAAGGCATCGCTTAATCCAAGAGGCGCCGCAAAGGTTGCTGCAATAGCCCCCACCATAACGACTTTACCAATAGTGCCCGCCATTGCAGGTATAGTGTCTTCAAATTCAAATCGGTAATCTCTAAACGGTAAATTAGGACGCCAGCGCTTAGGCTGCATAATTTGTAATTCATGTTCGAGGTACTCGTCGCGAGTATTAAACTCTGAACTCGGCTTGTGAAGTTGCTCGTAGCTTTGAGCATCCTTGTGCGTGTTTGATGGTGCATCACCGGGTGGTGTAGTTTGCATGCGTTCTCCTGCAACATTGTTGCTTAATCAAATAAATACGGCTTTTGTTAAAGCAAATGAATATTGAACATGCAGGGTAAATCAGCTTTTAGGCTGGGATGTATAGGCAAAAGGTCGTGCATGGTTGTTTTTAATACAGTTAATCTGACAGTCAGCTTTACGTTAAAAATTATAAAATTACACAAAATTATTTAAAGTTATTACAAATCAATGGTTTGTTTTTTATTTCAAGGAGTTTGATCACTGTTTATAGCGGGAAGTAGTGTTAATGGCAGGTTATTATCCTTTAGTCTTAGTGGCTGTAAAAGCCGCTTTGTTTGAAAAGCTTATTGGTAGCAGCCGTTAATTTCGTTTTATTTGTGGTGAAATAATACTTCTGTTACTTTCGGATTGTTAATAACAACAATAAAGAATAGAGATGCAACTCAACTCCCCTAAATCAATTGGTATTTTACTTGGTACGCTTTACGGCATATTTATGCTGCTGTTTGTAGAGCTAGTCAATGCTTACAATTTAGGTAGCTTAGTCTCTATATCATTTATGTTTTTAGTGCCTGTTGCTATTGGCTATATTCGTATTCACTTTGAGTACAACGAATCAAAAACATTAACTAAAAGGCAAATGATCACGATTGCTTGGCAGCCTATTTTTGTTTTTTTATTTGTAAGTGTAATTACTTTGCTTGAAGGGAGCATTTGTGTGGCAATGGCTTTGCCTGCTTTTATGTTTTTTGCCAGCATTGGTGGGTTACTTGCGGGCTTTGTTAGAAAACGTAAAATAAAAAAAGCGAATAGTTCTTTATTATCAATCGCGTTGTTACCTATATTGCTCTCACCTATTGAAGTTAACTTTTTACATTTATCAAAAACATACGAAGTAACAAATTCAATAGCTATTAACGCGCCCATCAATGTTGTGTGGCAGCAGTTAGCTAATGTGAGTGACATAAAACCACAGGAAGTGCCTTTTTCACTCACTCAATTAATTGGTGTACCAAAGCCATTAAAGGCAAGTATGAATGCTAGCGGTATAGGCGCTGTTCGCACAAGTACTTGGCAAAAAGGCGTTGTGTTTGAAGAAGTAATAACCGACTGGCAGCCAAACAAAAAAATGCATTATAGATTTGATATAGACCCAGATGCTATCCCCGATGACGCACTCGATAAACACGTAAAACTAGGCGGTGAATACTTTTCACCTCTTTACGGTGGATATGAGTTAAGTGAAGATAAAAGCGGCAATACGATTTTAACGTTAAAAACGACCGTGCAAGATAATACAAATTTTGGTATTTATTCGCGAATATGGGGTGAGGTGATATTTCAAGATTTTCATCATTCACTTTTAACGTTGATGAAAAACAGAGCTGAAAAATCACTTATCGCAGCTGTTTCTTATAATTAGCTTAAACCATTGTGACTATAAAAAAATATTACACGCTAAAAGTTAAAGCCTTTGCATTTGCAAAGGCTTTTGTTTTAACTGCTAACTTTTACCAGATCATTTCTACAAATTCAGGGTGGTCGATATACGGGTTACGATTACCTTGAAATTCAAACGCTGCTTGGTTACGGTCAAGTTCCATTTGGCTTACAGGATCGCTGTTATGCCAGTTAAGCAGCATGGCTACAACCCAGCTTTCAAACACTTGGTTGCTTGAACCATTAAGTACAGCATTACTTGAGGTCGTTTTTGTTTGCCAAGTGCCTATTACATTTTCGTAGCGCGTTGCCATATAAAAATAAGCGCGAGCAAAGTCACCTTTAAATTCGTCAATTGGCTCAAATACAGTACCTGAGTAATTTAATGAACTTGCGGCAGAACCTAATTTACTTCCGTTAGTTGATGTAAATGAAGCGCTTGCTACTTCACCAAATGGGAAGTTACTACGTTTTGAGTTTACATAACCGTCGGTTGCGTAAATATGATGCACATCTGAGTTCATTGGCTCAATAGTGCCGCCAAACCAGCTTTTAGGAAATGAATGCTCACGGTTGTAACAACCGCCTTCTCCACTATAGTTACCACATTGATCGCTCACCGCAGCATAATTGTAGCTGTCAGAGCCGTTTGGTTTTTCGCTATACATATCTAAAATGCTGTTATCGTTTTCAAAGTATTTATCACGTGCAGATGAGTCGTAAAAATTCCAAATAGCCGAGTAACCCTGTGCATTATGATCTTTAATAATATTATAAAGCTCAGTTTTTAGTGCATAACCCGATAACCCTTGAGCAGTAACATAGTAGCCAGTGGGTGTTGGGGTGGTCCCGCCGCCATCACCAGAGCCACTACCTAAAGTAAATGCTGTGCTGTCGGTGCTATTAAAACTTGCACCGCTAGCAAGTGTGGTAGAGCCTTGCTTAAGCGCATAACTGCCATTACCTGTTGAACAACACATGCCATCGCCGTAGCTGTCGTTAATAACAAGTGTGTAAGTTCCATCAGTTAGGCATATTTGCTCATCATACTGAGTGTTTGATGCGTAACCACTGCCGTTAGCAACAGCGCTACCTTGATTGTTATTAACGGCCCAGCTAGTTTCGCTACCGTAATTATCGGTACTAAGCGTTAAGATGAGGCTATTGTCAGTACAGCTTGTTGATGCGCTGCCATCAGCGTTTGGTAAAAAGTTATCTACGTATACGGTTTCGCTGCCATCAAATCCACTTACATCGTAAAACCTAAGGCCAACACTAATTGTTTTATTACTGCTTGCTGTATAGCTATGGCTAACTGTTTGCCATTGGTTAGTTTGTGCTTGATTTGAATAGCCTTGATAACCATCTACATACAAGCGAGCTTTAATTTTACCTTCGGTGTGGTAAACATCAGCCGAAAAGTTATAGGTTTTACCTGCTTCTACAGCAACCTGTTGTAGTAAATCAGTGTTACTTTGCGATCCTGTTGTTACATTTGCAGCAGCAGAGCTACTACCGCTTTTAACTGTACTGGTTGAGCGCGTTAAAGCAATTCCGCTATCTATCGTAGTCCATGCATCAGGTGTATTACCTGACCATTGTTCAAAGCCGCCATTAGCTACATTGGCCATTACAGGTAATGAGCCAAGTAACAATGCGGTACTAAGTAGTTTATTTTTATATTTCCCGTGTAACATAGTTGTTCCTATTTTTATTTTGAATGAGGAATATACCCTACATTAGTTAGGTTACAAAATTGTTAATTTAAAGTGCTGTAAAAGGCAATAATCGTCCTTTAATCTGTTTTTGAAGGTATTTTTATAAATTAATAACTAAATGGAATATCAAAGCAGATTCTATTCTTTTTTTATCTATGCAGAGCCCGTTATCCTACATACTTAGAAAACCTCAACAGATACGCTCTGGATGAGGTAAAACTCATTTTTAACAATACACAAAGTGTGTTGTGTTTAATTTTCAGGGTTATGGGGAATCGATTCATGTTGTTAGGTCAACTAAATGCTGCGGCAAGCCCGCTATCGCAAGATCAAGTACAAAAGCTGCAAGGTTTAGTGGCTGAACTTAATCCAATTCAACAAGCGTGGGTAAGTGGTTACTTAGCTGCAAATGCTAATTCGGCTGCGTTAGGTGCTTCTACGGCAGGCGTACCGGCTGCGGGTGATGCAGCAGCGCTAACTATTTTATATGGTTCGCAAACAGGTAACGCAAAAGGTGTAGCTACCAAAATGAAAGAGCAGGCTGAGTCGCGAGGCTTAGCAGTTAAGCTTGTTAGCATGTCAGATTACAAACCAACAGCCCTGAAAAAAGAAAAGTTTTTAACTATCGTTGTATCTACTTACGGCGAAGGTGAGCCACCTGAAGACGCAGAAACACTTCACGAATTTTTAGCCACTAAAAAAGCGCCAAAACTAGACGATGTAAAAATAGCGGTTATTGGCTTAGGTGATTCTAGCTATGAGTTTTTCTGCCAAACAGCAAAAGATTTTGAAGAGCGTTTAAATAAACTCGGTGCGCAAACCATATATCAACGTGCTGATTTAGATGTAGATTACGAAGATGAAGCTGCAACATGGATTGCCGGTGCAGTTGATGCATTCGAACCTGATTTAAAAGCGCAGCAAGAAGCCGCTGGTGGTCAAGTTGTATCAATGCCATTTGGCGCACCAATGACCGCTTCAAGCCAATATACAAAACAAAATCCATTTGAAGCAGAGCTATTAACAGTTCAAAAAATTACCGGTCGCGACTCTACTAAAGATGTACGCCACGTTGAAATTTCGCTTGAAGGTTCAGACATTACTTACACACCTGGTGATTCATTAGGTGTGTACTTTTTAAATGATGATGTATTAGTTGATGAAGTACTTACACTTACTCAAATAGATGCAACAAGCATTGTAAAAGTAGGTGATGAAGAGCTAAGCGTACGCGGCGCACTTATTGAAAAACTAGAGCTGACTCAGTCATACCCTGGTTTTGTAGAAAAATACGCAATAGCAACTGGTACGCCTGAATTATTAAAGCTTGTAGAAGATAAAGCCGCAATGCGTGCGTATATTGAACCTCGCCAAATATTTGATGTAATTCGCCAAAACCCTGCAAAAATTGATGCACAAAAATTAGTAGACTGCCTACGTAAACTACAAGCTCGTTTGTACTCAATTGCATCTAGCCAAGCTGAGGTTGAAGACGAAGTACATTTAACACTAGGTCTAGTGCAGTTTGATGCATTTGATAGCGAGCATTTAGGTGGTTGTACTGGTTACTTAACTCGTCGTGCAGAAGAAGGTTGTAAAGTTAAAGTATTTAGCGAACACAACGACAATTTCCGTCTACCCACTAACGATGATACACCTGTGATTATGGTTGGTCCTGGTACGGGTATTGCGCCGTTCCGTGCATTTTTACAAGAGCGTGATTCGCGTGAAGCACAAGGCAAAAACTGGTTGTTTTTTGGTAATCCACATTTCACTCAAGACTTTTTATACCAAGTAGAAATACAGGGTTATTTAAAATCGGGTTTACTTAACAAAGTAGATGTTGCATTTAGTCGCGATCAAGCAGAAAAAGTATACGTACAAGATAAGTTACGCAGTAACAGTAAAGACGTGTTTGAATGGCTAGAAGCTGGCGCTCACTTTTATATTTGTGGCGATGCAAATCGCATGGCAAAAGATGTACACAACGCCTTGCTTGATATTGTTAAAGAAAACACAGGCAAGAGCAATGAAGACGCAGAGCAATATTTAAAAGATTTGCGTAGCGCAAACCGCTATCAGAAAGACGTGTATTAATCACGTTTCTTATTTTATTTAACAGCTAGCAGCCGTCACTGTAACAAATTTAGGATTTAAAATGAGCGAACAAGATAAAAACGTAAAACTTTCTGATAACGAACGTTTGAAAAGAGAAAGTAACTTTTTACGTGGCACCATAGAAAAAGATTTAACAGACGAAATTACTGGTGGCTTTACAGCCGATAACTTTCAGTTAATACGTTTTCACGGTATGTACCAACAAGATGACCGCGATATACGTGGTGAGCGCGCTAAGCAAAAGCTAGAGCCGCTACATAATGTAATGTTACGTGCACGTATGCCTGGCGGTATTATTAAGCCAGAGCAGTGGTTAGCAATCGACAAGTTTGCAGATGACAAAACAAGCTACGGCAGCATTCGTTTAACAACGCGTCAAACGTTTCAGTTTCATGGAGTGTTAAAGCCAAATATTAAAGGCATGCACCAAATGCTTGATAGCGTAGATATAGACTCTATTGCTACAGCGGGTGACGTTAACCGTAATGTGCTTTGTACTACTAATCCCGTTGAGTCTGAGCTACATCAAGAAGCTTACGACTGGGCTGCAAAAATTTCTGAACATTTATTACCAAAAACGAAAGCGTATGCCGAAATTTGGTTAAATGGCGAAAAAGCAGAAACCACAGAAGAGCCAATTTTAGGATCTAATTACTTACCGCGTAAGTTTAAAACCACGGTGACTATTCCACCTAACAACGAAGTTGATGTACACGCTAACGATTTAAACTTTGTGGCAATTGCTGATAACGGCAAACTTGTTGGTTTTAACGTATTAGTGGGCGGTGGCCTTGCGATGACGCACGGCGATACAGCAACTTATCCGCGTAAGGCTGATGACTTTGGCTTTATTACGCTAGAAGATACCTTAAAAATTGCAGAGCATGTTGTATCTGTGCAGCGCGATTGGGGTAATCGTTCAAACCGTAAAAATGCAAAAACTAAATACACATTAGACCGTGTAGGTGTTGATGTATTTAAAGCAGAAGTTGAAAAGCGCTCAGGCGTTACATTTGCACCAAGTCGCCCGTTTGAGTTTACTCACCGTGGCGACCGCATTGGTTGGGTTGAAGGCATTGATGGTAAGCACCACTTAACGCTATTTATTCAAAGTGGTCGTATTTTAGACTATCCAGGCAAGCCGCTTAAAACAGGTTGTCGTAAAATTGCAGAAGTTCACCAAGGTGACATGCGTATGACGGCAAACCAAAACTTAATTATTGCTGGCGTACCTGCAGATCAAAAAGCCGTGATTGAAGAAATTGCTCGTAGCCATGGTCTGATTGACGACACAGATTCGCAGCAGCGTAAAAATTCTATGGCGTGTGTTTCACTGCCAACGTGCCCACTTGCAATGGCCGAAGCAGAGCGTTACTTACCAAGCCTAGTAGAAAAAACTGAAGCATTACTTGCTAAGCACGGTATACCCGATGACAGCATTATTATGCGCGTTGTAGGTTGCCCGAACGGCTGTGGCCGCGCAATGCTTGCAGAAGCAGGTTTAGTAGGTAAAGGCCCAGGTAAGTACAACGTTTACTTAGGTGGTAATTTAGAAGGCACACGTATTCCTAAATTGTACCTTGAGAACGTAGGCGAAGACGTTTACCTAGAAGCATTCGATAAGCTAATTGGCCAATGGGCAAGCGAGCGCAATGACGGTGAGTGTTTTGGTGACTTTGTTATACGCAAAGGCATTGTTGCTGAAGTAAAAGTATCAGTAACCGATTTTCACGCTTAATTAAATACCAGCGCTTTGGCGCTGGTGAGGTTTGGAATTTACCATGAGTGAATTTAAAAACATTTTACAGCTAGATAAACAAAGCCAAACGGCTATGTTAGCTGATGCTAATGGTTTACTAGCGAATATGAGCGCAGAACAGCGTGTTGCATGGGCGCTTGATAACTTGCCTAATACGGCTTTTTTATCATCTAGCTTTGGTATTCAAGCGGCAGTAATGCTGCATTTAATGACCTCACAACGTCCAGATATTCCCGTTGTATTAACCGATACAGGCTATTTGTTTCCTGAAACGTATCAGTTTATTGAGCAAATGAGTGAGCGTTTATCACTTAACTTAAAGGTGTATAGAGCGCCGCTTAGCCCAGCATGGCAAGAGGCTAAATTTGGTAAACTATGGGAGAAAGGCGAAGACGGCATTAAGCAATATAATCAGCTTAATAAAGTAGAGCCGATGACCCGCGCGTTAAAAGAAATAGAAGCGGGCACGTGGTTTAGTGGTCTGCGTCGCGATCAATCATCTACACGTGCTGATAAACAGTTTGTAGAAATTAGCCGTGGTACCGTTAAAGTGTACCCGATTATTGAATGGTCTAACCGCGACGTGTATCAGTATCTTACCAAGCACGATTTACCTTACCACCCATTATGGGAGCAAGGTTATGTGTCTATGGGAGACGTACATACAACACGTAAGTTAGAACCAGGAATGACAGAGGAAGAAACTCGCTTTTTTGGTTTAAACCGAGAATGCGGACTACACATGGATGGTGACGGTATTTAACGCGACTACGGTGTAGTTAAATGCAAATAAAAACGCAGCTTCGGCTGCGTTTTTATTTTCTTTTATTAGGGTACAAAAAATTGCCAAATTAAGTATTTTTTATTAGACTCAAGGCAATAAAGGATTAATTAAAGCAGGAACGCTATGAAATACTTTACCTACTTAGCTATATCAATCATGGCTATTGCAGTTATCTCTTTGTTTTATTTAAAAAAGCCCGATGGTCAAACATGGCTTTCTGCATCATCAATTAGCAATGAATCTCAGCAAATTAAAGAAAAAATGGTTGCGCTATCTAGCAATACTTTGGACCAAGCAGTGCAGGGCGTTAAGCAAGCTGGCGATAAAATTGCGAGCAGTATTTCTGATGAACCAATGCCTGAAAGTACTACCTCAAGCAGCAAAATTTTTAAGTGGCAAGACGAAACAGGCCAATGGCACTTTTCTGATACACCTAACCCGCATGCAAAAAGTATTGAAGTAAAACTCGATCCTAAAGATATTACTGTTATTGCAGCAGAAGACACGTCTATTTTAAATACCTCTCCAAGTACAAATACAATGTCGGCTGCACCAGAGGGGATCAGTATTTTGAACCCAGACTCTGTTAAAAAGCTATTTAATGATGCCGAAAATGTAAAAGACAAACTAGAAAAACGTAATAAAGAAATTAATAATTTAAGTGCACTCTAATTATTTAGAGTGCGTGCTTTTATGGTTTTTTAAATAACGTTTTTCGGCTTCCATCAATAATACGGTTAAATATATTTTAGTGGGAAGCGACAGCAGTACACCTACAGCAATGCATGCCGCGGCTATAATTATTCCTTTAATACCATGATTAACAGTGAAGTAACTCGACACAATTAAAGTGTGGCCAGTCACAATAAGGTACAACCCAAGCACTATTGATGTTTTAAGCAGCCTAATTATCATCGTTTGCGACATAGTTACCTCACTAATAGTCGCTATAGTGTAGGCACGCTTTAAATGCTTAGCATTGATTTAAGACAACAAACAGCACACATAAAAAGCCCAGCTTATTACTAAACTGGGCTTTTAAATGTATTAACTACTGTCTTTGTTAGTCGAGCATATTACGCAGTACATATTGTAAAATACCGCCGTGTTTGTAGTAATCCCACTCTTTAGGGGTATCAATACGTACATCAGCACTCAAGGTTACTTTTTTACCTTCGGCATTTGTAGCAATAACGGTTACTTCATCGGTTTTATCGTACAGGCCATCAATATCAAATTGTTCTTGCCCTGTTAACCCATGTGACTCGTAGCTTTCACCTTCTTTAAATTGCAGCGGTAATACACCCATACCAATTAAGTTAGAGCGATGAATTCGCTCATAGCTTTGTGCTACAACCGCTTTAACGCCTAGTAAAAGTGAGCCTTTGGCCGCCCAGTCACGAGATGAACCCGTACCGTATTCCTTACCCGCTAAAATAATGAGTGGCGTATTATTTTTTTGATACTCCATTGCTGCATCATAAATACTCTCTAGCGTATCGCCAGGCTGAGTACGTGTTACGCCGCCTTCAGTACCTGGTGCTAGTAAGTTTTTAAGACGAACATTAGCAAACGTGCCACGCATCATTACTTCGTGATTACCACGGCGTGAACCGTACGAGTTAAACTGCGCTTTATCTACGCCATTTTCTTGCAAGTATAAACCTGCTGGTGCATCTGCTTTAATAGCGCCCGCAGGAGAAATATGGTCAGTGGTTACTGAATCCCCAAGCTTAGCTAAACAACGTGCACCTTCGATAGTAGGAATGCCCGGTGGTTCTACTTTCATACCATCAAAAAATGGTGCTTTTTTAATGTAGGTAGATGCGTCATCCCAATCGTAAAGTTTGCCATCTGGTATTTTAATTTGCTGCCAACGGCTATCGCCTTCGTAAACGTTAGCGTAGCTTTTTTCGAACATTTCTTTAGTTACTGTTTCTTTAACTAGGTCACTTACTTCTTTAACGCTTGGCCAAATGTTTTTAAGGTAAATATCGTTACCGTTAGCATCTTGAGCAAGGGGTTCGTTGTATACGTCAATATCGGTTCTACCTGCAATGGCATAAGCTACAACAAGCGGAGGGGAGGCTAAAAAGTTCATTTTAACATCTTGGTGAATACGCCCCTCAAAGTTACGGTTACCCGATAAAATAGAGCTCACTACTAATTTATGTTTTTGAATTGCGTCTGATATTTCAGTTGCAAGCGGCCCTGAGTTGCCAATACAGGTAGTACAGCCATAGCCTACTAAGTTAAAGCCTAAACTTTCTAGGTCATCCATCAGGCCTGCTTTTTCTAGGTAGTCGGTAACTACTTTAGAGCCTGGTGCAAGTGATGTTTTAACCCAAGGTTTTACATTAATACCTAACTGTTTTGCTTTTTTGGCAACCAAACCAGCAGCTAAAATAACACTTGGGTTAGAGGTGTTGGTACAGCTAGTAATTGCAGCAATAACACAAGCACCATCGTTTAGTTCAAACTCTTGCCCTTTAAATTTAACCTTGGCGGCGCCCATAAACTGCGCTTCGTTGACTGGTTCATCTGGATTTGTTGTTGGCCCTTCGCCTTCAATACGAGCTTGTTCTTCGTCGCTATTATCACGACGAGCCATACGTTCATCTTGAAAGTTTTTTAAATGCTGGCTAATCACTTCACCAGCCTTGTCTAGGGAAATTCTATCTTGTGGTCGTTTAGGGCCTGCAAGGCTTGGTACAACATCACCTAGTTTAAGCTCGAGTGTATCGGTATAGCTAGCTTCGTCACCATCGTTACGCCATAAACCTTGGTGTTTTGCGTAATCCTCAATTACCTTTAGGTGACTTTCGTCGCGGTTTGTTAAGCGAAGGTAGTTAATGGTTTCATCATCAATTGGGAAAATACCACACGTAGCGCCGTATTCTGGTGCCATATTCGCTATGGTTGCTCTATCGGCAAGTGGTAAGTCGGCAAGGCCATCACCATAAAACTCTACAAATTTACCCACTACACCATGGTTACGCAGTATTTCGGTTACCGTTAACACTAAATCTGTAGCGGTAGTACCTTCAGGTAAGCGGCCGCTTAGCTTCATACCGACTACTTGTGGAATGAGTAAGCTAATTGGCTGACCAAGCATGGCTGCTTCGGCTTCAATACCGCCTACACCCCAACCAAGTACACCTAAGCCATTAATCATGGTGGTGTGAGAGTCAGTCCCTACAAGCGTATCTGGGTAAGCGAATTTTTTGCCGTCGCGCTCTTCATTAAAAACAACGCGCGCTAAGTATTCTAGGTTTACTTGGTGGACAATACCGGTTGCTGGTGGCACTACTTTTAAATTATCAAAAGCGGTTTGTCCCCAACGTAAAAATTCGTAACGTTCTTTATTTCGGTCGTATTCAAGTTTTGCATTTAAATCAAATGCACCATCATTTCCGTAGCCATCTACTTGTACCGAATGGTCAATAACAAGTTCAGCAGGTGATAACGGGTTTATTTTTGCAGGATCTCCACCTAGTTTTTCCATTGCGTCACGCATCGCGGCTAAATCTACAATAGCGGGTACACCGGTAAAATCTTGCATAACAACACGGGCGGGAGTAAAGGCAACTTCAGATGCAGGCTTTGCTTGAGGATCCCAATTAAGAAGGGCTTGAATGTCTTGTTCTTTTATATTTGCGCCATCTTCGTTACGAAGAAGGTTTTCAAGTAATACTTTTAAGGAAAAGGGCAGTCGTTTCGCTTTGTCGCCAAGTCCTTTTAGAGAATGAATATGATATTGCTCACCATTTATTGTGAGCTGATGTTGGGTATCGAAACTATTATTCATTATTTGCCCCTTTATGAATTAGAAAAATATTTTGAAGAGTGACCTCTGTAGTGTTCGAGTTGCAAAGTACATACCAGTGTAAAAAATCGTGTTTAGAGAACGAATTTTATACAGTTAATATAGTAGAGATGATGCTGAAAAGTTTAATTTCAAGAGATGATTTGAAAGAGGTAGGGTCAAAAGTTATTTCGACCCTTATTAATTACTGTAACCAACTTTGTTGCTTACCTTTAATACTCAAACAAAGTAAAGCGATGGCAATAACGATTACAAAAATAGGCATAAATACAGCACTTGCGCCAAGTAGCTCAATACTGTTTATGACCACAAAATTATAATATTGCTGAATTAAAATAGCGCCGAGCGATAGCGCAAAAGTAGGTGTTGCCAGCGCGTTTTTAGCAAGTAAAAACAGACAACCAAAAGTGCTTCCAAATACAGCTATAGCAAATGCAATGGTTGACCAAATAGGAACGTTAGAGTAGGCAGCTTGTTGATCTAGTGGAAGTTTACTTATCATTTCGGGTGTCATCATCATGTGCATAGCAAATGCAATAACGCCAAGTAAGTTCCATACGAGTGCCGCCCATACAACGGACTTAAACCAATTTTTAGGTGTTTTGACAGACATTTTATAACCTTGTTTTTATTATTATTAACTAGGTTATTAAAGAGTAAAAAGGCCAACTATACAAGTTGACCTTTTTATATAAAAAGAGGGCTTTTAAATGCTTAACCAAATGAAATAGGACGACGACCTGTTTTATCATCTACTTTTGGTTTTTTAGTTCGCTTACGCTTACTTTTAGCTGGCTGATTTGTTGGTTGTGGTGCAGCTTGCTTTGACTCTGCTTGAGTTTGTACCGCAGGTTTTTCTGCAGGGGTTGCGTCTTCACTTAGCGCAAGTTTAAAAAATTCGCCATCAAATTCTAATACATCGCCACTGTATAATTTTTTCCGCTTTATTGTACAAATTTCATGGTTAACACCCACATAGCCTTCGGTAATTAGGTTTTTAGCTTGGCCGCCACCTTCAACTAAGTTTAGTACTTTTAATAATTTACAGAGCTCAATCGGCTCTTCTTCTAATTCTATTTCTATGTATTCTTCGTTCATATTTGCTCTCGGTGGGGTAACGCACAAGCTGTAGTATAAAGGCTTGCAGCTACTTTTGCACCAAAGCAAGTGACTTTCGCTAATTGTAATACGTAAATAGCTATGAAATTTTTTATGTATTTTATCTGTCTTTAAAAAAACTGAAGCAATTGAAGAGTAACCTTTGCAGCAGTTAATTTTACGTATGGCCTGCTAATTGCTAAAACTTTGGCGGATTAAATAGTTTTCATTAAATGGAGTAGGAAATGGGCGTAAGATTGGCAATGAAAAAAGAGCTAATGGGATTAGACAATTCAGGTATGTTAACTGCTGACGATGTTAGAGAGCACCTTGCTAATTCTGTAAAAAAGCAAGCTGATCAAGATGAGCGCGGTTTTTCTGTAATTTCAAAATTCAATGATACCCATAGCCGTTTAGTTAGTGGTGATGCCACGAGAAAAACAAAACTTGAATTTGAACGTCATCGTTTATTTAAAGAAGTTTTATATACTCGCAAAAGTGTTGATGCTTGGTTAGATAGCCAAACAAATTAAATTGCGATAAATAGTTACCTTTAATAGACTACAATTGTAATCAAAAAGGGGTAACTATGAAAAGTGGAATTTTAATATGTGTGTTGGCATTACTATTAGCTGCGTGCCAACAACCTACCGTGTATGTATTTAGTGAAAACTTGCAAGATGAACAGAGCAATCAGCTCGATGCTGCGCTAAAAGCACAATCGCTCCCTTATGAATATGTAGAGCTGGCAATCCCACCTGATTTTGGTGAAGCTACATTACTCTTATCAAGTGACAAAATTTACCCAAAAGAGACTGAGCAGTTAGCTACTATTATGCAGGGGCTAGGTTACGAGCCACAAGTTAACTATGCAACGCGTTCAAATCATTTTTATGGTGATGGCAATATAGGCTTTTATCTAAAAAATGCAGTGGCGGGTACAACCTTTATTATGCCTAAAAAGTTACGAACAACTCAATGCAGTGAAGACAAGTACAATGATTTACTCGTCACATTTACAGATAAATATGCTGACTTTAGCTTACCCAGTGGCGCTGTTGTAAGGTTAGGTTGGGAGTTTTTATACGGTTACGTTGTCATTTATTATAAAACCTATTCGCAAACATACAGTTACTCACAACCACTTATAAATACGCCCTTTGGCGCCAAACCATCCGATACTTACAGGTTTACAGCTCACGTTAATAACCCCAGCTGGCTTGATTGCTCACTACAAATTATTTATATGGACTGAACTAACCGTGAGTTTCTATATGCTCGCTTAGTTTGGCAATGCGCAGACTCATACCTTCTATAATTCGGTCTTTAATTTTTTCGCGGATAACATTAGGTAAACGAGTGAGTGCTTCAGGGGTAATAGCGAGGACTATACTGTCGGTTTTAGCGCGAGCGCTAGTACTACGCTCTCGGTTATTTATAAAGGCACCTTCACCTATAAATTCACCGGGCTCTATAGTGCCAAGTTCTAGCAAATGATTATGTTTAAATACTAATAACGCGCCGCTAAGTACAATGTACAAACGTTTGTCGTTATCGTATTGCTTAAATAAAAATTGATGCTGACTTACTAAATATAACAGGCCGAACGACTCTAATAAGACTTGGCGCTCGCTGAGCGTAAATTCTTTAAAAAAGTGCAGCCTGTTTATAATTTCCATTTGTTTGAATAATGGAATATGTTCGATTAGCTTCATCAATAACCAAATGTGTTAAAAGCGTTTAATCAGCTAATATTGCGCTCTTTTAATTTTCGGGTCAACGTGTTGCGTCCCCAACCAATTTTTATAGCAGCATCTTGCTTATGACCAGAACAATTAGCCAGTGCGGTTTTAATTAAGCGAGTTTCTAGCTGGGCTTGAATGTCAGGCCAAATATTTTCTTTGCCTTGTTTAAGCTCTTGATTAAGCCATTGCTGAAACGCATCTAGCCAATCACCTTCTTCCTGGGTTGGCGAAGCATCCAGAATCTCTGGCGGTAAGTCTTGCTCGCTTACAAGCTCACCCGGTGCCATTACAGTAAGCCAGCGACAGGTGTTTTCTAATTGGCGTACATTGCCTGGCCAATTAAATAAGCGTAATTGCTCAGTTGCCTTAGGGCTCAGCACTTTGCTTTCTACTTGTAGCTCTTTAGCGCTTTTATGTAAAAAGTGTTGCGATAAGCTTTCTATATCTTCAGTGCGCTCTCGAAGAGCAGGTAAACGTAGGCGCACAACATTAAGACGATGGAATAAATCATCCCTAAACTTGCCCTGTTTAACTAAATCTTCAAGGTTTTGGTGCGTAGCCGCAATAATACGCACATCTACTTTTATACTTTGATGGCCACCAACGCGATAAAACTCACCATCGGCAAGAACGCGTAATAAACGTGTTTGTACATCAAGTGGCATATCACCAATTTCATCTAAAAATAGTGTGCCGCCATTGGCTTGCTCAAAGCGGCCTTTACGCACGCTGTCGGCGCCCGTAAATGCGCCTTTTTCGTGGCCAAATAACTCTGACTCAACAAGCTCTTTTGGAATGGCTGCCATGTTAAGTGCAATAAATTGATTTTCTTTACGTGGGCTATGATTGTGCAGCGCACTGGCGACAAGTTCTTTACCTGTTCCAGATTCGCCATTTATTAATACGCTCATGCTAGAGGCCGATAGTTTACCTATCGCTCTAAACACTTCTTGCATTGCGGGCGCTTCACCAATTATGTGGGCACTTTTTGGTGGAGCTTGCTTGCGTTTAGTTTTTTTAGTGGAGTTTGCTCTGCATGCGCTTTCGACTAGCGCCACTGCTTCGTTTAAATCAAACGGCTTAGCGAGGTATTCAAAAGCACCTTTTTGGAATGCATTTACAGCTGAGTCTAAATCTGAGTGCGCAGTCATTATAATAACCGGCAGCCCAGGGTTTTGCTCTGCAATAAGTTCAAGCAACGCCATACCATCCATACCAGGCATTCGTACGTCAGAAACTAAAACAGTAGGTTGGCTAAACTTTAGGGCGCTTAGTACATCTTGCGCATTAGCAAAGCTCTCTGTGTTAAACCCTGCACGGGTTAGTGCTTTTTCAAGTACAAATCGAATAGAAGCATCATCATCTACAAGCCAAACTGTTTTCATGCAAACTCCAAACATTAATCTGCAAAGGGCAGATAGATATTAAATTCAGTATGTCCAGGCCAGCTATCACATTCTATATAGCCATCATGTTGATCTAT
Organism: Pseudoalteromonas sp. Z9A4; assembly: GCF_011378845.1. Taxonomy (NCBI): domain Bacteria; kingdom Pseudomonadati; phylum Pseudomonadota; class Gammaproteobacteria; order Alteromonadales; family Pseudoalteromonadaceae; genus Pseudoalteromonas; species Pseudoalteromonas sp. Z9A4. The sequence continues at coordinate 36,863 of NZ_WTLA01000030.1, forward strand.
CAGTGTTTGCGCTATTGAGAGTCCTAACCCAGAGCCACCTTCTTTATTGGTGATCATAGGGTAGAACAGTGTTTCGCGTACACTGGGATCAATACCTGGTCCGTTATCAGATATTTGGATCAACAAGGCTTTTTTAGGTGCTTTACCTGGGCGACGATGTTGATGATTAATGCGGGTTTTTATTGTTATTTCACCGCCATCTACAAGCGCCTGTTGGGCATTTCGAACAATGTTTAATACCACTTGCTGAATTTTGCCTTGATCAATGTATACATCAGGAATACTCGGGTCGTAATCTTTAACTAAGCTAATGTTAGAACAATTATCTAACGTACTTAGCCTTGCAACTGATTCAAGTGATTGATGTATATTGCCATACGATTTTTGCGGAAGTTGATTGGGCCCCAAAAGCCTATCTACTAGTTCGCGTAATCGGTCGGCTTGCTCAATGATGAGCTCAGCACATTGATCTCTTTCTTGTTGATCAACCTCATACTGCAATAACTGCGCCGCTCCGCGAATTCCACCTAAAGGATTTTTAATTTCGTGAGCTAACCCTCTAATTAGGTTTCGGGCAGCTTGATATTGATGCATTTGATTAGACGCTTGGTCGTGCTTAATTTCGTCATCGGTTTGGCGCCACTCAAATAAAATGTAAAGCGAGCCATTAAACTTAATTTGTCGTGTACTTACGGCTACTTTTGCATGGCGAGAATCGCTAAAAACCACGTCAGCTCTATGCTGCTGGCAATCTACGCCTTCAACTAGTGAGTATTGTTCTATACGCTGTAAATCGATTGAATGGTAGTTAAAAAGGCTATCAAACGGTTGATCTAATAGGCGCTTATTACCAAGGCCAAGCAGCTCGCTGGTACTGGTATTGGCATATACAACGGTGAAGTTTTTATCAAGTAACATGATAGCGGTTGTTTGATTTTGCCAAATGGCATCGAGTAGCTCAGGGCTAAAGTTTTTATTATTAATCATAGCTGCACCATTTTAGTGCGTGGATGTTTGCAAGCAAGTTATATGGTTAAATACACTGCTGCACGTTTAGTAATGCCCCAATTTAGTTACCTAGGTTTAGCCCTTTTCGGTGCATAAAAAATATGCAGGGTTCGCTTGTAGCAATAACTTGGTTTTTACTATTAAAAAGCTTTAATTGTAGTGTGTGCTGACCACGTTCTACATCTCTAATTGCAAAGGTTGAGCTGTCACTGGCTGGGCCGTGTGCTTTACCATCAATAAAAAGTTGTATAGTAAAACCAGTTTCAAAGCGTGGTTTTATTCGGCTAGTTACATAAACAGTGCCGGTATTTTCACGAATAGTCTGGTTATGATCAGGTGAGGAAATAGCAATACTAAAGGCCGCTTGTTGAGGCTGAGGTTGCCCGTCAAAAATGTCAGTATTTGTTGCAGGCATATTAAGATCTTGGCTGGTGAGCTTTACCTCTTGGGCCCCTTTATGAGGGGTGTCTGAGAACACTAATACGCCATTTTTATCTTTCCAAGCGTATATTTTTGTTTCACCGGCATAACCATAATTACTTAATCCTAAAGTAATTAATAGTAATAAAATCTTGTTATTCACTCTGCAGCCCTGCATTTTTATCGGTAACTTAACTTTAGTGGAGATTGACTAATTTTACCATTAAAAAAGCCCGCAAAGCGGGCTTGAGAACACACATATTTTTTACAGCTTAATTAACAGCTGTAGTACATTTCAAACTCAACTGGGTGAGTTGTCATGTTAAGCTTTTCAACTTCTTTAGACTTAAGTTCGATGTAAGCATCGATTAAGTCATCAGTGAATACGCCACCTTGAGTTAAGAATTCACGGTCTGCGCTAAGTGCAGATAGTGCTTCGTCAAGTGATGCTGCAACAGTTGGAATTTCTGCTGCTTCTTCAGCTGGTAAGTCGTATAAATCTTTATCCATAGCATCGCCAGGGTGGATCTTGTTTTTGATACCATCAAGGCCAGCCATAAGCATTGCTGAGAAAGCAAGGTATGGGTTAGCAGTTGGATCCGGGAAGCGTACTTCAATACGACGACCTTTTTCAGATGGAACCACTGGGATACGGATTGATGCAGAACGGTTACGTGCAGAGTATGCAAGCATAACTGGTGCTTCAAAACCTGGTACTAAACGTTTGTACGAGTTAGTAGACGCATTTGCAAAAGCGTTAATTGCTTTAGCATGCTTGATGATGCCGCCAATGTAGTAAAGTGCATCTTCAGAAAGACCGCCGTACTTATCACCAGCAAAAAGGTTTACACCGTCTTTAGCTAAAGACTGGTGACAATGCATACCAGAACCGTTATCACCAACAACTGGCTTAGGCATAAACGTTGCTGTTTTACCGTATAAGTGAGCCATGTTATGGATAACATATTTCATTTCTTGGATTTCATCCGCTTTTAATACCATTGTATTAAAGCGAGTAGCGATTTCGTTTTGACCTGCTGTTGCTACTTCGTGGTGATGTGCTTCTACTACTTGGCCCATTTCTTCTAGAACTAGACACGTAGCTGAACGCCAATCTTGGAAGTCATCAACTGGAGCAACTGGGAAGTAACCGCCTTTAACACCTGGACGGTGACCAGTGTTGCCATCTGCATATTCTTTATCTGAGTTCCAAGCAGCTTGCTTAGAATCGATTTTGTACATAGAACCAGACATATCTGATTTGTATTTAACATCGTCAAATACGAAAAATTCTGGCTCAGGGCCAAATAAAACAGTGTCTGCAATGCCTGTAGAACGCATGTAATCTTCAGCACGCTTAGCAACAGAACGCGGGTCGCGCTCATAGCCTTGTAGTGTAGAAGGCTCTACTACGTCACAACGTAAAATTAATGTCGCTTCTTCAGTGAAAGGGTCTAGTTTGATTGACTCAGGAACTGGCATTAATACCATGTCTGATTCGTTTATGCCTTTCCAGCCTGCAATTGAAGAACCGTCGAACATTTTACCGTCTTCGAAAAAATCTTCATCAACTTGGTGATGAGGAATCGATACATGTTGCTCTTTACCCTTAGTGTCAGTAAAGCGTAAATCAATGAACTTGACGTCATTTTCTTTAATAAAATCTAAAACCGATTGTGACATGTGTCCTCCAACTATTGGGTTTTGTTATTGCTGCATAATTGCTTTGGTATTTACTAAGCTGATTTTGTGCCATTATTGTAACTGGCTGTTTATAAATTAAAAAAATATCATTGCATCAAAATGGAATATATAAACGCACCATGTTGGTGCGTAAATATTCCATTTTAGTGCAAAATTTACAGAGCGTAATTTGTTGTTAATTTAATCAGCTGAAATTAGCATAACCTAAATGTAAAAGAGTAACAAAAAGATCGGAAAAATAGCCAAAAAGACTGTTTTTCAAAAAAATATTGAAATTTAATTCATATAATTGTCATATATAAAACAGATACTTAGTAAAAGTATTGAGAAAGTTTTAAAATATGTATTGGATAAACTTTCATCCATGTCATTAATGAGGGATAATATGCGCCCTTTTAAATCCTATGCTGGGACATCTCGCGAAAGCGTGGATGAGTGCGTAGATCTTGCAGGATCATTGAGAATTTAATTTCTCTGAGTAAATATATGAGCATCGAAAAGTTAAGAAATATAGCGATTATCGCGCACGTTGACCACGGTAAAACAACTCTGGTTGACAAACTACTTGAGCAATCAGGTACATTAGAAACACGCGGCGGTAACGAAGAGCGCGTGATGGACTCAAACGACATTGAGAAAGAACGTGGTATTACCATTTTGGCTAAAAACACAGCCATCTCTTGGAACGACTACCATATCAATATCGTAGATACTCCGGGACACGCCGATTTCGGTGGTGAAGTTGAACGCGTACTTTCGATGGCTGACTCAGTATTATTACTTGTTGATGCTCAAGAAGGTCCAATGCCACAAACGCGTTTCGTTACGCAAAAGGCATTCGCGCAAGGCTTAAAGCCAATCGTAGTTATCAATAAAATTGATAAGCCAGGTTCACGTCCTGATTGGGTTATGGATCAAATCTTTGATTTATTCGACAACCTTGGCGCAACTGACGAACAGTTAGATTTTAAAGTAATCTACGCTTCAGCTATCAACGGCTGGGCAACACTAGATTTAGACGAGCCATCAGACAACATGGAACCTATGTTCAAGATGATCGTTGACGAAGTATCACCACCGGATGCAGATCCTGAAGGTGACTTCCAAATGCAAATTTCTCAACTAGATTACAACTCTTATGTTGGTGTAGTTGGTATTGGTCGTATTAAACGTGGTTCTGTTGCTCCTAACCAACAAGTTACTATTATCAGTGCTGATGGCACTACACGTAATGGTAAAATTGGCGCAGTACAAAGCTACCTAGGTCTTGAACGTATCGAAACTGACAGAGCTTACGCTGGTAACATCGTAACTGTAACAGGTATTGGTGAGCTTAAGATTTCTGATACAGTTTGTTTCCCAGGAAACGTTGAAGCATTACCACCACTAAGTGTTGATGAGCCAACTGTAACAATGACATTCTCTGTAAATAACTCACCTTTCTGTGGTAAAGAAGGTAAGTTTGTAACGTCACGTAATATCCGTGAACGTTTAGACAAAGAATTAGTACACAACGTAGCACTTCGCGTTGAAGATACTGGTAGCCCAGATAGCTTCCGTGTTTCTGGTCGTGGTGAATTACACCTAGGTATCTTAATCGAGAACATGCGTCGTGAAGGTTACGAGCTTTCAGTTTCTCGTCCAGAAGTTATCTTACGTACTGTAGATGGCGTTCTAGAAGAACCGTTTGAAACAGTGACTATTGACTGTCAAGACGAGCACCAAGGTTCTGTTATGGAGCAAGTTGGCCTACGTAAAGGTGAACTTACTAACATGACTCCAGATGGCAAAGGCCGTATGCGTTTAGACTTCATGATCCCTAGCCGTGGTTTAATTGGTTTCCAAACTGATTTCATGACGCTTACTTCGGGTTCTGGTCTTATGTACCATACGTTCGATCATTACGGTCCTCACAAAGGTGGCGACATCGGTGTTCGTAAGAACGGCGTAATGATTGCAAACGCAACTGGTAAAGCACTTACTAACGCATTATTCAACTTACAAGAACGCGGCCGTCTATTCATCGGTCACGGTGTTGAAGTATACGAAGGTATGGTTATCGGTATTCATAACCGTGATAACGACCTTACAGTTAACGCCCTTAAAGGCAAGCAGTTAACTAACGTACGTGCATCTGGTACTGATGAAGCGCAAACGCTTTCTCCACACCTTAACTACTCACTTGAGCAAGCGCTTGAGTTCATCGATGATGACGAGCTAGTTGAAGTAACTCCACTAAACATTCGTATTCGTAAGCGTTACCTTACTGAAAACGAACGTAAACGTGCAGGTCGTGGACCTAAGTCATAATCTATTAATTTAGAATAATGATTTTAAAAGCCGCTGTATTGTAAAATACAGCGGCTTTTTTGTGTTTGTGACAAAGAGAAGCTTTAAAGTCAAGGCAACTATTTGCGGCAAGGCTAGAGTCGCTTTTAGAAACAAAGTATTATTTCTAAGAATACACTGCTAAATTGCTATGGGAGTTATTATGGAATTTGATGAAATAATTTTAGGTGATAGAACTATTGCAGGTTTTAAATCTGATTTTGAGATTGACGTAATTCAGATTTTGAAACATTTAAATACTTGTGAGACCGCTTTCAAAAATTTCATACTTACAAATGAGAACCCTAAATTTAAGTGGGTTCAAGAATATGTATTCTTGTCTTTAGAGACTTCGGTTACTTCATTGAGATTATTAGCCGAAGGTCATATTAATGCCGCTGGTAATACTATGAGAATATCTTATGAATCTCTCTGTATGTCTATCTTGCTTTCATCCCCAGTAAGGTTAAAAGTTGGTCGTGGTAAACAACAAAAAGAAATAGATTTTTATTCTGGCTATTTAAATAAAGATGCCTTCACTAAAGCGCACTTATCAATTGATTTAGTAGTAAGAAATGCAAGCGTGTTAGGCGTTACATCGGGGAAAGGTTGGCTCAAACAAGCTAAAGATTTTTATAATGGTTATAGCCATGCTTCTGAAATGGTATTTTCTTCTTTAATACTTAAGTCCGGTAAATCGATTATAGGTGGTGGCTATAATGAAGAGAAACGAGAAATAATTTCAGCTCATTTAAAGCAAATTCATAAATTAGCCAAACAACTTCCAGAACTTATTAAGGAAATTTCTTTGCGTAACCAATTAAAATAATAAATAAAGTTATTCTTTGATAAGATGTTTTTTCGTTGGGTTTTGCTTCGCTCAACCCAACCTTGTATCTCTTCTTGATGAGTGTTTAGCTAGCACTTGTCACATCGGGAAGACAGTGAGCTCGTACCCAACCAGAGTGTGAA